>NZ_JAKMQP010000019.1:0-12754 GCF_025771615.1 Campylobacter sp. IFREMER_LSEM_CL292
CACTTAGAAAATACACTCTAGTAGCTAAATCTTTAAAAGCTTTAGAGTGGATTAGACCTTGACAAGCTTTAGATTTTGAAGTGCTTGCAAATTCACTTTGACTAAAAGCATTTAAAGCCTCATCTAATTGAGTTTTTATGCTTTGATTTTTAGGATCTTTCAAAGCTTGATTTTTTAAATCTGCTATATTTTGAGCTTTGCTTTTTTGAGCATTATCTACCATAAGTGCTAAAAGCAAAACACTTTCTTTATCTACAAAAAGCACTTTAAAACATTGCTCATCATTTCCTACACTAAAATCAAGTTCTTTGGTGGAATTTTGCAAATTTGATAAGTCTTCATTTTTTATATTTGTTACATTGCTCATTAAAGCTATATTTGAAAGACTTTCATTTTTTAATATATAAACACTTATATCATTAATAAAAATTTTTAAATTTCCCAAAGCTTGAACTACACTTGCCTCATCTTTACTTGTACTAAATTTTGGCAGAGCAACCGCAGCTAAAACTCCAAGTATAATTACTACAAACACAAGCTCTATAATAGTAAAAGCTTTTTTCATAACATGCCTTGTAAGTTTTCTACCTTAGGCTTTATAAGATCATCTTCTATATTTACAAATTCTTTACGCTCATAAGCCTCACAAGCTGCCCTTGCTATCATCAAAGCATTATCCGAACAATACTCAAGCGGAGCTAGCAAAAGCTCACATTGATAACTTTGACATAAATGCTCTATTTGACTTCTTAAGCTTAAATTTGCACTAGCTCCGCCTACTATACCAAAGCGTTTAAATTTATACTCTTTAAAAATTTTTTCTAACTTGTTTAAAATATGAGCTATGGCTGCTTTTTGAAATGCAAAGGCAATTTTACTTTTACGCTCCAAACTTAATTCTTCTTTTAAAATTTCCAAACGCACTTGGTTTTTAAGCCCTGAAAAACTATAAGCTAAATCTTTAGAATGAAGCAAGGGTATGCTAAATTCCAAATCACTTTCTTTTACATTTTTAGCTAAATTTTCTATGATAGCTCCACCAGGATAGCCAAGATCCATCATTTTTGCTACTTTATCAAAGCTTTCTCCAAAGCTATCATCGGTTGTTCTTGCTAATTCTGTGATTTTACCTTGCTCATTAATAAAAAGCACCATAGTATGCCCACCACTTACAAGCAACACACCCATATCAAAATTAGCTTTTTTATCTAAAAACATAGAATAAATATGCCCTTTTAGATGATTAATCGCAATGAGCGGTAAATTTAAACTAATAGCAAGCATTTTAGCCATAGCTACTCCACCTATCAAACTCACACTAAGGCCAGGTTCATTTGTAACTGCTATGGCGCAAAGTTTATCAAGGTATTTTTGGCATCTTTTTAAAATCTTAGGTAAAGCTTCACTATGTAATCTTGCGGCAAGCTCGGGCACCACCCCTCCATAAGCACTATGGGCATTTTCTTGAGAAATTTTTGTATGAAAGATACACTCAAAGCTATTTTTATTAATGATAGCAATAGAACTATCATCACAAGAGCTTTCTATGGCAAGAATCAAATCTCTCATTGAAATTCCACTAAAATCATACCGATAAATTTGTCTTTTTGTTCTGCTTTTTCTATGGCTTTTGCAGGTATATTTGCTTTTTTAATTTCTTTAAAATTAGTCTTTCTTTCTAAAACTTGATCGGCTAAATTTGCATTCTTTAGCTCATAAAATTCTACTCTGTAAATTTTTCTTTTTTTATCCAAAGAATAACGGCTTTGCATTTGGTTTTTGCTTATAACAATATCACTTTCATCAACACCCCTATCAAAACCTATAACATTAACTCTTACACCTGCTATAGAAGGTATTTTAAAATTATCTTTTACCATAATTTTTTGAGCAAAATTTGTTTGTATATTTTTTCCATCTACTATCACTTCAACACTATCTAGAGCATTTGAAAATTCAAAATACTCAGGATACAATCTTGTTTGCAAGCGATTGCCATAATTGATTGAATATGAGTTAACATTGGAAATTACTGCAGTAATCTCATTACTTGCTTCATAATTTAAAGCTTGATTAATAGGAAAAGGTAAAAAATTTATAGCACTAGCAGGTTTATCAAGATAAAGTAAAATTTTATCATTAAAAAGTTTTACCTCCAAAGGCTTTTCAATAGCTCTATAAACTCCATTTGGAGTTAAATCAAAAGTTCTTTGAAATTCTATATTTGCCTTTTTTAGATAATACTCCACTGCCAAAAGATGATAATATACTCTTAAATGCGTTGGTAAATTTTTGCTCGCTTCATTAGCAAAGGCTGCTTTGTGATTTGACACCACAAAATAAGTTAAAGCCTTTAGCATATCTTTATCATTGCTTTCTTGGGTTTTGGTGTTTTTTAAATGATATTGATGTTCTTCTTTAACTAAAGCTTTATTGATATTTTCCACTGCTTCTTTAGCAATATTTTCCAAATCTGCATATTTAGTAGAATTTACCTCACTTTGATCAATAATACTAGTATTGCCCCAGCGATTTGGATTTTTATCTTTGCTTTCATATTGAGGTCTATAAAATCCACTTCCATCGTGCAAATTTATAACCATATTTACCTCAGGTTCCAAAATAAGCTTTTTTATGCGCTCTATAGTGTGAAAATCAGGATCGTTTTCATCTATATGGGCAAATTTTCTATTTAAATCTCCAAAATTTCCTCTATTTCTAGCAATAATACTTTCAAAAGCTAAATTTGGTGCGACAATAATTTTACCTTTAGTGATATTATAATCACTCAAAAGCAAACTAGCAGCATGAAACCCACCTGGCTCGTCTCCTTGTATACCTCCAAGGATTAAAACCGTATTATTATCATCTAAACTTTTTCCATTTTCTTTAACGCTAAACTCTAAAGCAAAAACCACATTTATAAAAATCAAAATACTTAAAAAATATCTCACTTCATTTCCTTATCTAAATAAAGCCTAACTTGCTTATCATACTCAAAAACATCTTCAATTTGGTTAATCTTTGGCACACCAAAATGATCTAGTGCCTTAAAAACACCCTTAGTTATGTCTAAAAACTGCGCTTTTTGGGCTAAAAATTGATACACCATATATTCGTTTGCACTATTTATAATCACACCCAAGTCAGGCTTTTTCAAAAGCTCATCTTTAAGTGAAAATATAGGATATTTTTTTAAACTAATTTTTTCAAATTTTAAACTTGGCATAGCTAACAAATCCAAATTTTCTATAAAGCTTTGATCATGCTCATCTAAAATCGCTTGAGCTATAGACAAACGCATATTTGCATGAGAAAAATATGCACTCATACCACCATCTTTAAATTCACATAAAGCATGCACTAAAGACTTTCTTTCTATCAAAGCATCTATTTGTTTAATACCGTAAAGATGATAAGCTTCGATAATTTCAAAAAGTTTATTACACATGCTAGCACTATCTATGGTGATCTTAGCTCCCATGCTCCAGTTAGGATGCTTAAGAGCTTCTTTTACACTGACATTTTTTAAATCTTTGATTTTATAATTATAAAAGGCCCCGCCACTTGCCGTGATAAAAAGCTTTTTAATATCTTTTCTTTTATCTATCAAGCACTTTAGTGCTGCATGTTCGCTATCTATGGCTTTAATCTTAGAAGTGTCAAAAAATTTCCCTGCTACTACTAGGCTTTCTTTGTTTGCCAAGGCTAAAATTTTACCAAGCTTTTGCACCATAAGACTTGAACTTAAGCCTGCAAAACCTACTATAGCATTTACCACTAAAGAACTTTTGCACTCAGCTATCATCGCTTTTAAACCATCTTGACCACAAAAAATCCTATCATGATCAACTAAGGTTTTATCTTTTTCATCTTGTATACATACAAATTTAGGCTTAAAAAGAGCTATTTGCTCATTTAAAAGCTTGATATTTTTACCACAAGATAAGGCTTCTATGTTTATGTTTTTTTCTTTAGCAATAAAAAGAGTATTAACTCCTATACTTCCCGTGCTTCCAAGTACGATCATACTAAAGTTGCCATTGCAAATGCTGCAATGATAACAGCATCAATTCTATCTAAAACTCCCCCATGCCCTGGGATTAAATTACCACTATCTTTAATACCTGCTTGTCTTTTAAAATAACTCTCAAGCAAATCCCCTATCACAGCAAAAATAGCTACGATTAAAGATATATAAATACTTTTTACCAAGCTAAATTCAAAAGAGCCTATGATGGTTCCTAAAATCCCCGCACAAACAATGCCACCTACAACACCTTCTAAAGTTTTATTTGGACTTGTTGGAGAAAAAGCTCTCTCGCCAATTAGTTTTCCTATAAAATACGCCCCACTATCGCAAGCAACGACAATCACTATAAGCCAAAATAATACAAACATACCCTCATAACTTAATACTTGATAAAGCATTAAAATAGGTAAAGTAGGATATATATAAGGCATAAGTTCATTTAAATTTTCACTTTTTTTATAAACTAAATATCCTAAAATCAAAATCAAAGCCAAAAGGCCTATAAAGAAAGGTTTATCTAAAAATGCTCCTATTGCAAAAACACACAAAGCTACAAAAACACTTGCATGTTTGCTTTTAAACATAGCTTTTGCTTCATTAAATGCCAAAAACAATAAAACACCAAAAATCACAAAATTAATCAAAAAATTATCCACTAAAGCAACAACAGCTATCACAGCTATCATCACAATAGCACTAAGAATTCTTGTCTTTGAAAACATTTTTATCCTTTCTATATACTTAAATCAAGCAAATGAGAACTTTTTTTAACTACTTCTTGTCCCTCTTGTTCATCTTCATCTTCTTGCTCTTGTTCTTGATGATGTTTAGAATGCTTTTTTTCTTCCTCTTGCCTTTCTTTTACCTCATCGCTTACTTCATGAGTTTGATTAACTTTTTCAAGTTTTTCAACCGCCTTTTCTTTTGCTTGAAATTCACTCATATTTACCAAAGTTGCAAAAGAATCTTTTGCCAATTCATTACTAGCTTGTGCTGAATGTACTGGTGCATTTTGGTTAGCAAAATGAATACCACCTATGGGACTTATAGGCATACTTACTCCTTTAAAACGCTTAAAGTCTTATAATTTGTATAATTTACAAAAGCCTTTTCTTTTATTTTTACAAAATTCTTACTAGTATAATCGACCAAATAAACTCCAGAACTTAGCTTGGAAAATTCCACACAAAGCTTTGCTGCAAATTCTAGCACTAATTGACTTATTTTTAATTTATTTGAAGTAATGATCACATGAGCACTAGGATAATCTTTCACATGCAGCCAAATATCATCTTTTTTAGCTATTTTTAATAAATATTCATTAGCTTTTTCATTGCGTCCTACGCTGATTTTAAACTCATCAAAATAAAAGCTACTAACCCCTGCATTTAGTTCCTCTTTTTTTGTTTTTTTAGTTTTTTTAGGCATTAAAACTTCTAATTCTCTCAAAGAGGTGCTTTTAGCAATTAAGTCTTTTAAATTTATTAGAAAATCAAGTTTTTCACTTAAAATTTCTCTTTCTATATTGATATTTTTAGCCTTTTGTTTTAGCTTTTTAGCCATTTTATAAAATTCATTCGCACTATTTTTAGGTGTATCTTCGAGTTTAAAGGCAAGCTCATTTGCATTAAAATCTTGCAAAATAAATTCTCTTTGATAATCTTTTAAAGAATTTAAATTAGCAAATAAAACATCTGCTTTTTGGCTTAATTCTTGAGCTTTTTTTAATAAATCGCTTTCTTGCTCTAAATTTTCTATACTCTCTTTAAGAGTAAAGATTTTTTTATCTATATTTAAAAGTTTATTTTCTTTTATATCTTTTAAGCGATCTTGCTGTAACTTTTTAGCACTTTCTTTAAAATACACATTAAAATCATCAATCTTTACAAATTCTTCTTTTATCTCATAAGCTTTTAAAGCTTGGAGTTTTTCGCCTATTTTTACAACGCGGTAGCTTTTATCTATATGACGCAAAGCTTCTATGATAATATCATCAGTGTCTGTGATGATTACATTAGTGTTTTTTCCTGTAAATTCAAAATAAATCTTAGCCCCATAAGCTTTGTAAGATTTTTCTGATAAAACTTCAAAAGATAAAATTCTATTATTTTCTAATACTTCTAAATTTAAAATCTTTGCGTTAGAGAAGTATTTTTTTAGCATAAAATCAAAAGGTGCATTATAGACTTTTGCTTGGAGTTTATCTTGGTAAATTCCACTTTTTCCACGCGTTAAGTCTAGTATAAAAGCTTGATGATCTAAGCTAAGCTCTAAGATATTATCATCAAGGCGTTTGAGATAATTTAGTCTTTGAAATTGTTTAAAATAATCTTTTATTTGTATTAAATCTGTATATTTCATAAATGTATTATAAAATATTTTGATGAATTTATGAGGTTTTTTATGAGTGAAAAAATTCCCTATCCTTGTGTGATTTTATGCGGAGGAAAATCTTCGCGTATGGGAGAAGATAAAAGCTTATTACAAGTAGATAATAAAAACTTAACTCTTTATCAATATGAAAAAATGTCAAGGATTTTTAATCAAGTTTTTATTAGCAGCAAAAAAGATAAATTTCATCAAAAAAACTTAGCACTTATTTTAGATGAGGATTTAAACAACTACTCTCCACTCATTGCCTTAAATTCCATACTTAAACATTTTAAAAATACCTATGTATTTATCCTTAGCGTGGATACTCCAAACATAAACAAAGAAAGTTTTTACAAGCTTTTTGATCATCTAAAATCACAAAATATACTCTTAGCAAGCACAAAAAAACACAAGCATTATTTATGTGGATTTTACCATAGTAGGAATTTTGAAAAAACTTTGCAATTTTTACAAGAAAACAATCACAAATTAGCCCTTTTTTGTGATACAATGAAAGCAGAATTTATAGAATTTGAAGATGATAATGAGTTTATAAATTTAAATTATTTTAAAGAATATAAAAAGTGGCTTCATGAAAAAGACAATTCTACCCATAGTATGTGCTTTTAGTGCTTTAGCAAATGAGGATTTATTCAATCAAGCCTTAGAATATGAAAATCAAGGTAAGTACAAAAAAGCTATGCAAATTTATAAAAGCTTAGCTTTAAAAGAAAAACAAAAAGAAGTAAGTTTAGAAAAGTCTTTTAATTTTGAGCAAAATACATCCAAAGAGAAAAAATTAGATGATATTAATCCAAAAAATGAAGCTTTAGCAAACTACCTTGGCACAGAAAAATCATACAATCCTTTTGGTATTAGCACGCATAATCTTAGCTATTTTATGCCTGTTTCTTATAGTTTTAGCAAGAGAGATTATAAAAGCACTGAAACTAAATTTCAAGTAAGCCTTAAAAAAACTCTTTTTGAAAATCTTTTGGGTTTAAATGAAAGTTATAACATAGGCTATACGCAAATTTCATGGTGGCAACTTTATAAACATTCTGCTCCTTTTAGAGAAACAAACTATTTACCTGAATTTTTTATCAACTTTCCTATAAGCGGACATGGTGCTTTTGAGAATTTAAAAGATGTACGCATAGGCTTATTACATGAATCTAACGGACAAAATGATCCAAAATCAAGATCATGGAATAGAATTTATCTAAGCAATGCATGGTTTTTTGGCGATTTTATGTTCATACCTAGAGTTTGGCTAAGAATTCCTGAAAAAAGTTCAGAAGATGATAATCCTGACATAGAAAAATATTTAGGTAATTTTGATATTAATCTTGCTTATACCCAAGATGATTATTTTATCAATATATTGTGGCGTAATAATTTAAATTTTGCTAATAACCGCGGTGCAGTAGAAATAAGTGGAGCTTATAAAATTTCTAACAATGGCTTATATATTTACACTCAGTATTTTAACGGATATGGTGAGAGTCTTATTGAGTATAATAAATCTTCAAGCAGACTTTCAAGTGGAATATTGTTAATGTATTAAAATGGAAAAATTTTGCTTTATTAAGTTTATCATTAATAATGAAAAGTCTTTTAAAAGATTGTGCGATTTGTTTAATTATATCAAAATCTTAAAAGATGAGAATTTACAAATAGAAGATTTATACACAGATAAAAGTATATATAATTTTTACAGCAAAAAAGAATTAGAATATTTCTCAAGCAAAGATTGTTGGGAGTTTGATGATATTTTTGACTGCATAGGAAATGGAGAATACTATTTTCACTCCATAGAAAAAATAGAGGAAAATATCGCCAAATTATATTTTTACCCCATTTCTTTTCCTTATGGTGGAGTTGAACCTATAATCGAGTTTATAAAATCATTTCAAATGAAAATTCTTACAATTGATTGTGGTTATATGGAAGAATTTGAATATTAAAAGCCTTTTTAGACTTTTAATATTTTAAATTAAGAAAAATGCTATAACACTACCCAAGATAAGCAAAGAGCCATTAAAGCATAAAAAGGTTGGTATACAAGTATCTTTTATATGATCACCTTGCTTATCTGCATTAAGCCCTACACTCACTCCCAAAGTCGTTTCACTAGCAGGTGATCCTGCATCGCCCAAAGCTCCAGCAACACCGATGATAAAAATAATCGCAGCAGGTGAAAAACCAAGTTCTATACATATAGGACAAAATAAGGCGGCGATGATAGGAATAGTACCAAAAGAACTGCCTATACCTATAGTGATTAAAAGACCTATAGCTAGCATAATAAAAATAGCTAAAAAGTGACTTTGCTCCATAAAAGGCACGCTTGTTTTTACAAGCTCAGCTATACCTCCACTTTGTTTTAAAACCTCTCCATATCCTGAAGCAACAAGCATTACAAAAGCTATATAACCCATGATTTTAAGCCCATCATCAAAAACTAAATTAACTTTGTTATACTCTACTCCACCCAAAACCACCATCAATACAAAACCTAAAAGCCCTGATAAAGGTAAATTGTGCGTTAAAATTTGTAAAATCAAAGTCAATCCAAGGCCAGCTAAAACTCCCCATTCTTTTTTACTCATTTTTAGATTTTCAAAATCCATTTTGGCAATTTGTTCTTCTTGATATTCTCTTGGCTTAGCATAAAACACAAACACAGCCAAAAATAAACCAACTAGCATACAAATAGCCGCAAAAGCCATAGTTTGAGAAACTTCTCCTAGGCTAATTTGCACCCCATTTGAATTTAAATTATCCACAAGCAAAGTTTGAAAAATAAGCCCAAAACCTAAAGGCACAACCATATAAGGAGTTGTAAGTCCAAATGTTAGTGCACAAGCTATGGCTCTACGATCTATTTTTAATTTATTAAAAAGTTTCAACAAAGGTGGAATTAACAAAGGTACAAAAGCTACATGGATAGGGATTAAATTTTGCGAAAAACAAGCAATAAGTGCTAAAGAAAGTATAAGTAAGTATTTTTTATGTGAAATATAATGCGAAACTATTTTAATCAAATATGCCGTTAGATTAGTTTTTGATATAGCAGCAGCCACCGCTCCAAGCAAAATATAACTTAGTGCTGTTTGCAAATTCCCTTGCATACCATCGATTAAAACCTTCATAGAATCCATCATTGCTTGTGGAAGTTGGGTAAAAAAATCCACTAAACTTAAATGCTCCATATGCATAAATTTAGACCAAATGCCTACAAAAAGCCCAGAAAGCAAAACACTAAGCAAAACATTAAACCTAAAAAAACACAAAAGCGTCATTAACAAAACACCTATAAATACCGGATTAGTTAAAAGCATTACATTCCTTAAATCAAAATAATTGCACATTTTAAATAATTTTCTTTAAAATACTATTTAAGTTTAAAAAATTTAAGCAAAAATTGCAAAATAAAAGCATAAAATGATAGTTTTTACTTTAAAAAAGGATACAAATGAGAAGTGATGCAATCAAAAAAGGACACTTAAAAGCACCAAATCGCTCTTTACTTAGAGCATGTGGCTTAAATGATGAAGATTTTAATAAGCCTTTTATAGGTGTAGCAAATAGCTATATAGATATCATCCCAGGACATTTTTTCTTAAATGAATATGCAAAAATCATTAAAGATGAAATCCGAAAAAATGGCTGTATTCCTTTTGAATTTAACACCATAGGTGTTGATGATGGTATAGCTATGGGGCATGATGGTATGCTTTATTCTTTACCAAGTCGTGAAATCATCGCAAACTCTATTGAAACAGTGATGAATGCACACCAACTTGATGCACTAATTTGTATCCCAAATTGTGATAAAATTACTCCAGGTATGCTCATGGGGGCTTTAAGAGTTAATGTGCCGACTATTTTCGTTAGTGGTGGACCTATGAAAGCAGGAGTAAATAAACATGGAGAAAAAATCAGTCTAAGTTCTGTTTTTGAAGCAGTGGGAGCTTATGAGGCTAAAAAAATCGATGAAGAGGATTTAAAAGATATAGAATGCAAAGCTTGTCCTAGCGGTGGATCTTGCTCGGGTATGTTTACTGCAAATTCTATGAATACTTTATGCGAGGCTATGGGTATAGCACTAGAAGGAAATGGAACTATTTTAGCACTTAGCAAAGAAAGAGAAGAGCTTTTAAGAAAAGCTGCGCGTAGAATTTGTGAAATTGCACTAGATGAGCGTTTTAAAATTCGCAATATTATTACTAAAAAGTCCATTAACAATGCTTTAGTTGTTGATATGGCTATGGGTGGAAGCTCAAATACTATCTTACATATGCTTGCCATTGCTTATGAAGCGGGTGTAAATTTGGATATAAAAGAACTCAATCACATCAGTGCTAATGTGGCCCATATAGCCAAAATCGCTCCATCTTTAAACACAATATATATGGAAGATATACACAAAGCAGGTGGAGTAAGTGCGGTAATAGCTGAAATAGCTAAAAAACCAGGCCATATTTTAGAACTTGACACTCTAGATATTAGTGGAAAAACTTTAAAAGAGCGCATTGAGAATGCTGATATTAAAGATGAAAACATTATAAGAAAAATAGACAATGCCTATTCAAATGTAGGTGGGCTTGCTATACTTTTTGGGAATTTGGCTGAGCAAGGCTGTGTGATAAAAACTGCAGGTATTATGGGCGAGCGTAAATTCAAAGGAAAAGCAGTTTGTTTTAACTCTCAAGAAGAAGCCATTAAAGGCATTATAAAAGGTAAAGTTAAAGAAGGCGATGTGTGCGTGATACGCTATGAAGGGCCAAAAGGTGGACCTGGTATGCAAGAAATGCTTAGTCCGACTTCATTGCTCACAGGTATGGGGCTTGGTGCTAAAGTTGCACTTATAACAGATGGTCGTTTTAGCGGAGCTACAAGAGGTCTTAGCATAGGCCACATTTCTCCTGAAGCTGCAGAAGGTGGACTTATAGCGCTTTTAAAAGATGGTGATGAGATAGAAATTGATGTAGATACCTACAGCATCAATGCAAATTTAGCCCAAGATGAAATTGCTAAACGCAAAGCAAATTTTAAAATGCCTTATAAGCAAATAAATTCAAGATGGCTTAAAATGTATCAAAAGCTTGTTAGTAATGCTAGCAAAGGCGGGGTTTTAGACTTAGAATAATTTTCTTAATTTCTTAAAGAAATTAAGAAATATCTTTTTAAATGTAAAACAAAATATGAAAAATTATGTTAAAGTGGCCGGGAGAAAGGGATTCGAACCCCTGGAGGTGTGACCCTCAACGGTTTTCAAGACCGCCGCTTTCGACCACTCAGCCATCTCCCGTAAAAGAATAAAAATATCAAGTATTAACATCGCATTGGAGGCGACATCCGGATTCGAACCGGAGATCAAGGCTTTGCAGGCCCATGCCTTACCGCTTGGCTATGTCGCCTTGAGTTACCAAAAAGTGGTGCCCGAGGCCGGACTTGAACCGGCACGGAAGAAAAATTCCGAGGGATTTTAAGTCCCTTGTGTCTACCAATTCCACCACCCGGGCGGGTGATAATGGAGCGGGAAACGAGATTCGAACTCGCGACCCCAACCTTGGCAAGGTTGTGCTCTACCCCTGAGCTATTCCCGCATTAAAGTTGAAATTATACTTATTAAAACTTAAATGCACATAAAAAATATAAAAACTACATATGTTTTCAAAAAGATAAAAAATTTTTATTTTTTTCTAATTATTTTATAAGTAAAATACCCGGCCAAAAAATAACTAAAAAGGAACAAGTATGTTTAAATTTAACAGTTTATCTAATAAATTGACAACAATAGCCTGTTTTTTAATAGCTATTATACTAATAGTTGTTAATATGATTAGCTATTATCAATCTAAAGAAAGCACTAGTTATTATCTAGAAGAAATTCAGAAAAAAACTATGTTTGATGTTAATTCAGCATACAATATATATTCTGGAGCAAAAAGAGATGCCATTGCTTCTATTGTTAAATTTGTAGAAAAAAATCCAAGGGTTAATTCTGGCGAACTATTTGATATATTAGAAACAGTAAAAGAAGCAGCTGGCTTTAATGTAGTATATATTGGATTTAATGACGATGGAAAATTATATCAATCTAACAGAATTATTAGAAGTCCTGAAGAAACCGGATTTGATGCAAGAACAAGGTCATGGTATCAAGAGGCCAAAAGCGTGGGAAAACTTGTAGTATCAGATCCTTATAAAAGCATAGAAGATGACTCTATAACAGTTTCTTATACGGCTCCAATATATTCCAATGGAAAACTCTTGGCAGTAGTTGGAGGTGATTACAACCTGCATACTTTTGCAAAAGATGTATTAATAATGGGTCGC
>NZ_JAKMQP010000002.1:0-153492 GCF_025771615.1 Campylobacter sp. IFREMER_LSEM_CL292
TGGCCTAAAATATTACCTTCAAAATCTGTATAAATTTCCATCATATTGTTTGTTCTAAATTTATAGCCATTTATTTTTTTATCTACTTCTACAATAGCTGCATTTGGTTGTACTGCTTGTACTTTTGCAATAATTTCTTTTGGGATAAATCCTGTTGGAATGCCTTTGTATTTACCATCAACTTCTTTCCAGTCTCCATTGATGATAAAGTCAATTTCAGTCCCATCAACTAAATTTACTTCATAAGAATCTACATCTTGTTTTACATAACCTACATTTACACCTTTAAAATGAGTGTTTAAAAACTCTTGAGCTTTTTGAGGTAGAGCATTTGGACTTACAACCATATCTGCAAACATAGAACTTGCACAAACTAAACTAGCTAACATTAATTTTATTTTCATTTTTTCTCCTTTAAATAAAAGTAAAAAATGATATTAACTGCTTGTGAAATTTATGTGAATTTAATTTTTAAAACCAACTATTTTATTTTTATCAAATGAAGATTCTATTTCTTTTTCTATTGTATGTAAAAAATCACTCATTTTAAAAACACCGTCCTTAGAAATAGCTGCTTTCAAAGCTGTATTTTTAACTACCATAGCAATTTGAGCTCCACTTAGCTCATACAAAGCAAGGTTTTTTAAATCAAAATTATCATCAAATTTAGCATTTTTAGGTAAAGCTTTTTGCCATATCATCAAGCGTTGTTCGTAATTTGGCTTTTTAAATTCTATTTTATATTCAAATCTTCTTGAAAAAGCCACATCTAAACTTTCTAAAAAATTAGTCGTAGCTATAATAACTCCACTAAAACGCTCAATTTGTTCTAGAAAAATATTTTGCATTTGATTGTGCATTTTATCAGCACCGCCACTACTTTCTACCCTAGTACTTAAAAATTGATCAGCTTCATTTAAAAGCAAAATAGGACTTTGTTTGCTTGTTTGACAAAGCTCTTTATAAGTATCAAAAATTTTTCTTACATTTTGCTCGCTCTCGCCCACATATTTGCTTAAAATTTTAGAACAATCAAAACTCAAAATAGATTTTTTCATAGCTTTTGCCATACTTAGCGCACTCATAGTCTTACCCGTGCCAGCAGGACCATAGAAAATTATCTTAGCTTCTATGTTTTTATTTGTTTTTATACCCCATTTATTTAATCTTTCCAAAACCTTTTTATCTTGTTGTTTTAATATACTTTCCAATAGATCTTTAGTGCTTTGGGGCATAATAACATCATCTATATTAATATTTGGCTCAATTAGCTCAAAAATATCTTGTTCTTTAACTAAATTTTGAAGTTTAATTTTTTTATTCTTCTTTGGTTCTTTAAAATTAATAATTCTTTGTAAAATATCATCACTTAAATAAAAAATCTTAGTTATATCACCCAAAGAATTAACAAATTCATCATATTCTAAAAGATTTGAACTAAGTAGCTTAGAATCTTCTTCTAGTAAGACTTTGTTTTCTTGTTTTTGAATATCATCTTCGCTAATTAAATGAAGTAAAAAATTAAAATCTCTGCTATAAGAATTTTCAGTATTTAGCAAATACTCTTCTTTTAATAAACTAATAAATATCAAACATTCTTTATCGTTTAAAGCATACTCTTTAAAAATATCTGCCAAAACATTAGAAATTTTACTCTTTTTTAAACGCTCTTTAATATATGCTTCAAATATAGCTATATCTTTTTTAATATTCTTACTTTGAGAGCTTTTAGCAAAAAAACGCAATCTTTGATATAGCTCGATTTTAAAAAATTCATCTTTTAAATATGCAATATGATCTTCATAAATTTGATCTTGCATAAAATCTTGTATAGTTTTATTTTCTAAAATTTGTAAAAAAACCTCACTTAAACTTAACTCGCATTGTAACAAATTTAAAAATAAACTTGAGTTTTTACTCGATTTAAAATCAGAAAAAATTTGAATAATAAAACCTTTTTCTATAAGATTTTTAAGATCTTTTAAATGATCTAAATACTCATATTCATCATTTTTAAAAACTTCACTAAGAAGATTATAGGCATTAATGCTTACATTTGCTTGTAAATAATTTTTACACAAATGCTTTAAAATTAAAATTTCATCTTCACTGCATTGTAAGTTTTTATAAATATTGCTTTTAAAAGTATCATTAAGAAAAAGTTTTAAATCTTTCATATTTTCCTTTATATTGATTTTATGCTAAATTTAATTTTAGATTTTTTGTCACTAAAACTCATATTTTTATCACAAACCTCATAAAAAATATCATAATTTTTGCTTATAATATTTTGAGTAAAACCACAAGAGGTAATTTGCTTATTTTTCCCATAAAAAATAGGTTTTTTGTAAATTAAATCTTGCAAAAAATCATCATAATATTCATAATTAAAAAATCTTTTATTAAAAAAAGTTTTTGCATAACATACACCATTAATGCAAATTTTATCCGTGATTTTTAACTCAAGTAAAGCCTTAGAGGCACTATAAAGTTCTAAACTTGTAAAATTTTTTCCCTCATATAAAAAGCCGTAATCAGCAAATCTAAATTGAGGGGTTTTTAAAACAATATAAGCACTTTGTGATTGTGTTTTACTTTTTAAAGCACAAGAGCTTAAAAAAACACATACAAAACACAAAAAAATTATTTGAAGTGACTTTATCATTTAAGGTTTTTAAAACTAAGATTAAGTTCTAAATTTAACTCTTTTACTATTTTCATCACGCTTTGCAAATCATCAATTTGCTTACCAACTACGCGAATTTCATTGCCTCTAATACTTGAAGTTACCTTTAGCTTACTATCTTTTATAGCTTTATTAATCTTCTTAGCACTATCAGCATCAATAGCATCATTAACTTTTAAATTCAATCTAAAATTTGCTCCACTCTCCCTGTTTAACTCTTTAATACCATTAGGATTAATCCCTCTTTTGATAAGTTTTGAGATAACAATATCTTTTAGCACTTCAATTTTTGCTTCACTTGAACAAGTAAGCTTATAAATACTTTCTTTTTCATTTAGCTCTATTTCACTTTTAATGCCTTTTAAATCATATCTGCTATCAAGCTCTTTTTTAGCTTGCTCTAAAGCATTTTTTAGCTCTTGTTTGTCAATTTCCCCACTAATGTCAAAACTATGTTCATTTGCCATTTTCTATAAACTCCTTAAGATTATTAAATACGATTTGGACTAAATTTTGTATGGATTCTTCACTAGCCCATGCAACATGTGGAGTGATAATTAAATTTTCTTTATTTTTTATATTAAGCAAAGGATGATTTTCAACCATAGGTTCTACTTCAAGTACATCAAGCCCTACTCTAATATTTTTTTCATCCATAATTTGAGCTAAATCTACTTCATTAATAATCCCACCACGACCTACATTAATTAAAATGGCCTCATCTTTTAAAAGCATTAATTCTTTCTTGCTTAATAAATTTTTTGTTTTTTCATTTAAAGGTGCATGGATACTTATCACATCAGAAGTTTTTAAAAGCTCTTCAAGGCTTACTTTCTCATATGTATCATCATTATTAACCCCTGAGGTAGAATAATAACAAACATTTGCTCCAAATATTTGCGAAGCCTTAGCTACCTCTTTACCTATAACTCCAAGCCCTATAATACCATGTTTTTTTCCTGTTAGAGTATGTAAAGTTCTACTAAAATCAGTGAATATTGGGCTTTTTACCCAAAGCCCTTGTTTGGTCCATCCATCATAATATGGGATTTGATTTAAAAAAGCAAAAAGCAAAGCAAATGTATGACTTAAAACACTTTTGGTAGAATACCCAGCTGCATTTTTTACTATTATACCTTTAGAATTTGCATAAGCTACATCTATATTATTTACCCCTGTGCCAAGCTGCAAAATGAGCTTTAAATTGGTGTTATCTATAACTTCTTGATCAATGATGACTTTATTTATCATCACAACTTGTGCATCAGATATTCTTGAGATAACCTCATCTTTAGATGTAAGTTCATAACTTATAAATTCCCCAATACTTTCAAAAGCTGTTAAATCAGCTCCACCTAAAGTAGCAGCGTCTAAACATACTATTTTCATTTTTTATCCTTTAACAATGTGCCCTACAAATTTAGAATAATTATCAAGCACCAAACCACCTTTTCTAAAACCTAAACCACAACCCTCATAAGCAAAGAAAACTCCTGCTTGATAATAATCATTTTCATTTTGATTAAACTCAGCAAATTCTTGATACACAAAACGATTGTTTTGATAATCTCCACTTGTTTCAAAACTTATATCTCCATTAGCCTCTATAATAGAAACATTTGCTCCTTCTCTACCAAAAACAGGCTTTTTAACACATTTTTTACCCACTAAAGGTTCATCACTTGTTTCAAGCAATAAAGGATGATTTGGATAAAGCTCCCATAAAATTTTCATTATACCCTTGCTTTGAAAAAGTAAAGTATAAGCAGGATTTAAAATAATTGCTTTTTGATTTTGCATAATTTGAGTTAAGAGCATAGCAAGTTCACCCTCTTCTATAGCTATACTTTCCCAAGGAATGAGTTTGAAAAAATACTCAAAATTTACATCATTTTTAAAAATTCCTTCGGGTGAAAATTCTACCTCATCAATATAAGAAAATTCACTCTCAAAACCAGCTTCACTAGCAATGTGTGCTAAAAGTTTTGTTGTAATCATATCCTCATCACTACCTGCAATTGAAGAAAACAATATTTTCCAACCTTCATAATATTTTTCAAATTCACTTACATCTTCTTCTAAGGTTATAAGTCTCTTAAAATTATCTCTTAAAGCTTCATATATATTATTAAATTGCGAGCTTTCATCTAGGTTGTTTTGCTTTAAAATAGCCCATTGCAAAATAGCACTTTCAAATAAAGATGTTGGAGTATCAGCATTAAATTCTATTAGTTTTATAGGCTTACCATCAAGCCCACCTGCTAAGTCAAACCTACCATATAAATGCCAATGTACATCATTTTCCCAACTCATCTTAATCGCATCAACCAAATTAAAAGGAATTCCAAGCTCGTCAAAACGATCATTATCAATCACTTCTTGTGCAGCAGCTACAAACATATCATAAAGCTCATTAACTGCTTCATAGTATGCATTTGCTTCATCTTCCCTTACACAAACTAAATTAGAATCTAAATAATCACTTCCATCATTATCCGTATGCCATGAAAAACCTATTTGCTCTAAATAAGATTTTTCTAAAGGATTTACTTTTAAAAAATTCATTTTTTCACCTTTTAAGAGCCAAAAGAATTTGTAGAGCTTGAAGTAGCTTTAGAGCCACCACCAAAAAAGCCTGATTTTTTTGCATTTGATCCTGAAGTAGCACTTGTACTTGCTTTATTAAAGCTATTTACACTTCTTTGATAAGCACTTTGATTTGAAAATGCTCCTCTTTGTTGATTTGCAAAATTTTGATTGTTAAAAAGCTTTGAACCTATCCAACTTCCTAAAATAGCTCCAGCTGCACTCGCAAGCAATGTCTCGCCTAAAGAAAGCCCCCCGCTACTCATTTGGGCATTGTTTGGATTTGTTAAATTTGAAGTACCATTGTCTATTTTAGCGGCTTCTTCTTGGATTAATTTATCCATTTCTTCTTTGCTTAAAACCCTTTCAGTTCCATCAAGTTGTTTTAAGACTACCCTAGTTTCATCACTTGGAAATTGATCTTTGATTTTGTATTGATTTGGAGCGGTTTCTTCAATAATAACAAAGGCCCCTTGAGTATTTGCCGCTTGACTTAAAGCGTTATTGCTAGAATCATTTGTATTATTACTACATGCACTTAAAGCACCTGCACTAATTGCAGCAATACCACTCATCATACTAAGTTTGAGTATAGTTTTAATGTGTTTCATAATCTTTCCTATAAAAATTTATAAATTTAACTTAATAAGATTTTAACAAAAAAAGTATTAATAAAAATTAATTGTTTTAGTTTATCATAGTCATTAAATTACTACTTAAAATAAACACAGCAAAAGCAAAAAATATAAAAGCACTTAGATAATCAATAAGTTTTAAATTCTTTTGATAAATTCTTACCATAAATGGTTTAGAAAATAATAAAGAAATCAAAGAAAAATAAATTATAGTTTCTAAAATCAAAACAAATATCAAGACTATCAACATCCATCGCATTTGTGTAAAATCAAAACTTGCAAAAACACTGGCGAAATAAAAAATTGCTTTAGGATTAGATAAATTTGTAATCATTCCACTTAAAAATGCAGATATATAAGTTTTTTGAACTTTAATTTTGTCATTTTTTGTATTCTTGTAAATCTTAAAAGATAAATACAAAAGATAAAATGCTCCAAAACTTGATAGTATAATTTGTAAAAATGGGAATTTATGAAAAACGACATTTAATCCGAGTATAGAAAGTATAATCCATATACTAACAGCTAAACTTACTCCCAAGCTTGCCTTTAAAGCACTTTTAACCCCTTCTCTTAATGCATATGAACTTACTAAGAAAAAATCAGGTCCTGGTAAAATAAGTCCGAAAAAATGAATAATTATAATCCAAAAAAACATAAATATTTTAACGAAGAAAGCCGATTTCTCGGCTTTTTGGTATTAGAGTCTTGACTCGTAGCGTCTAAGCATATAAAGTCTTTTAAGCATTTTTTTGCGTGCTGAAATTTTTTGTTTTTTGCGAATTTCAGTCATAGGCTCAAAAAATCTTCTAGCGCGAACTTCAGTAACAACTAGATTTCTATCTACTTGCTTTTTGAATTTTCTATACGCTTCGTCAAAAGACTCATTAGGATGTACCTTGATTCCTGGCACGACCCTCACCACCTTTCTTTAAATAAATTTTAAAATAAAGATTATATCATAATTTTCTTGAAAAGAAAACTTATTTTTGTAATAATTATATAAATAAAAATTAAATATAAATTATTAATTAAGACAAAGTTTGATTTAATTTTTCTAATACTACAATATAAAGAAATATTTCTAAGGAAAATAAAATGAATGCTCACATCACAAACTATACTAAAAAAAGATATATAGCTTATATCATTTCTATGATCATTTTTATAGCACTACCTTTTATAAAAATAAATGGAAATCATTTCTTTTTATTAAGCTTTGATCATAAAAAACTTAATTTATTTTTTATCGCTTTTGATACTCAAGAGCTGTATTTAATGCCTTTTGTTATCATGGGTATGTTTTTAACTATACTTTTTGTTACTACTTTAGCAGGAAGAATTTGGTGTGCTTGGAGCTGTCCTCAAACTATTGCTAGAGTTATTTATAGAGATCTTTTACAAACAAAAATCTTTAAAATTCATAAAAGCACAGCAAATAAACAAAAGCAAGTCAGTGGATTTTTCGTCAAAAAAACTTTAAGTATTGTGATTTTTTATCTTTTTTCATTGTTAATGATGAGTGCATTTTTATGGTATTTTGTACCACCTGAAGATTTTTTTACATACATTCAAAATCCTGCCGATCATTTATTGCTTTTAGGGATTTTATTTTGTGCTTCTTTGGCTTTTACTTTTGATATAGTATATTTGGGTGAAAAATTTTGTGTTTATGTATGTCCTTATGCAAGAATTCAATCTGTAATGTTTGATAATAACACCGTTCAAGTAATATATGATGATAAAAGAGGAGGTATGATTTATGATGGACATACCAAACTTTATCAAAAGCCACCACAAGGTGAATGTATAGGATGTGAAGCCTGTGTAAAAATTTGTCCTACACATATAGATATACGCCAAGGAATGCAACTTGAGTGTATTAATTGTCTTGAATGTGCCGATGCTTGTTCAAAAGTTCAAGCCAAATTTAATCGTCCTAGCTTAATTAATTGGACTAGTGCAAAAGCTATTGAAACAAGGGAAAAAGTAAAATATTTTAGATTTAGAACTATTGGATATTTAGTTGTTTTGTGTGGTGTTTTTGTGGCTTTAGTTTTAATGGGAAGTAAAAAAGAAAATATGCTTTTAAATATCAACCGCTCTAGCGAGCTTTATCAAATCAGAAAAACCCATGATGGAGAATTAATTATTAGTAATGCTTATGTATTTTTATTTCAAAACACCGATAATAAAACTCATGAGTATTATTTTGATGTGAAATTACAAGGCATTGAAGATGGCTTAGAAATCATTAGACCTAAAAAATCTTTTAAACTAAAAGCTGGCGAAAAAGATAAACATATAGTTGTTTTAAAAGCTACTAAAAAACTAGCCGATAATGATAGAAAAGACACTGTAATACCATTAACCATCAAAGCCTATGCACTTGATGATAAAAATATTGTCATATTACGCGAGAGTAATTTTGTATATCCTAAAAATTCTATCATAGAGCATAAAAAATACTAAAATGAAAAAAAGAATTTCTTCAAAATCTCAAGCAAGGCTTGAAAAAATCAAACAAATCGCTGCGGAGTCATTTTTAAAAAATGGCTACGAAGCAACTAATCTTAAAGATATTATCAAACAAGCTGGTGGATCTTTTTCTTGCGTATATGAGCATTTTAAAAGTAAAGAAGGTTTATTTGAAGCGGTTTTAAATGATTTTGCAGAAAATCATTTTTTAGCTATTTTGAAAAAAAATATGCGACTTTCACCTGATGCTAATTTAGAAGAATTCTTATATCAATTTGCAAAAGCTTATTTAGGGATTTTTAACGATACCAAAACTATAGCTATAGTAAGACTTTTGTATTCTGAAATTTATAATGAAAAATTTGATTTTGGAAAATGGTTTAAAGGAAGCAATAGAAAAGAAGTAGAATATGTTCTTCGAAAAAGATTTGAAGAAGAAAATGAAATTTTAGCTCAAAATGCTGAATTTTTAAGTTATACTTTTTGTGCTATGCTTAGAGGGACATTTTTTATACAAAGCACTTTTGAAAATAAAGTTTCAATGAATAAAAAAGAACAACAAAGCCATGCAAAAAAAATCGTAAAGCTTTTTACTCAAGGTCTTGTTAATTTTAATTAACTAAAGATTGATAAAATAGTATTTATTAATTTTGTAATATAAATTACTTTTTATTTAGCTAAATAAATAACTTAAGGAAACAAATGAAAACAAAACTTTTAACTCTAGCTTGCGCTTCTCTTATCTTTATAGCATGTTCAGATGATAAGAATGCACAAGTTAAACAACTCCCTCCTCAACCTGTTAGTATTATGACTATGCAAAGTGCTAATTTACCTTTAGAATTTACTTATCCTGCGAGATTAAGTACTGAATTAGATGTAGTAGTCAAACCTAAAGTAAGCGGTGAAATCAAAGCAAAATACTTCAAAAGTGGTCAAGCTGTAAAAAAAGGCGATAAGCTTTTTCTTATAGAACCTGACAAATACCAAGCAAGTGTAAATATGGCTTATGGAGAAGCTTTGGTAGCAAGAGCTAATTTTGATGATGCTGAAAAAAATTTTAAAAGAGATAGTATTTTAATAGAAAAAAATGCTATTTCACAAAAAGAATTTGATGCAAGTTTAGCTAAATTTAACTCCACAAAAGCTAATCTAGAAAGCGCTAGAGCAAAACTTGCTAATGCAAGATTAGACTTAAAATACACCATAGTAAGTGCTCCTTTTGATGGAATTTTAGGTGATGCGTTAATGGATGTGGGTGATTATGTAAATGCTTCATCTACTGAACTTGTACGCATTACAAACATTAACCCAATTTTTGCAGATTTTTATATTTCTGATGTAGATAAAATCAATATGAATAAAAATATTCAAAGCGGCAATTGGAAATTAGAAAATATCCAAGTACAAGCTAATGTTGGTGGAGAACTTTTCAATGGAAAATTATATTTCGTAGATAGCGTTATAGATACTCATAGTGGCGGAGTAAAAGCAAAAGCTATTTTTGATAACAACAATTCAAACTTAATGCCTGGCTCATTTGCAAATGTTCATGTTGGTGGTTTTGTTCAAAAAGATGGTTTTGAAATTCCTCAAGTTGCGCTTTTGCAAGATGATAGTGCTACTTATGTTTATACCCTTGTAGATGGAAAAGTAGTTAAAACTATTGTTAATGTTATTTATCAAACTTCTGATAAAGCAATTATTGATAAGGGCTTAAAAAATGGGGATAAAGTGATTTTAAATAACTTCAAAAAAATCCGTCCTGGTGCAAGTGTTAGCGTAATGGAGAATAAATAATGTTTTCTAAATTCTTTATAGAAAGACCTGTATTTGCTTCTGTTGTAGCTATTATCATTTCTTTAGCAGGTATTATAGGACTTTATTCTTTACCCGTAGAGCAATATCCTTCCTTAACTCCACCCGTTGTTAAGGTAAGTGCAACTTACTCAGGAGCTGATGCTCAAACGGTGGCTCAAACGGTGGCTATTCCTCTTGAAGATGCAATCAATGGGGTTGAAAATATGATTTATATGGATTCAACTTCAAGCTCTTCAGGAGATATGAGCTTAAGTGTATATTTTAATATAGGTACAGATCCTGACCAAGCAACAGTTGATGTTAATAATAGAATTTCAGCTGCTATGGCAAAACTACCCGAAGATGTTAAAAAAACTGGTGTTAGTGTAAGAAAAACCGGTTCAAGTATATTAGAAGTTGCTACTTTATATTCTCCTGATGGCTCTATGGATTCACTCGAAGTGTATAATTATGCTGCATTAAATATTTTAGATGATCTTGCTAGGGTTCCTGGTGTGGGTAATGCCGTAGCTATTGGTGCAAGAAATTATTCTATGAGAATTTGGCTTAATCCTGATTTGTTAAACAAATATCAAGTTACTGCAACTGATGTTATTGCTGCAGTTAGCGAGCAAAATGCTCAATATGCTACTGGTAAGATAGGTCAAGAACCTGTGGTGGAAAGATCTCCTTATGTGTATTCAGTAACTATGCAAGGAAGATTAAAAAATACTAAAGAATTTGAAGATATTATCATAAGAGCAAATAGTGATGGCTCTTTTTTAAGACTTAAAGATGTAGCCGAAGTTTCTTTAGGATCAAGAGAATATACTTTTAAAGGTAGATTAAACGGAAATGACGCTACTCCTATTTTGATTTTCTTACAAACCGGAGCAAATGCTGTAAATACAGCAGAATTAGTGCAGAAAAAATTTGAAGAACTTTCTAAAAATTTCCCTGAAGGATTAACTTATAAAGTGCCTTATGATACAACTATATTTATTAAAGCTTCCATTAAAGAAGTGGTAAAAACTTTCTTTGAAGCATTAATTTTAGTTGTAATTGTAATGTATTTGTTCTTAAAAAATTTCCGCTCAACTATTATACCAATGATTGCTGTTCCTGTTTCTATTTTGGGAACTTTTGCAGGATTATATGTCTTAGGTTTTAGTATCAATCTACTTACGCTTTTTGCCTTAGTATTGGCTATTGGTATTGTTGTTGATGATGCAATTATAGTAGTTGAAAATATCGATAGAATTATGCATGAAGATCCAAATATAAGCATAAAAGAAGCAGCTATTAAAGCTATGGATGAAGTTGCTGCACCTGTTGTTTCTATAGTTCTTGTACTTTGTGCGGTTTTCATACCCGTTTCATTTATATCAGGTTTTGTGGGAGAAATCCAAAAACAATTTGCCATAACCTTAGCAATATCTGTTACTATATCAGGCTTTGTAGCTTTAACACTAACTCCTTCTTTATGTGCAATTTTTTTAAGAAGAAATGAAGGTGAACCTTTTTATTTTGTGAAAAAATTTAATGATATTTTTGATTGGTCTACCGAAGTTTTTGGTGCTGGTGTGGCTTATATACTTAAAAGAACAGTGCGTTTTATGTTAATTTTTGTAATCTTTTTGGGTGGTTTATATGGACTTTTCAAACTTGTTCCAAATTCACTTGTTCCAAATGAAGATCAAGGAAACTTTTTAACTATTGTCAATCTACCCGCAGCATCTTCGCTTAATAGAACTACTCAATCAATGGATGCTATGGCAGAAGAAATCCGCAAAAATGAGAATGTAACTAATGTGGTAGGACTTATAGGCTATGATCTTTTTACAGGTTCTTTAAAAGAAAATTCTGGCGCAATGTTTGTTAATTTGAAAAATTGGGATGATAGAGATATTAGTAGTTTTGATTTAGTTGGATCTTATAACAAACAATACTTCTTAAATCCAAATTTTCAAACTTTCTTTGTTAATCCACCACCAATCCAAGGTTTAAGCTTAACTGGTGGTTTTGAGATGTATGCACAAAATCGTAGCGGAAAAAGTTATGATCAAATTCAAGTTGATGTAAATAAATTAGTTGAAGCAGCAAACAAGCGTCCCGAACTTCACAATGTAAGAACAACGCTTGATACTAATTTTCCGCAATTAAAACTAGAAATTGATCGCGATAAAGTAAAACTTTATGGTTTAAATTTAGCTGATGTATTTAGCACTCTAAATGCCACCATAGGAACTTATTATGTAAATGATTTTTCTATGCTTGGAAAAAATTATCGTGTAAATATAAGCGCAATTGGAGATTTTAGAAATACTCAAAATGCTTTAAAAAACATCTTTGTTAGATCAAAAGATGGTTCTATGATAGCTCTAGATAGCGTTTTAACATTACAAAGAAGTGTTGGTCCTGATGATGTAAAACGCTTTAATATGTTTCCATCGGCTTTAGTGCAAGGTGATCCTGCTCCTGGCTATACTTCAGGACAAGCCATTGATGCAATTGCACAAGTGGCAAAAGAAACTTTAGGAGAGGATTATTCTATTGCTTGGTCAGGTTCAGCTTATCAAGAAGTTACAAGTAGCGGTGCTGGACAAATAGCATTTATGCTAGGACTATTATTTGTATTTTTAATTCTAGCAGCACAATATGAAAGATGGCTCATGCCTTTAGCAGTAATTACGGCTGTGCCTTTTGCGGTATTTGGCTCTTTGCTTTTTGTATGGCTTAGAGGATTAGAAAATGATATATATTTTCAAACAGGACTTTTACTTTTAATAGGCCTTTCTGCTAAAAATGCCATTTTGATTGTTGAATTTGCTATGGAAGAGCATCTTAAAAAAGGAAAGAGTATTTTTGAAGCTTCTATTAGTGCAGCAAAATTGAGATTTAGACCTATTGTAATGACTTCATTGGCATTTATTTGTGGTATTTTACCGCTTTTCTTTGCATATGGAGCAGGAAGTGCAAGCCGCCATGCGATAGGTACAGGTATTATAGGTGGTATGATAGCAGCTTCTACTATAGCCATTTTCTTTGTACCTTTATTTTTCTATCTACTAGAAAGTTTTAATAAATGGCTTGATAAAAAAAGAGGTAAAATCAATGCGTAAGTTAATAATTTTTGCAAGTTGTTTTTTAATAACAGCTTGCAGTTTAAAACCAAATTTAGAAATTAAAGATGTAAATTACACTAAAAGCTTAGATCAAAACATTAGCATTAACAAACAATGGTGGAAAGCTTTTGATGATAATTATTTAAACACCTTAGTCGATCAAGCTTTAAAAAACAATAATGACTTGCAAATTGCATATATGAATTTACAAAAAGCTTATGAAGCTTTAGGTATAGCAAGAAGCGATCTACTTCCTAAACTAGACGGAAGTGCTAGCGGAGCAAGAGCAAAAACTAGTATCAATGCTCCAAGCAACAAAAGTAATGAATTTGTCTATGGCAATGATTTTAATATGGGTTTAAATTTAAGTTATGAAGTAGATTTATGGGGTAAATACAGAGATACTTATAATGCTTCAAAAGCAAAATTACAAGCTAGTGAGTTTGACTATGAAAGTGCAAGATTAAGCTTAATTTCTAATGTAGTAAAAACTTATTTTAATCTAGCAAGCTTAAGTGAGCAAGTAAAAATTTTAGAAGAAACAACCCAAAGTTATCAAAAAACTTATGAGTTAAAATTAGAGCATTTTAAACTTGGAGTAATTAGTGAGTATGAGCTTAACAAATTTAAAGCTGAACTTGAAAATTCAAGAGTTTTACTCACAAATGCTAAAATTCAAAAAGAAGCTAATACCAAAGCTTTAAAAATCTTAACTTCAAATGATATTGATGATATACTTTATAATAGCATAGAGTATAAAAAAATAGGACAATACGAGCTTAGCATACCTGAAGGTATTGGTAGTGAAATTTTACTTCAAAGACCTGATATACAAGCTAGTTTAAAAATTTTAGAAGAAAAAAACTATCTTGTTGGAGTAGCCAGAACTGCATTTTTACCAAACCTTTCTTTAACAGGACTTTTGGGTTTTCAAAGTAATGATTTAGATCTTTTAGTTAAACATGGAAGTAATACTTGGAATGTAGCTGGAAATTTTGCAATGCCGATTTTTCATTGGGGTGAGATTATGAATAATGTTAATATCGCAAAACTTACCAAAGATGAAGCGTTTTTACAATATGAAAACACCTTAAAAACAGCCTTTGGAGAAATAAGACTTGCTTTATTTAACCGCCAAAGCTATTATGAAAATGAGCAAAATTATAAAAATTTATTTCTAGCTCAAAGTAAAATTTATGAAATTTCTACCTTAAGATATGAAAATGGCGTGATTAATTTAGCTGATTTTTTACAAGATCAAAGAAATTACCTAAATGCTAAACTTTCTTACACTAACTCATCTTATGAGCTTGCAAATTCTATCGTAGATGTTATGAAAGCCTTTGGTGGTGGATTTAACGCTAAAGAAGAATCAAAAGAAAATATCAAAGCTATGGAAGAAAACTTAAAAGAAAACTTTTATAGCAACTAAGCCTTAAGGCTTAGTTGTTAATGCATTTGAATTTGAATTCTTTGATTAAAATTATTATTTCCTCTATCTTTTGGGCTATTATGCTCAAAACGATAACGCATATTACCTGAAACATTAACATCTTGAAAAATTTCATCTAAAGGTGCAGAATTTGACACGCTTATAAGCCCTAATAAAAATACAAAAAATGCTATAAAAATATTTTTCATTATAAAGCCTTTGTAAAAATATGATACAATTATAGTCTTTTTAAATAACTACAAAATGAAATTTTTAGGAAAAATATGAATTTTTTACAAAACTTAGCTCTTTCTTACTCACATAAAGCCATGCAAAAATCTTTAGAGAATGGTTTTGATGTGAAACTTTTAAAAGAAGGACAAGAAAAAAAAGTTAATCCAAAAAAATCTTATATGCTCTATGCTCATATACCATTTTGCCATACTTTTTGTCCATATTGTAGTTTTCATAAGTATTATTATAGTGAAGATTTAGCAAAAAGATATTTTGAAAGCTTAAGAGAAGAAATCAAACAAATCAAAGACAAAGGATTTGATTTTACTTCTATGTATGTGGGTGGCGGCACTACTTTGATCAACGAAGAAGAACTTGCTAAAACTTTAGAACTTTGCAAAAAATTATTTAATATTAAAGAAATTTCTTGTGAGAGCGATCCTAATCATATCGAACCTAAAAAGCTAGAAATGTTTAAAGGGCTTATAGATCGTTTAAGTTGTGGTATACAAAGTTTTGATGATGATACTTTAAAAAAAGTAGCAAGATATCATAAATTTGGTTCAAGTAAAGAGCTTCAAGAAAAGCTTTCTAAAGCTATAGGCGTGCTTCCTATTATGAGTCTTGATTTGATTTTTAACTTTCCTTCTCAAACTAAAGAGCAATTACTCAATGATTTAGAAATAGCCAAAAATTTAAAACCTCAACAAATCACAACTTATCCTTTAATGAAATCAAACCTCACAAAAGATAATATCGCAAAAACTCTAGGAGTAAGTTTTAAAGATAATGAATTTGAGTTTTATAAAATCATTATAGATTTTTTCAAAGATTATGAAAGAAATAATGCATGGTCATTTTCTTTAGAAAAAAGTAGCTTTAATGATGAGTATGTAAGTAGCCACCATGAGTATTTAGGCGTGGGAAGTGGGGCTTTTAGCTTTTTAGATGGAGAGCTTTTAATCAATGCTTTTAATTTAAATGATTATTCTAAACTCATCAAAGAAAAGCAAAATGCAAATATTGCTAAAGCTAATTTTGGTAAAAAAGAAATCATCAAATATGTCTTTTTAACTGAAATGTTTGCAGGTAAAATCGAGATTGATAAATTTAACAAAACTTTAGATTGCAATTTAGAAAAAGATCTTTTCATAGAACTTTTAGGTCTTAAGCTAAGCAAGGCTATAAAAAAAGAAAATAATACTTTATACACAAGTGAATTTGGGCGTTATTTGTTTATGGTATTAATGAAAGATTTTTACACCGGTATGGATTTAGTGCGTGCTGTATTTAGAGATAATAAACGCTTACAAGATAAAGAACACATTAATATCATGCAAGAAAATGTTGATCCACTTGATTTTAAAAGTATGGAGTTTAAAGGATAAAAAGCCTTTAAAGGCTTTTTACTAAAATGGTCTTACCACCATCATAATAGCAATAATTATAAATAATATCGTTGGAATTTCATTATAAGCTCTAAAAAATTTCCCACTCTTTTTGCAAGTATCATTTTGAAGTTGTTTTAAATAATAATAATTTTGTAAATGATAAATAATCAAAAGCAAAGCACAGGTTAATTTAGCATGCATAAATCCTGATCCAACCATCAAAACTTTATTTACATGCAACATCAAACTTCCACTTATTAAAGTTACTATCATCGCAGGAGTTTGGATATAAAAATACAATTTTCTTTCTTGAATTTTTACCACTTCTACAAAGCCTTTATTATCTTTATGCTCTGTATGATAGACAAAAAGTCTTGGTAAATAAAACAATCCAGCCATCCAAGAAACAAAAGCTAAATAATGCACCATTTTAATCCACAAATACCAGTCAGTTAAAAAATCTAACATTTTTCTCCTTTTTTATTAAAAATTTCTTTTATTAAAATCAAAGCTACACTAATGTTTATCATCACATCAGCTAAATTAAACACAGCAAATTCAAACCACTTATGCCAAAATACAAAATCCACCACACCTATATGCACAAAGCGATCAAGTAAATTTGAACACCCAGCAGATAGCATAATAGCAAAAGCGATCAAATGTGTTTTAAAAAATTCTTTTTGATAAAGCAAATACACAAACAAAGCCAAAATAAAAACAAGTTGTATGTATTTTAAATACTCTCCTAAAAATGCAAACATTGAAAAGGCTACACCGGTATTATAGGTTAAAACTAAATCAAAAAATTCACCCCTATACTCAAGCCCTTGCAAAAACAAATACTTACTTACTTGATCTAGTATAAAAACTAAAGCAAAAACAAGCCAAAATTTTAAAGATAAAATTTTAAGCATTCAATGCTTTCATAAAAAAGCTTTCAACAGCTTTCATTTCTTTTTCTAAAAGCTTAATATCTTTTGCTTCAAGTAATAAGCGTATTAAATTTTCTGTACCTGAATACCTAAACAAACTAGCAATTCCTTTTTTTTCTAAATCTTTTTTCAACTCTTCTAAGCCTGCAAGCTTGCTTAAGTCTTTTTTCTCTGAAATTTTAAGATTATGCAAAAGCTGTGGGTAAGGTTTAACTTGATTTAAAATTTCACTTGCACTTTTTGCTTCACTTAGCATTAAAGCACTAAATTGTAAAGCAGCTACCAAACCATCTCCAGTTTTTGCATAATCACTAAAAATAATATGCCCACTCTGCTCACCACCAAAATTTCCACCGCATTCTTTGAGTTTTTCAAGTACATATTTATCGCCTACATTGCAAGTTTCATGTGTGATTTTATGTTTAGTTAAAAACTCTTTTAAAGCACCATTGCTCATTATAGTGCTAACTACACTTGATTTTAACTTGCCTTGTTTTTTCAAAAATAAAGCTAAAACACCCAAAAGACTATCTCCATGAGCTACTTCGCCTTTTTCATCCACAACAACCAAACGATCTGCATCCCCATCAAAAGCAAAACCCACATCTGCTCTAAATTTCTTTACCTCTAAAGCTAAATTTAAAGGATGTAAAGCCCCGCAATTTTCATTGATATTTAAACCATTTGGCTTATCATTGATCACAATCACATCTGCACCAAGTTCTTTAAAAACCGTAGGTGCTACCTTATAAGAAGCTCCATGAGCCACATCTAACACAACGCGTAAAGACTTTAAAGTCAGCTCTTTAGGAAAAGAATTTTTTATAGAAACAATATATCTTCCTATCACATCATCAATTCTTTTTGCTTGACCAATTTGTGATTTTGTTGTTCTTGCCTCTTCTATGAGTTTATCATTAAAATAAATTTCTTCTATTTTTGCTTCTGCTTGCTCATCAAGTTTATTTCCGTGTGCATCAAAAAATTTAATGCCATTATCATAGTAAGGATTGTGTGAAGCTGATATCATAATCCCTGCATCACAACGCATATCTTCAGTTAAAAACGCAATAGCAGGTGTTGGCATAGGGCCTATTTCTATAACATTATAACCTATAGAAGTAAGTCCTGAAACGATAGCATTTTCTATCATATAACCACTTCTTCTTGTATCTTTTCCTACTAAGATATTGTTTGTAAGGGCTTTGTCTTTAAAATAAATTCCAGCAGCCATAGCCAAACGCATTGCTAAAAATGAATCCAAAAACTCCCCCGCTTTACCGCGTACTCCATCTGTTCCAAAAAGTTTCATTTTTTTACCTTTGATTTTAAATAGTGCAATTATAAGTAAAAAAGTTAAGTAATGTATAAATGTGAGAATTTTATAAGCATTAGTTAGTAATAAAAATATATAATTTTTAAAATTTCACTTAAGGAAAATGAATGAAAAAAATCATCGCAGGGGTTGTAGTAGTAATTTTACTAGTTATAGGGTTTTTTACCTCAGCTTCTTATATTAACTCAATCAATGAAAAAATCTTTGCACAAATGAGCCAAGATACAGCATATTATAATGTTGAAGATACTAATTACACTAAAGGACTTTTAAATTCCAAAGGAAGTTTTATAGCTACACTTAATGATTTACCTTATAGTTTTAAAGTGAATGTGGATTTTTCCAATAATTTTTTTGCAAGTAATAATACTATCGTTTCTATTTTAAATGAAAATGAAGACTTAAAAGGCATTTTTCCAAACGAAGAAATCTTTAAAATCTTAGTTAGCGTCAAAGGTGGTGACATTAACATCAATGCAAAAATAAATGATATTAATTTCACACGCAATGATACAAATTTAGTTTTAAATAATACATCATTTAAGATTATAGGTTCTGATGAATTTGTAAAAAATATGGAACTTAATCTAGGTTATGTTTTATTAGAACAACTATCTCATAAAGAAAAATTAGAAGCAAAAAATATCAAAATTTCTGAATTTCCTATACAAAAATTAAGCTTTAATGATATCTTTAGTCCTAGTAGAAATAGTGAGCAAAATATAAGCATTGATAGTGCTAGTTTTATAAGTTCTATTGCTTTTGACTTTGATAAATTAAAAATTTTTGCAAAAACAGCTCAAAATGTTCAAAACGATTATGATAGCGTTTTAAAACTAGATTTAGCTAAATTTAATCTTGCAAATGAAAACTTTATGCTAAATAATATTAATTTAGATATGAATTTTAATAATCTTTCTAAAAAAGCTTATGATAGCTTAATGCAAAATTCAAACACTGATATTTTTTCTATGATGCTTTTGGCAAGTCAATTTTTAAAAGCAAACCCTCAAATCATCTTAAATAATCTAAGTTTTGAAAAAGAAGGTAAAAAATTTGACGCAAATGGACAAACTATTTTCACTGAAAACAATATAAAATCACAATTTCATGCAAACACAGAAATTCTTCCTAGTCAAATTTGGCCTGATTTTGCAAATTTTGATACTTATTTCGTAGATAATAATGGCTCTTATATGCTTGATTTTATCTATGATGATTCTAATAAAAGTGATGTTACAACTATCATTAATGGTGAAAGACTTACCATAAATCCACAATGACAAATTTAAGCTTAACTTTTCGTCCTAAAACTTTAGATGAGGTTTTAGGACAAGAAAATTTAGTAGAAATTTTTAAAAAATTCATACAAGTTTCAAAACTCCCTCATAGTGTATTTTTTGGCCCAGCAGGTTGCGGGAAGACTTCTTTTGCAAGAGCAATAGCGTATGAGTATAAACTAGACTTTTATGAGTTTGATGGAGGGAATTTTAAACTTGAAGAACTTAGAAAAATACTAGCTAAATATGAAAATTCTTTATATAAACCTTTGATATTTATTGATGAGGTGCATAGGCTTTCAAAAACCCAACAAGAAATGCTTTTAATCCCTTTGGAAAATCAAAAATGCCTTTTCATAGGCGCAAGCACTGAAAACCCCTACTTTACTTTAACTTCAGGCATAAGAAGCAGAAGTATGCTTTTTGAATTTAAAGGTTTAGAGTATAAAGACTTAGAAAAACTTGCCACAAAAGTGCAAGAAAAACTCCAATGTAAAATCGATGATGATGCTAAAGACTTTTTAATCACTTCTAGTGCAAATGATGCAAGAAGCTTTTTAAATTTATGTGAGTTTGCTTTGACTTTAGATAGCACTCATATCACACTTGAAACTTTAAAAAAATTAAGAGCAAATGTTTTAAGCGATGGCACTTCAAGTAAAGATACACACTATAGACTAGCTAGTTCTATGATAAAAAGTTTAAGAGGAAGTGATGTGGATGCGAGTTTGTATTATCTTGCGAGGTTGATCGATGGGGGTGAAAGTGCGGATTTCATCGCTAGAAGATTAGTGATATTTGCAAGTGAAGATATCTCAAATGCAAACCCACAAGCACTTAATCTAGCCACAAGCACACTCATAGCAGTAAAAAACATAGGCTATCCTGAAGCTAGGATCATCTTGGCTCAATGTGTAGTATTTTTAGCAGGTTCGCCCAAGTCAAACTCAAGCTATCTTGCTATAAATGAAGCGCTAAATTATGTGCAAAACAACCCTGCATTAAAAATACTTCCTTATCTTGATAATAACAACCCACAAAGAAAAAACTACCTTTACCCGCATGATTTTGGAGGATGGGTTAAGCAAAGATACCTAGAAAAAGATTTGAAATTTTATCATAGCAAAGGTATAGGTTTTGAAGCACAGCTAGATTTATGGTTAAATGATATGAAAAAAATTAAAAAGTGATTTTAAGCACAATGTAAAAATATTTTTATATAATTTTTGTTTTTTAAGGTTCCGTAGCTCAGTTGGTAGAGCACCACCTTGACATGGTGGTGGTCGTTGGTTCAAGTCCAATCGGAGCCACCATTTTTTATTTCTTTCGATTTTTCATATTTATAGCTTAAATTTTAAAACTGTTTATAAGATTTTTATTGATGATTTTATATAATATATTATAAATAAAAACAAAAGGAAATCATCATGAATCAAAGTCAATTCCAACCCATTATCAACTTCATATGGAGTGTGGCAGATGATTTACTTCGTGATGTTTATGTAAAGGGCAAATACCGCGATATTATTTTACCTATGACGATTATAAGAAGAGTAGATGCGGTTTTAGAACCTACAAAAGATAAAGTTCTCGAAACTTACAACACTTATAAAGATAAATTTGAAAATTTAGATTTTATACTAGGTGGAAAACAAGGAAACAACCTAGGCTTTTCTAATTATTCTAAATTTAGCCTACAAACCCTTCTAAATGATCCAAAAAATATCAGAATAAATTTTGAAAATTATTTGGATTGTTTTAGTGAAAATATCAAAGATATCATCTCAAAATTCAAATTCAAAAACCAACTTGACACCCTAGAAGAATCAAACATACTTTTTGGAGTGATAGAGAGATTTTGCTCACCTAGGGTAAATTTTGGCATAGAAGATATCTTAGATGAAAAAGGAAATGTTATCCACAAAGGCTTAAGCAACCTTGGCATGGGATATGTTTTTGAAGAGCTCATTCGTAAATTCAACGAAGAAAACAACGAAGAAGCCGGAGAGCATTTTACTCCAAGAGAGATCATAGAGCTTATGACCCACCTTGTATTTTTACCCGTAAAAGAACAGATCAAAAAAGGGACATGGCTTATTTATGATAATGCTTGCGGAAGCGGTGGAATGCTCACAGAGTCAAAAGAATTCATCACAGATCCTGATGGCCTTATACAATCAAAAGCAAACATCTATCTTTACGGACAAGAAATCAACCCCGAAACCTACGCCATATGCAAAGCAGATATGCTGATAAAAGGCGAAGATCCAGATCATATAAAATTTGGCTCCACTTTAAGCAATGATCAACAAGATAAAAAATTTGATTTCATGCTTAGCAATCCACCTTATGGCAAGTCTTGGGAAAATGATCAAAAAATTCTAGGTGTAGAAAAGAAAGGTTCAAATTCAACTTGCAATGACCCAAGATTTAGCGTAGGTATCACAAGCAAAAGCGATGGGCAAATGATGTTTTTACTTAATATGCTTAGCAAGATGAAAACGGATACCCCTTTAGGCTCTCGCATCGCAAGCGTGCATAATGGCTCATCACTTTTTAACTCAGATAGTGGCATGGTAGCCATAAGAAAACACATCATAGAAAAAGACTATCTTGAAGCTATAGTCGCTCTACCTACAAATATGTTTTACAATACAGGAATTCCTACTTTCATATGGATCATCACCAACAAAAAGCCAGAACATAAAAAAGGCAAAGTCCAGCTTATAAACGCTACAAGCGAAGAGTATTTTTCTAAGATGAAAAAGTCTTTAGGCTCTAAACAAAATGAAATGACAAAAGAACATATAGAAAAAATCACAAATTTATTTTTAGAAAATGTTCCTAACAAAGACTGCAAAATTTTTGACAATGAAGACTTTGGCTATATTAAAATCACCATAGAAAAGCCAAAAAGTATAGAAGTTTTAAAAGAAGATGAAAAATTTGCAAAACTCAAAGACAAAGACAAAATCTTAGAAAAATTACAAGAGTTAGAGCAAAACCCACAAGATTTTGAAGATAGAAACGAATTCATAAGCTTTTTAGGTGTAAAACTCAAAAAAAGTGAAGAAAACATCATCATAGATAGTGACAAAACCAACAACACTGAAAAAATCCCACTCAAAGCAAACATACAAAGCTACTACGACACAGAAGTAAAACCCTATGTGAAAAATTCTTGGATAGCTTGGGATAGTGCCAGTGTGGGTTATGAAATACTTTTTAACAAATACTTTTATACCTATACTCCACCAAGAAAGCTAGAAGAAATAAACAGCGAATTAGAAAAGCTAGAAAAAGAAGTGCAAAATCTTTTAAAAGAGATCATGCAATGAAAAATTTCAAAGATAGTGGTATAGAATGGCTTGGGGAAATTCCAGAGCATTGGGAAATTAAACCATTAAAAGCAGTTTTTAATCAAAGAAATGAACAAAATACAAATTTGAAGTTACACACTATTCTTTCTTTAATTAAAGATATCGGTGTAGTTCCTTATGAAGAAAAAGGCAATATAGGTAATAAATCAAAAGAAGATTTACAAAGCTATAAAATTGCAAGAATTAATGATTTAGTATTAAACAAAATGAATGCCGTAATTGGTTCTTTAGGAGTTTCTGCATATAATGGTTTAGTTAGTCCTATTTATTTGGTTTTTTATATAAATAGCCCAAAATATTTAATGAGTTATTATTCTTATTTATTTCAAATTAAAAATGTACAAAAATTTTTAAAAATATATGCTTATGGCATTATGGAAATTAGAGAAAGTATAGATTATTTAGATTTTAAAAAAATGTCTTTGCCTGTCCCACCACCAAAAGAACAAGAACAAATCGCAAATTTTTTAGATGAAAAATGCGAAAAAATTAAAAATTTCATAGAGAAAAAAGAAAAACTCATCAACCTTTTAAAAGAACAAAAGCAAGTCTTGATAAACGAAACCATCACAAAAGGACTTGATAAAAATGTAAATTTCAAAGATAGTGGCATAGAATATCTTGGCGAAATTCCAGAGCATTGGGAAATAAGAAAGTTAAAATATATTATTTCAGATAAACTTACTTATGGGGCAAATGAAACCGCAGAATTATCAATAAAAGAATATCCTAGATATATTAGAATTACTGATTTTGATGAAAATGGATTTTTAAAAAATGATACTTTTAAATCACTACCACTTGAAATAGCTAAAAATTTTTTATTAAATGAAGGAGATATACTATTTGCAAGAAGTGGTGCTACAGTAGGTAAAACTTTTCATTTTAAAAATTATCAAGGAATGGCTTGTTATGCTGGCTATTTAATAAAAGCATCAATTAATCAAAAAATCGCTTTATCAGATTATATATTTTACTATACTAAATCTTATTATTATATACAGTGGAAAGAACTTATTTTAAATAAAGCTACAATAGAAAATATAGGTGCAGATAAATATAGCGAACTTAAAATCTCACTTCCACCCCTAAAAGAGCAAGAACAAATTACAAATTTTTTAGATGAAAAATGTGAAAAAATAGATTTATTGATAGAAAAAACCGAAAAACAAATAAAACTCATAAAAGAATACAAAACCACACTCATAAACCAAGCGGTTTGTGGTAGGATTAATTTATAAGGGAAGAAAAAATGAGAATTAAAGAAATTCAAATTAAAAATTTTAAAAGATTTGATAATTTGACTATTAAAGGCACTGAACAATCTAAATTAGTTGCGTTAGTTGGACCTAATGGCAGTGGAAAATCATCAATCTTGGAAGCTTGCAACACATGGCAAAAAAGTAAAAAATGGAGTATTATAGATAAAACATATCATAATAAATACATAAATGAACAATATAATATAAATATTATATTTAATAATGATATATCAAGCGGTTTTGACTACCAAAAATTAATGCATTTTCGCAGTGCTCATAGAAATGAAGCAGATTTTACGATAGAACAATTTTCAAGAATGAATAAGCCTTATGAGGATTTAAGACTTAAAAAGATTATAGATAATGATACTTCTGTTTCTGATAATTTTAAAAGATTAGTTGGAACGACAATATCTGATGTGTATGATGAAAAAAATTCTAAGATGCAATTAGAAGACTTAAGAGAAAGATTAATAGGCAAAATAAGAAAATCTATGATAAATATTTTTGGCGATTTGATTCTAGAAGGAATATCAAATCCTTTTGAAAATGGTAGTTTTTATTTTAAAAAAGGTAAAGTTGAAAAATTTCATTATAAAAATTTATCATCAGGAGAAAAAGCAGCTTTTGATTTATTATTGGATTTGGTTTTAAAAATAGAATATTTTGAAGATGGGATTATTTTCATTGATGAACCAGAAACTCATATGCACACTTCATTACAGTCAAAACTAATTGAAGAAATTTATAATATTATTCCAAATAATAATCAATTATGGATTACAACCCATTCTTTAGGAATATTGCAAAAAATAAAAGAATTAATTGCATACAAAAATCAAGATATATCTATTATTGATTTTTCAGAACAAAATTTTGATGAAGAAATAGTATTAGAACCTTGTAATATTGACAATATAATTTGGGAAAAATTTTTATCTTTTACTATTGGAAATTTATCAAATTTTATAGCACCTGAAATTATAATTTTTTGCGAAGGAAATTTATGTGGTGAAAAAAGAAAAAATTTTGACGCTGAAATTTATAATAATATTTTTAATAAAAAATATCCAAAAGTTACTTTTATAGCTGGTGGTAATTGTGAAGATTTGAAAAAAGATGATAATCAAAGTGTAAAACTACTAGAATACATACTACCAAAAACTAAAATTATTAAATTAATTGATAGAGACACACATGCAGATGAAGAAGTTAAAGAACTCAATAACCGAAATATAATTGTTTTAAATAAAACGAATTTGGAAACATATTTGTTAGATGATGAAATTTTAGAACTTTTTTGTCAAAAGAATTTCAATGATTATTCAAAAGTATTTGAACAAATAAAACAAATAAAACAGAAAGATATATATGATCTTAAAAAAGTAAGAGGGGAAATTTTTAATGCTTTAAAGGAGCAATTAAAATTAGAAAGTAAAAATTACAATATCGGAAGTAATGCTGATAGTTTTTTAAAATCAACATTATGTAAGTATATTACAGAAGATACTCAAATTTATAAAGAATTAGAAAATATTATTTTTGGAGTTAACAATGACTAACTACCAAGAGAAAGATTTAGAAGATTTTATAGAATCATATTTGTTAGAAAACCATGCCTATATCAAAAGAACAAATGAAAATTACGATAAAAATTTATGTTTAGATGTAGAGCTTTTTGAGAATTTCTTACAAGCTACGCAAAGTGTAGCATTAGAAGAGCTTAAAAAGCGTTGTGGGCAAAACTATAAAAAAGAACTTTTTAATCGTATTTTCTCACAGATTAAAACCAAAGGCATAGTCAAAGTCTTACAAAGCTATGTGGAGATCAAAGGCATTAAAATTTACCTAGCCTTTTCAAAACCAAACACTAGTGCAAACGAAGAAAGCGTGAAAAAATACGAGCAAAACAACCTTTCTATCATACGCCAGCTTCACTATAGCACGCAAAATAAAAATTCCCTTGATATGGTGATCTTTTTAAATGGCTTGCCCCTTATCACTATAGAACTTAAAAGCCATTTCACCGGACAAAATGTCTTCCATGCTATAGATCAGTATAAAAAAACCAGAAACCCAAAAGAAGCTATATTTAGCCTTACTATAGTGCATTTTGCACTAGATAATGATCTTTGCTATATGAGTACAAAATTAGATCAAGATGCGACTACGTTTTTGCCTTTTAATCTTGGTTTAAACAATGGTAGTGGCAAAATAGGCTTAGCAAATGGAGCAGGTAACCCACCAAGTGATGGTATAAAAACAGCTTATTTATGGGAAAAAATCTTTAAAAAAGATACTTTGCTAAATTTATTTTTTAATTTTGTACAAGTTGTAAAAAAAGAAAACGAAGAAATCATCATATTTCCTCGATACCATCAATTTGATGTAGTAGAAAAACTACTCGCCCATGCAAAAGAAAACGGCACAGGGCAACGCTACTTGATCCAGCATAGTGCAGGAAGTGGCAAGAGTAATTCTATATCTTGGCTTGCACATAATCTCGTAAGCTTGCATAGACTTGAAAAAAACATCTTTGATTCTATCATCGTAGTAACCGATAGAAAAGTGCTTGATAGACAAATAAGAGAAAATGTAAAATCTTTTTCACAGAAGACAAAAGACCTAGTCGAAGCCATCACTCATGGAAGCAAACAGCTTAAAAATGCTTTAGAAGAAGGTAAGAAAATCATCATCACAACTATACAAAAATTTCCTTTCATTTTAGATGAGATCAAAACCTTAAAAAGCAAAACTTTTGCTATCATCATCGATGAAGCACACTCTAGCCAAAGCGGAAACAATGCTCAAAAAATGGCTGAAGTCATAAGAAGCAAAAGCTATGATGAAAGTCAAAATTTAGATGATGAAATTTTAGAAATCATAAAAAACAAAAAACTCCAAAGCAATGCTTCTTATTTTGCATTTACCGCTACGCCTAAGCCAAAAACCTTAGAAATGTTTGGTATGCCTTGTGATGTTAATGGAGAGCAAATGTTTATCCCTTTTCATCTTTACTCGATGAAACAAGCCATAGAAGAAGGTTTTATACTTGATGTATTAAAAGGCTATACAACGTATAAAAGTTACTATAAACTCATATCTTGCACAAATGACAATCCAAAATACGACAAAAAAAGAGCAAACGCAAAACTAAAAGCCTATGTCCAAAACAATATAAAAACAATCGAACAAAAATCACAAATCATGTGTGAGCATTTTTTCCAAAATAGCTTTAAAAAGATAAATGGCAAAGCAAAAGCTATGGTTGTAACAAGCTCAAGAGAAAATGCTGTGAAGTATTATCTTGTTTTTAGAGAGTATTTAAGAAAAAATTATCCACATTTTAAAGCTATAGTGGCTTTTTCAGGTGAAGTAAATTTAGAAGGTGAAATTTATAGCGAAAGTGGTTTGAATGGTTTTTCAGAAAATGCTTTAAAAGATGAGTTTAAAAAAGATGAGTATCGTTTTTTAATCGTTGCGGAAAAATACCAAACCGGCTTTGATGAGCCATTATTGCATACGATGTATGTAGATAAAGCATTAAGTGGAGTAAGTACAGTACAAACTCTATCAAGACTAAACCGAACTTGCAAAAACAAAGAAAATACTTTCGTACTAGACTTTGCAAACACCCATGAAGATATAGCAAAATCTTTTAGTGTATTTTATGAGCAAACTTACTTAAGTGAAGCTACAGATGATAATAGAATTTTTGATTTAAAAGCAAATCTAAATGAATATGAAATTTACACCCAAGAAGAAATAGATGATTTTACAAATGCCATTTTAAAAAATGAAAAAGAAAATGTCATTCATTCAAAATTAGACACAATGTTAACTAGATTTGATCAAAAAAGCGATGATGAAAAATTAGATTTTTATAATAAAGCAAGGACTTATCTTAAAGAGTATTCTTTTTTAGCTCAAATATTACCCTATGAAGATATAGAACTTGAAAAGCTTTATATACTACTTAAAAAACTTACTAGTAAAATTATCTTACCTAAACCAGAAGACTTAGCTAAAGGAATTTTAGATAATGTGGATTTTGATAGTTATCGCTTACAACTTGATAAAACGCAAGATATTATTTTACAAGGAAATGGAGAGCTAAAGCCTTCTTTTGCAGATGGTTCAAGTAAAAGTGCCGAAGCTGAATTAGAAGAGCTTTCAAACATCATTAAAGATTTTAACAACAAATACGCAAATATAGACTTTAACGAAAGCGACAAAATAGCTAAAATCTTATATGATATAAAAGATGATATAGCAAAAAATGAAGAAATACGCGAAACTTTTAACAAATCAGGTATGCAAAATTCGCGCATTAGATTTGATGAAATTTTAGAAGACAAAATTCAAGATCTTTTAAATTTAAATTTAGAGCTTTTTAGACAATTTACCCAAAATAATGATTTCAAAGACAAAATAGCAAATACAATGTTTAATATGATCTATGAAAATGCAAAATGATATCTAGGTAGTTTTACCAAACTACCTATTTTTACATATATTTTAATAAATTTGTAAATTCTTGGATTTCTTTTTCTTGATCTAAGATGATTTTTTTAGCAATATCAGTGATAGTTTTGTCTTTAGAGTAAAATAAAATTTGTTTTGAAGCATCTACCGCGCCTTGATGATGTGCTATCATCGCTTCTAAAAAATCTTTATTGATGTTTTTGCTTTCTTTAACCGAACTCATTAAAATCATCATTTTTTGCATTAACTCTTTTTCTTCTTGGACAAATTTTTTATAAGTTTCTTCATCAATTTGAGTTTTTGTATAAAGATTTTTATCTAGAATTTCTTGAAATTCTTGGATTTCTTTTTCTTGAGCTTTGATGATATTTTGAGCGATTTTTTTCATCTCTTCACTTTTTGTATGTTCTAACAAAATCTTAGATGAGTCAATAGCACCTTGATGATGTGGAATCATATTAGCTAAAAAATCTCTTTCTATATCATTACTTTGTACTAAAGGATTTTTCATCATAGGTTCATGCATACTCATCATGATTTGTGATGAAATACTTCCAGAAGCTCCATGATGAGCATGATGAGAATTTGCAGCAAATAAAGTACTTGCTAAAACTAAACTTGAAACTATAGTTTTTATTTTCATTTTTTTCCTTTTTTTAAAATAACTTTGGAATGTTATAAAAATTATATAAACTAAAATTAACAAAGAAAAAAACATTTTTTTGTTATAATCTATAATACTAAAAAAATAATAAGGATGTTATATGCTAAAAGAACTACTTGAAATAAAAAAAGAAATGGAACCTATAATTCATGATTGTTCAGTAAAAATTCAAGTAGCCGCAAGAGAAGTAATCGTAAGAAAAAGAGAATATGAAATCTATGGTCCTATGATAGATAGAGTATATCTTGATAATGCTATATATATAAAAGTTTTTGGTAGTGGGCGTGATACTAAAAGCACTAAAGTAGATATTAAAAATGGACTTTATATGGTTTATGTAGCACCTGATAAACCTACTAATCAAGAAATTATGAATAAACTAAAAATAGCATTTGAAAGTATAGATAATAAATTCATCTCAAGAATTTTAGAACTCAATAGAAGAATGAAAGAAGTGATTAACAAAACTCAAGCAACCCTAGCAAAAGCATCAAATATGAATGTTTTGATAGAAACAAATCTAGGCGAAGCTACTGCGGCACATAAATTTGTAATAACTATTAAATATTTAAAAGATAATCAAAAATTAGAATTAAAAAATTCAAAATCTGCAGGAAGTTTTAGAGATACCAAAAATCATATCAACCTAGTAGTAGAAAAAAATACTGATTCTGCTGTATGTGAAAAACTTCTACATGATGTTGAAATTTATTTTATAGGAAATGGAAAGTAAAATCACTTTTTTACTCTCAAATTTGCTAAATGCGTCAAAGCTACTGCGATAGCATCGGTAATATCAAGTGGCTTGATGTCTTTTGAAATTCCAAGTAATCTTTTTACCATAAAAGCTACTTGCTCTTTAGTAGCTTTTGCTTTACCTGTTACGGTTTTTTTCACTTGTAAAGGTGTGTATTCTGCAAATTCTCCATGAATTTGTAAGATTTTTAAACTCAAAGCTCCACGAAATTGTGCTAGTTTTAGAACCGTTTTTGGATTATAAGCAAAAAATATATCTTCTATAGCTACCTCATCAAACTGATGATTTTTAAAGATTAGATCAAGTCCTTCACATAATTCTGTGATTTGATACTGTAAATCATTGGGTTTGATTTTGATAAGTCCTGCTTCTATGAGTTGATTTTTATTATTTATTTTTTCTACAATAGCATATCCACAATATCTAGAACCAGGATCTATCCCTAAAACTTTCAAACTTTTCACCTTTTTATTCACATAGATGTGAAATTTAAATTTTTATGTGAATAATTTTAACCATTTTTTATAAAAAATAAGCTAGAATTTTAAGTTTTACATCATAATTTATAAGAAAAATAATGAATATAAAAGATTTTTTACTTGAATTTAAAACTGAAATTAGCAATAACGAATACAATACTTACATTTCTCACTTACAATTTAGTGAAAAATTAAGTAAAAATAATATCTTAGTATTTATCGCACCAAATCATTTTTTGGCTAAATTTATACAAACAAAATACGCACAAAAACTAGCTTATTTTTATGAAGTAAAAACAGGAATTAATCCTCAAGTTAAAATCATCACAAATGATCAAAAGGTAGAGAAAAAACATTTTTCTACAGATATTTCACAGATTAAATTTCAAAGTACTATTTTAAATCCTTCTTTTACTTTTGAAAGTTTTGTTGTAGGAGATTCTAATCAATTTGCCTATGCAACCTGCAAAGCCATTACCGATAAAAGCAAACTTGGAAAATTATACAATCCTATCTTTATCTATGGCCCTACAGGACTTGGAAAAACTCACTTGCTTCAAGCTGTCGGAAATGTATGCTTGGATAATGGATATAAGGTTATTTATGCTACAAGTGATAATTTTATCAATGATTTTACCATGCATTTAAATAACAAAACCATGAGTAAATTCCATGAAAAATACAAAAATTGCGATGTTTTACTCATCGATGATGTGCAGTTTTTAGGTAAAACAGACAAAATTCAAGAAGAATTTTTCTTTACTTTTAATGAAATCAAGGAAAAATTTGGACAAATCATCATGACAAGTGACAATCCTCCAAATATGCTAAAGGGCATAACAGAACGCTTAAAAAGCCGTTTTGCAAATGGGATCATTGCAGATATCACTCCACCTCAACTTGATACAAAAATCGCAATTATTAAGAAAAAATGCGAATTTAATGCTATTTATCTCAAACCTGAAGTTATAAGTTACATCGCTACTTCAATGGGAGATAATATCCGAGAAATTGAAGGCATGATTACAAATCTAAATGCGCAAGCAAGGCTTTTTAACCAAGAAATCACTTTAGAAATTGTTAAAAGCTTTATGAAAGATCACATTAAAGAAACAAAAGAAAATATCAGTGTTGAAGATATACTTGCTGATGTTTCAAAAAGCTATAATCTTAAACCTAATGATATAAAATCAAACAAAAAAACACAAAATATCGTTATGGCAAGAAGGGTTGTGATATATTTAGCAAGAGAACTTACGACTATGTCTATGCCTCAACTTGCTAGATTTTTTAATATGAAAGATCATACGGCCATTTCACATAATATTAAAAAAATTCAAGAACTAATGAGTGAAAATGAAAACTTAAAAGCCATAGTAGAAGAATTAAGAAATAAAATTTTGACAAAAATAAAAAGCACCCTGTGAATAAAAGTGAAAAACAAAAAATTTTATTCTATGAGTAAAATTTCTATAAAAAAAGACTTTTAAAAAGCATTTCACATTTTCACATTGCTTATTATTATGATAAAATAAATTTAAAAAACAAAGGAAGTAAAAATGAAAATTAGCATTAATAAAAACACTTTAGAATCTGCCATAGTTTTAACTAATTCTTATGTAGATAAAAAAGACTCAAGCAATATCGCTTCTCACTTACTTTTTGAAGTAGTTGAAGATAAACTAATCATAAGAGCAAGTGATTATGAAATAGGTATTAATTATAAAATCAAAAAAATCAAAGTTGAAAGTGCAGGTTTTGCAACTGCTAATGCTAAAAGTATTTTAGATATTATAAAAAGTTTAAATAATGAAGATGTAGTTTTAGAAACCATAGAAAATTTCCTTTTTATTAGACAAAAAGGAACTAAATATAAACTTCCTATGTTTAATTATGAAGATTTCCCAAATTTCCCAAGTACTGAAGGAAAAGATAAATTTGATATTGATTCAAGTGATTTAAGTAGATCTTTGAAAAAAATCCTACCTGCAGTTGATACAAATAATCCAAAATATTCTTTAAATGGTGCTTTACTTGATATAAAAACTACTCACATTAGTTTCGTAGGGACAGATACTAAACGCTTAGCAGTTTTCACACTAAATAAAACAAATGAAAAAGAATTTAACCTTTGTATTCCTAAAAAAGCTATTTTAGAAATGCAAAAAATCTTTTTTGAAAAAATTGAAATTTATTATGATGAAAATATATTGATTGCAAAAAATGATAATTTTGAGTTTTTTACAAAACTTATCAATGATAAATTCCCTGATTATGAAAGAGTAATTCCAAAAAATATCACAAAAGAATTTATTTTTAAAACAGAAGAATTTATGGATGCATTGAAAAAAATCAATGTAATCACTGAAAAAATGAAATTAAATTTCCATAAAGATAAACTTGTATTTGAAGGTATTAGTTTAGATAATATGGAAGCAAAAACTGAACTTGAAATGGAACTTAATATAGATGAGGAATTTAATCTTTGCATTAAAAATAAATTCATCACTGACTTTTTAAATTCTATTGAAAGTGAAACATTCAAACTTAGCATAAATGAACCTCATATGGCATTCTTAGTTTCAAGTGAAGAATTACAAACTGTAATTATGCCAGTTATTTTATAAGGAAAATAAATGCAAGAAAATCAAAATTATGGCGCAGGAAATATTAAAGTTTTAAAAGGCTTAGAAGCTGTTAGAAAACGCCCTGGTATGTATATAGGTGATACCAACATAGGCGGTCTTCATCATATGATTTATGAAGTAGTGGATAATTCTATCGATGAAGCTATGGCAGGTTTTTGTGATACGATTAATGTAGAAATTACCACAGAAGGTTCTTGTATAGTAAATGATAACGGTAGAGGAATTCCTGTAGGAATTCACCCTACTGAAAATATACCTACTTTAACTGTAGTTTTAACCGTGCTTCATGCAGGTGGAAAATTTGATAAAGATACTTATAAAGTTTCAGGTGGTTTACACGGGGTTGGTGTGAGCGTTGTAAATGCTTTATCAAAAAAATTAGTTGCTACAGTACATAGAGATGGAGAAATTTATCGCCAAGAATTTTCAGAAGGTAAAGTTACAAGTAATTTTGAAACCATAGGTAAAAGTAAAAAAACAGGAACAATCATAGAATTTTGGCCAGATGATCAAATTTTTGAAGTGACTGATTTTGATTATGAAATTTTAGCTAAAAGATTTCGTGAACTTGCATATTTAAATCCAAAAATTACTATAAATTTTAAAGATAACCGCGTAGGAAAAGCAGAAAGTTTTCATTTTGAAGGTGGTATAAGTCAGTTTGTTACAGATTTAAATAAAAAACAAGCTTTAACTAAGGCAATATTTTTCAATGTAGATGAAGAAGATGTAAATGTTGAAGTAGCATTGCTTTATAATGATAGTTATAGTGAAAATTTACTTTCTTTTGTTAATAATATAAAAACTCCAGATGGTGGAACGCACGAAGCAGGTTTTAGAATGGGCTTAACTCGTGTTATTAGCAATTACATTGAAGCAAATGCTAGTGCTAGAGAGAAAGACTCTAAAATCACAGGTGATGATGTAAGAGAAGGTTTAATAGCAGTTGTAAGTGTTAAAGTACCTGAGCCACAATTTGAAGGACAAACTAAAGGAAAATTAGGTTCAAGTTATGTTAGACCTATAGTTTCTAAGGCTTCTTTTGAGTATTTGACAAAATACTTTGAAGAAAATCCTATCGAAGCAAAAGCTATTATGAATAAAGCTTTAATGGCTGCTCGTGGTAGAGAAGCAGCTAAAAAAGCTAGAGAATTAACCCGTAAAAAAGAAAGTTCAAGTGTAGGGACTTTGCCAGGAAAATTAGCTGATTGTCAAAGTAAAGATCCAAGTGAAAGTGAAATTTATTTGGTTGAGGGTGATAGTGCGGGAGGTTCCGCAAAACAAGGTAGAGAAAGAACTTTCCAAGCGATTTTACCTTTAAGAGGTAAAATACTCAATGTTGAAAAAGCAAGACTAGATAAAATTTTAAAAAGTGAACAAATTCAAAATATGATCACAGCTTTTGGTTGTGGGATCGGTGATGAGTTTGATATAGAAAAACTAAGATATCATAAAATCATCATTATGACAGATGCTGATGTAGATGGTTCTCACATACAAACTTTACTTTTAACATTTTTCTTCCGCTTTATGAATGATCTTGTAACAAATGGACATATTTATTTAGCTCAACCACCTTTATATCGCTATAAAAAAGGTCAAAAAAAAGAAATTTATCTAAAAGATGAAAAAGCTTTAAATGATTATTTGATCGAAACAGGTATAGAAAGTTCTACTTATGAGGGTATAGGATTAAACGATTTAAAAGATTTTCTAAAAATCGTTGCAGCTTATAGAAGTGTTTTAAAAGAATTAGAAAAAAGATTTAATGTAATTTCAGTGATTAGGTATTTGATAGAAAATCCTGATTTGATAAAAGCTTCTAATGAAGAATTATTTAAAGTCATAAAAGAATTTTTAGAAAAACAAAATCACAATATCTTAAATTCATATATCAATGAAAATGAAATTCGTGTTTATGTACAAACTGAAAATGGTTTAGAAGAGCTTATCATCAATGATGATTTATTTGCTAATCCTTTATATGAAGAGGCAAATTATATTTATCAAAAAATTAAAGATAGAGATTTAAAATTTGATAAAGATATTTTAGAAATTTTAGATGAAGTTGAAAAAAATGCTAAAAAAGGTGCTTATATACAACGCTATAAAGGTCTTGGTGAGATGAATCCTGAACAACTTTGGGAAACAACTATGGATCCAAGTAATCGTCGTTTGTTAAAGATCACCATAGAAGATGCTCAAAGAGCAAATGATACTTTTAACCTTTTCATGGGTGATGATGTAGAACCACGCCGTGAGTATATACAAGCTCATGCTAAAGATGTTAAACATTTGGATGTTTAATTTTTAAATGATTTTTTTAATTGGAGGGCAAGGTCATAGTGGAAAGACCTTGCTTGCTCAAAGACTTCTTGAAAAATTGTCCTTTTAGAGTAGATGAGGATGAAAAAATGACTGATTTTTTGTTTCCTATTGTAGATGGTATGATTTAAATTTGTATAGAAAATAAACAAAATTTAATCATTGAAGGATTTTATCTTACTCCAAAAAAGTTACAAAAATTTCAAAATCATTCTGATATTAAAATACTTTTTATTCTTTTTTCAAAAAATATATTTTGCAAAATTATGAATTAATCTATCAAAATGAAAATGTTATAGAAAAGCGTTTATTTAGTGAAAAAGAAGAAATAAACACTCTTATTTTAAATCATCAAAAATTTAAAGCTCAATGTGAAAATTTAAATCTTCCTTTTATAGAAATTCAAAAAGACTATAAAATAGAATTAAAAAATGTAATAGAATTTTTTGCTTAAAAGCAAGCAAATAGTTATATAATATCTAAAAAATTTATAAGGATTAAAATGCATTTTACTCAGCAGCAATTGCAACGATTAATGCTTCATTATGCAGGGAAAATCGCTAAAGATAGAAAAGAGCAAAAAATAAAATTAAATTATAATGAAGCTTTAGCTTATATATGTTATGAATTAATGGAATTTGCAAGAAAAAATTTAAGTGTGAGTGAATTGATGAGCATAGGGAAAACTTTACTTACAAGTGAAGATGTGATTGATGGTGTTGCAAGTATGCTTGAAGAAATTCAAATAGAACTTCCTTTTGAAGATGGCACAAAATTAGTTACTATACATGAGCCTATAGCAAATGATGATAAAATAAAAGCTGGAGAGATATTTTTATCATCAGAATTTATTGTGCTTAATGAAAATAAAACTTCTATAGAAATTAAAGTAAGCAATAAAGGTGATCGTCCTATACAAGTTGGTTCGCATTTTCATTTCTTTGAAGTTAATTGCTTTTTGTCTTTTGATAGAGAAAAGGCTTATGGTAAAAGGTTAAATATCGCTTCAGGAACAAGTGTGAGATTTGAACCAGGTGAAGAAAAAACAGTAAGTTTAATAGAATTTGGTGGTTTAAAAAAGGTTTTAGGTTTTAATAATCTTTGTGATGATTTTATCAATGATGAAAATAAAACTAAAGCTTTATCAAAAGCAAAAGAGAAAGGATTTCTTTGATTAAGATTAGCAAAAAAGACTATGTAAATATGTATGGTCCAACAACTAATGATAAAGTAAGATTAGCAGATACAGATTTAATTTTAAGAGTAGAAAAAGATTATACTTTATATGGCGAAGAAGTTAAATTTGGTGGTGGTAAAAATATTAGAGATGGTATGGCTCAAAGTGTAAGTGAGGGAGACTTTCCGGATTTAGTTTTAACTAATGCTTTGATTGTTGATTATACTGGTATTTATAAAGCAGATATTGGGATAAAAAATGGCTATATAGTAGGTATAGGAAAAGCAGGTAATCCTGATATACAAGATGGAGTTGATTCTAGCTTAATTATAGGCACAAATACAGATATTATCGGTGCAGAAGGTTTAATAGTAACTGCAGGTGGTATTGATACTCATATACATTTTATCTCCCCAACTCAAATTGAATGTGCCTTATATAGTGGTGTTACTACTATGATAGGAGGTGGCATAGGACCAAGTGAGGGAACAAATGCTACAACTTGCACAAGTGGGGCTTATCATATACATTCTATGTTAAAAGCTACGCAAAATTACCCTATGAATTTTGGCTTTTTAGGTAAAGGAAATTCAAGTAATAAAAATGCTTTAAAAGAGCAAATCATAGCTGGTGCATGCGGCTTAAAAATTCATGAAGATTGGGGTGCTACTTCTAGTGTGATTGATACTAGTTTAAATATAGCTGATGAAATGGATATACAAATAGCTATCCATACAGATACTTTAAATGAAGCAGGTTTTGTAGAAGATACGATTAAAGCTATTAATGGTAGAGTTATCCATACTTTTCACACTGAAGGTGCAGGTGGTGGCCATGCTCCTGATATTATTAAAATGGCAGGTTTTGAAAATGTTTTACCTGCAAGTACTAATCCTACTATGCCTTTTACTAAAAATACCATTGATGAGCATTTAGATATGCTTATGGTTTGTCATCATTTAGATAATAAAATCAAAGAAGATGTTGAATTTGCAGATAGTAGAATTCGTCCTGAAACTATAGCAGCAGAAGATAAACTTCATGATATGGGTGTTTTTAGCATTATGAGTAGTGATTCTCAAGCTATGGGACGCGTAGGTGAGGTGATTTTAAGAACATGGCAAAGTGCTGATAAATGTAAAAAAGAATTTGGTGCCTTGAAGGAAGATAATGATTTAGATGATAATTTCCGTATTAAACGCTACATAGCAAAATATACTATAAATCCTGCTATTGCACATGGGATTGATAGTTATGTTGGTTCTATTGAAGTAGGAAAATTTGCTGATTTAGTGCTTTGGCAACCTAAATTTTTTGGAGTAAAACCAAAGCTTATTTTAAAAGGTGGCTTGATAGTAGGTGCAAAAATAGGCGATGCTAATGCTTCTATCCCAACACCTGAGCCTATTATCTATGAAAAAATGTTTGGTGCAAATTTAAATGAAAATGCTTTACATTTTGTTTCTAAAGCTTCTTTAGATGCTAATATGCCTGAAAAATTAAGTTTAAAAAGAAAATGTGTTGCAGTAAAAAATTGTAGAAATATCACTAAAAAAGATTTGAAATTTAATGATAAAGTTCAAGATATAGAAGTAAATCCACAAACTTATGAAGTAAAGATAAATGGTGAGCTTATTAGCTCTAAGAGTGTTGATTCTTTAGCTTTAGCTAGAAAATATTTTATGATTTAATGATTTTACTTCAAAATAAAATAACGCATTATGATTTAAACAAAGAATGCGATTTTTTAGAGCTTAGTTGGTTTGATACTTTTAAAAAGATATTAAGAACAACAACTTTAAAAGGACTAGATGTCGCTATAAAAATGCCTGGTAATAAAGGTTTAAATCATAATGATTGTTTATATGATGAGGATTTTTTGATTTTAGTGAAGATTAAACCTGAAAAGGTTTTAAAAATTCACATAGAAAATGAATACAACCTTGCTTTAATAAGTTATCAAGTGGGCAATATGCACTTAAATTTATTTTATAAAGATCATAAACTTCTTACTTTAGAGCAAAACTCTATTATAAGATTTTTAGAAAAATTTAATATAAAATACGAAAAATGTGAGGAAATTTTAGAGCCAAAATATATGCTTGATATGCCAAGTTTTATCCAAGTTGATCCAAATTTTAAACTTATTAAAGAATAAAGATGAATAAATTAAATTTTTTACTTTTACAAATTAGTGATTCTTCTTTTCCTATAGGAGCTTTTTCACATTCTTTTGGTTTAGAATCTTATGTGAATTTTGCTTATATAAAAAATATAGAAGATGCTAAAAAAGTTTTAAAAACTCAGCTTTATTCTAATATTTTGTATTTTGAACTTTTAGCTTTGAAAATAGCTTATGAAAATGCAAATGATGTAAAAAATTTACTAGTCTTTCAAAGAAAATTTTTATCAAGTATAGTTGCAAAAGAACAAAGTCAAGCTTATGTTTTTCTAGCTAAACGCTTTGTAAAAAATGTCAGTCTTTATGGATTATCAAATCCTTTATTAAATCAATACATTAAAGGAAATCAAACTCCTATTTATCCTTTTGTGTATGCTTTATTTTGTAAAGATAATGAACTTGATTTTATGTATGAAAGTTTTTTATTTGCTTTAATGAGTAATTTTGTTAATATTCTTGTGAAAATTGTGCCTTTATCACAAAATGAAGGGCAGATTTTACTTTTTCAATTACAGCAAGATTTTCAAAAGGTTCTTTCTAAATTACAAAATTTAACTTTAAAAGATTGGTGTGAAAATCACAATATCTTAAATGATTATTTGGGTATAAAACACCAAAATTTAGCATTTAAAATTTATATTTCTTAAAAGGGTTATAATGGTTAAAATAGGCATAGGTGGTCCTGTAGGTAGTGGTAAAACAGCTTTAGTATTAAATTTATGTCAAGCTTTAAAAGATGAGCTTTCTTTGGCTGTAATTACGAATGATATTTATACAAATGAAGATGCAAATTTTTTAATCAAACAAGGCGTTCTTGAAAAAGAAAGAATCATTGGAGTGCAAACTGGAGGTTGTCCTCATACAGCCATTAGAGAAGATGCTTCTTGTAATCTTGAAGCTGTTGAACTTTTACAAGAGCGTTTTAGTGATTTAGATCTTATTTTTATAGAAAGTGGTGGAGATAATTTATCAATGACTTTTTCACCTGAACTTGTGGATTTTTTTATCTTTGTTATAGATGTTGCTCAAGGAGAAAAAATTCCACGCAAAGGTGGTCCTGCTATTTGTAGATCTGATTTAATGATTATCAATAAAATAGACTTAGCTCCTTATGTGAATGCTTCTTTAAAAATCATGCAAGAAGATACTTTAAAAATGCGTGGAGATAGACCTTTTATCATGAGTAATCTTCAAACTAAAGAAGGTTTAGATGAAATCATTACTTGGATTAAAAAATACACACTTTTAAAGGATTGATTTGTTTGCTCAAAAGAGTGTTTTTAAACTTACATTAGATACTATCAATGAAAAAACTATCATAAAAAATTCTTTTTTTACTCCTCCTTTTAAACTTATGAGGAATTTTTATGATAAAAAATTAACTAGTATATATGTTTTAAACTCTAGTGCTGGAATTTTTAAAGAGGATCATTTAAGTTTTGAAATCATATGTAAGAAAAGTACAAACACCGCTATACTCACACAAAGTTATGAAAAGGTATATGATACTAAAGATTCTTTTGCGAGTAAAAATATTGATTTTACTCTTGAAGAAAATGCAAGCTTTTTTTATATGCCAAAGCCACTTTTGCTTCAAGAAAATGCAAATTTTATACAAAATACAAAGATTAATCTAGCTTCTTTTTCAAGATTAGTTTATGTTGATTTTGTCATTTTTGGTAGAGTGGCTATGGATGAAAAATTTGCTTTTAAAAATTATGAGAGTTTAACTCAAATTTATAGAAATGATACTTTAATTTTAAATGATAAAATTAAAATCAATCCTTCTTATATGAAAGAAAATGATTTAAATTTTTTTGCAAATCATACGCATTATTTGAGTATTTATCTTTTTGGATATGATGAGTTTTATGAAGAATTAAAAGCTTCATTTGACGATATAAATCAACTTTTTTATGAGGGTTTGTGTATAAAAATTCTTAGTAATGAAAGTGAAAAATTACTTTCACTTCAAGATAAGCTTTTTAAATTTTGTCAAAATAAAATATAAAATATTGTGGTATTATAAAGTTTTAAAAACAAACTAAGGATTATAAATGCGATATGGTGAAAAAGAAATCAAAGAATTTAGTGTAGAAAATATGGAAGTTTGGCCAAATGATGCCAAAAATGATTATGTGATTAAAATCACTTTACCTGAATTTATGTGTTGTTGTCCGCGTAGTGGGTATCCTGATTTTGCTACAATTTACTTAGAATACATTCCAAATAAATTAGTAGTAGAACTTAAAGCAATCAAACTTTATATTAATACCTTTATGTATAGAAATGTTTCACATGAAGCAAGTATTAATGAAATTTATAATACTTTAAAAGAAAAACTTGATCCAAAATGGATAAAAGTAGTAGGTGATTTTAACCCTCGTGGTAATGTTCATACCGTGATTGAGTGTAGATCTGATTTAGTGGTACCACAAAATTAAGTTTTTATTAAAAATAAAAGGATATATTAAGTCTTATTTTAAGGAGGAAAATATGAAATTAAAATTATTTAGTTTAGTTACAAGTGTTGCTTTGGTTTCAAATTTAGCTTTAGCTGATGAAAATTCAGGAATATTATTAGGTATTGATGCAGGATGGTTCCATACTAAGGTAAAATCTGATCTTGATCATAGAAAAACACAAAACATTAAATATAATGGTGATTTAGAAGGTAATGTTCCTGTTTTTGGTTTAAGAGTTGGTTATCGTTTTAGTGAAAATCATAGAATTTATGGTGCTTATAATTATTCAAGCGAATTTAGTGATGTAATCAATACTACAAAGTTTAAAATTGATGGAGAATTTACTACACATAAGTTTTTACTTGGTTATGATTTTACTCCAAAAATCTTTGAAAAAACAAGAGCAGTTTTAGGGGTATATGGTGGTTATGCAAGAACAGATCTTACTTTAAAAACAAGTATATTATCATTATCTCAAGATTTTGATGGTTATACTTATGGGGCAAAAATAGGTGCTTTATATGAGTTAAATCAAGCAAATGAAATTGAGTTTGGTTTTAAAGCTGAGCAAACTCATTATAATACAAGAAATTTTTATCAAAATATGGTAGGTTCAAACTTTTACGATCCTAAACAAACAAATTATGGTTTATATCTAGGATATACTTATAAATTCTAAGGAGAATATATGCCAAAAGATGCAAATGGAACTGAGCTTAATGCAGGTGATAGTGTAAGTGTTGTGAAAGATTTAAAGGTAAAAGGTACAAGCACTACTTTAAAGCGTGGCACGACTATAAAAAATATTAAACTTACAAGCAAAGACACTGAAATTGAAGCTAAAGTAGATAAATTTGGTGTGATTGTTTTGAAAACTGAATTTCTTAAAAAAATATAAGTAAAAATTCCCAATCAATCTTGGGAATTTTCTTCTTGATAAACACAATGTTTAAAAATAAATTGATGTTCCTCAGGCAAGTTTTCAAATAAAGCATTTGCGAGTTGTCTTATCTCCCAAAGGGCTGATTTTGAGCTTCTTAGAGTAATAAAATTTTGCAAACTTCTTGCATTAATTGTTAAAGTTAATTCTGTTTTATAACTTTCTGGTAAGCAGTATTTTGCTATATCTAAACTAATGCTATTTTGCAAAATCAAACGCAGATTTTCTAAAGCTTTGATACTTGCATTATCTACTACTTCATTTCCGGTTAATACTAAGTATCTTTTAGCATTTTCAAAGTCATTTTCTTTAAATTCGCTTTCATTTCTTAGTTCTTTTAAAGTATATCTTGTGCTTTTTACACTAGGACTAGTGTGGCGGTGTCTTGCAACTTCTTGTAAGCATGCTCTTGAAATACCTTGTATATAAAAAGTATAGTTTAAATGCTCTAAGGTTGAAGCATGTTTGAATTTATTTCCCACTCGATCGATTAATTCTTTGTCTTTCTCACCACCACAATCACCTTTGTCAAAACTTTGCCAACATGTTCTTGTTGCATGAGAGCATACAGAAAGTGGAGTATGATTTAATAATGTGATTTTCATCGAAAATTTCCTTCAAAAATAATTGAATTTTACACAAATGTTTATAAAAATAAAATTTTTTATTCGTTATAATTTTAAAAAAAGAAATTAAGGTTATTTTATGAAATTAAAACAAACTAAATATATTTTTGTAACCGGTGGTGTTTTAAGCTCATTAGGAAAAGGTATAGCAGCAGCATCTATTGCTACTATTTTAAAAAATTCAGGTTTAAAAGTAAGTATTTTAAAAGCAGATCCTTATATTAATGTAGATCCTGGCACGATGAGTCCTTTAGAGCATGGGGAAGTGTTTGTAACTGAAGATGGAGCTGAGACAGATTTAGACTTAGGACATTATGAGAGATTTTTAAATGAGAATTTAACTCAAGATAATAACTTTACCACAGGAAGAGTTTATCAAAGTGTTATAGAAAAAGAAAGAAGAGGAGATTACTTAGGAAAAACTATACAAGTAATCCCTCATATAGTTGATGAGATAAAAGATCGTATTAAAAAGGCTGGAATTGATAAAGATATTTTAATTGTTGAAATAGGTGGCACGGTAGGAGATATAGAAGGCTTACCATTTTTAGAAGCTATTAGAGCTTTAAAACTTGAAGTGGGTAAATACAATGCTATTAATATTCACTTGACTTTAGTGCCATTTATCAAAGCAGCAGGAGAACTTAAAACAAAACCAACTCAACATAGTGTGGGGGAATTACGCCGTATAGGTATAAGCCCTGATATGATCATTTGCAGAAGTGAAAAATCTTTAGATAGAGAGTTAAAAGACAAAATCGCAATTTCATGCGGAGTTGAAAAAAACTGCGTTATAGAAAGTGTGGATGCAGCTAGTATTTATCAAATTCCACTAAATTTTTTAAAACAAGATATTTTAAATTCTATTGCAAGTTTATTAGATCTTCAAAATTTAAAGCCAAGTATGAACGAATGGGATTCTTTAGTAAAAAGAGTCATCGCTCCAAGTAATGAACTTAGCATCGCTTTTGTAGGAAAATATGTAGATTTAAAAGAAAGCTATAAAAGCTTAACAGAGGCCATTATCCATGCAGGTGCAGCACTTGATGCAAGAGTAAATTTAAAATGGATCGATAGTGAAAAATTAGAAAATGCAAATGTCGAAGAAAGCTTTAAAGATGTAAATGGGATTTTAGTAGCAGGTGGTTTTGGTTACCGTGGAGTAGAAGGAAAAATCAAAGCCATACAATATGCAAGAGAAAATAAAATTCCATTTTTAGGAATTTGTTTGGGTATGCAGCTTTCTTTAGTGGAATTTGCACGCAATGTTTTAAAACTAGAAGATGCAAATTCTCATGAATTCAATCCAAATTGTAAAAATCCTATCATCTTTTTGATTGATGAATTTATTGACGCAAGTGGAGAAAAGCAAATTAGAACAAGTAAAACTCCACTTGGTGGAACTATGCGTCTTGGAGCTTATGAGTGTCATATCAAGCCAAATACACTTTTAAGTAAGGTTTATGATAATCAAAAAAGCGTAAAAGAACGCCACCGCCACCGCTATGAAGCTAATCCAAAATATAAAGAAATGTTTGAAAAAAATGGGCTTATTATAAGCGGGGAAAATGAAGGTTTAGTTGAGGCTGTAGAGCTTAAAGATCATCCATTTTTCTTAGCAGTGCAGTTTCACCCTGAATTTACTTCACGCTTAGTTAGGGTTAATCCGGCTATTTTTTCTTTTATCAAGGCATCTTTAACAAATCATGCTAAATAAAGCCAAAATAAAAGAAATTTTACACCAGCGTTTTATCAATGATACACATGTAAAGCTTTGTGATTTACCTATGCCATCTTGTTTAAAAGATGTCTATAAGGGTGCTTTACGTATTAAAGAAGCGATTGAAAAAAATCAAAAGCTTGCTATTGTTGGAGATTATGATGTAGATGGGGTGATTTCTTGTGTGATTTTATCTGAATTTTTTGATGATATCGGATATGACTATGTGGTAAAAATTCCAAATCGTTTTAAAGATGGATATGGTCTAAATGAAGAAATCATCAATGAACTTAATGGGGTAGATTTAATCATCACTGTAGATAATGGTATAGCAGCTTTTGATGCAGCAGAGCTTTGTTTACAAAAAGGAATTGATTTAATCATTACCGATCATCATATGCCTCCAGCTACTTTACCAAAAGCTTATGCGATCATTAATCCTAAACAACAAGATTGTGAATTTCCTGATATTGAAATTTGTGGTGCTCAAGTGGCTTGGTATTTAGTTGCTGCTATAAAAGAAGTATGTAAGATTAATTATAATATGTGTAAATTTATAGAGCTTTTATCTATCGCAATTATCGCAGATATGATGGAGCTTAGAGATTTAAATAGAGCCTTAGTTAGAAAAGGCATAGAGTGTATTAATGATTCAAAACGAGTTGCATTTAAAGCTATCAAGCAGTATTTTGGTAAGGATAAATTTGAGCTTGATAATATTAGTTTTTTAATTGCACCTTTGATTAATAGTGCAGGTAGAATGGATGATGCGATTATTTCTTATAAATTTTTGCATTCTAAAAATATTAATGAGGTTATGGGTTATTTAGAACAAATTATTACTTATAATAATAGCCGTAAAGATGAAGAGCGCGAGCTTTTTAAACAATGTTTAGAACAAGTTGATGAAAATGATCCTGTGATTATTGTCAATGGCCAAAATTGGCATGAGGGTGTTTTGGGTATAGTTGCAAGTCGTTTAGCAAAGCATTTTAACAAGCCTGCCTTTGTTTTTTCAGAATGTGAGCAAAAGGCTAAAGCTAGCGTTAGAAGCGTGGGTAGGATAGATATTTTAAATGTTATAGAACAAGCTAAAGAATTTGTTTTAAGCTATGGTGGACATAAAGGTGCAGCTGGAGTTTTAGTCGAGCTTGAAAAATTTGGTATTTTTAAAAATAAGCTTTATGAAATTTGTCAAAATATCCCTAAAGATGATTTTTACAATACTGATGAGGTTTTAGGTAGTATTGATCCAAATGAAGTTGATTTTGAACTTTTAGAGATATTGGAATTTTTTGAACCTTTTGGGCATAAAAACCCAAGACCATATTTTAAATTTGATAAGCTTTTTGTAAAAAACAAAAAAAGACTTGGTAAAGATGAAAATCATATAAAACTTATTTTAACACAAGGAAATAAGACTTTAGAAGCTTTATTTTTTAACTTTGATTATGAGCCAGAAATTGGTGAAAATATTGATTTTATAGCTAGTATTTCTAAAAATAATTTTAGAGGATTAATCACCCCTCAACTTACTATAAAAGAAATTCTTAGATAATTTATTAACTTATTTGCATAATTTTTATTTATAAATTTGCTATAGCATAAGTACTATAAAGGAGTAAAATGTTAAAAAGGATTTTATTATTAGCAATATTTTTTAATTTTACTTTTGCTTTTGATACAAAAATTTTTATAGGTGATATTTATATACCTGAAAATTTTTATAAATATGATAAAGATTTTAAAATCGCGGCTAGAAAGTATAACATACCCATGGCATTACTTAAAGCCATAGCTTTGACAGAGAATGCAGCTTATGAACATAATATCATTGGTAGAAATAAAAATCAAACAAGAGATTATGGTTTAATGCAAATTAATAGCATTCATTTAAAGCGTTATGGTGTTAGCGAAAAAGAGATTGTAAAAGTTAGTGCAAATATAGACATAGCAGCAAGATTACTTTATGAAATTATACAACGATACGGGTTTAATTGGAATGCTATTGGAAGATATCATTCAGCAAATGATAAATATAAAAATATTTGGCTTGATAAAGTAATGAAAAATTTAGTTGCTATAGTTTTAAAAGATAGTAAAGATCTTTTTGTAATGGAAAAATTTAGAGCTTTTAAATTAGTTTCGCTTTTGATAAATGTTGATAAAGAACAATATAGAATTTTATTAGCAAGCAATAATTAAAACAAGAATTATAAATTTTCTTGTTTTAAAGCCTCTGCTTGATAATAAGCGATTAATGGCTCGATGATTTCATCAAAAAGTCCACCCTCTAAAATCGTATCAAGTCTATATAAAGTAAGATTTATTCTATGATCACTAATTCTATTTTGAGGGAAATTATAAGTGCGTATGCGTTCGCTTCTATCGCCACTTCCAACTTGTGATTTTCTTGCCTCGCTTTCTTTAGCTAAGCGTTCTTGTTCTTGCATTTCAAAAAGTCTTGCCTTTAAGACTTTCATGGCACTTTCTTTGTTTTTATGTTGGCTTTTGCCATCTTGATTTACTACAACTATACCTGTTGGAATGTGAGTGATTCTTACAGCACTATCTGTGGTATTTACGCTTTGACCACCATGACCGCTACTACGCATTACATCGATTTTTAAATCATTTGGATTGATTTGAATTTCAACATCATCAACTTCAGGCATAATAGCCACTGTAATAGCTGAAGTATGAACTCTACCTTGAGATTCTGTTTCAGGTACTCTTTGAACTCTATGTGTGCCACCTTCGTATTTTAGCCTTGAATAAGCTCCATTTCCTTTGATAAGAATGATGATTTCTTTAAATCCACCTACGCTACCTTCACTTGAACTTACAATTTCATATTTGTAATCACGATTTTCAGCATAGCGTATATAAGCTTTTACTAAATCCCCAACAAATAAAGAAGCTTCATCACCACCTGTGCCTGCACGAATTTCTAAAAAGATATTCTTATCATCGTTTGGATCTTTAGGTAATAAAAGAATTTTTAATTTTTCTTCAAGTTGTGGCTTTAAAACTTCGAGATTTTTAAGTTCTTCTTTTGCAAGTTCACCTAGTTCAGGATCAGATAAAAGAAGTTTATTTTCTTCTATATCGTCTAAGGTTTTTAGATATTCTTTTGCTTTTTCTACTATGGGTTCTAAATTTTTTTGCTCTTTAGATAGAGCTGTCATTTTAGAAATATCATTAGAGATATTAACATCACTAAGAAGAGTATTTAACTCATCAAAGCGTGCTAAAAAAGGTTTGAGTTTATCAGCTAACATTAATTATGCTAATTTGTTTACCAATAATGCTAATCTGCTAACACGGCGTGATGCAGTTTGTTTTTTCAAAAATCCGCGACTTACCATAGCGTGAATGCTTTTATTAGCTACTTTTAATGCATTTTGTGCAGCTTCTTTATCGTTATTTGCCGCTGCTTCGCGAACCGCTTTTGTAATGTTTTTTAATCTTGTTCTATAAAATCTATTTCTTTCAGTTCTTTTGATAGTTTGTCTTGCTCTTTTTTCAGCAGATTTATGGTTTGCCATAATTTTCCTTTTTTATATAAATTAAATTGCTAATTATACAAAATTAAAATTAAATTTTAATTAATTTAAGTATTTTTAAAGTATTAATTTTAATACCTAATATCATTTATTTTTAAAAAATCGCGCAGTTTTTCATACTCGCCATTTTCCAAATAACGATATTTGCCAGCTTTTAACATACCAAGATCTAATGCTCCAAATGCCACTCTTTTAAGATCCATCACTTCTAAATCAAAATGTCCAAAAAAGCGTCTTAACTCTCTATTTTTACCTTCATTAATGATTACTTTTAGCTTCGTATAGCCTCCGCTTGAGCCAAAAATTTCAAAGCCTAAAAATGGAGCAAAATTCATTGAAGTTATTTTAGTTTTAGCGTGAGCCCCTTTTTTTTCATTTTGAATTTCTAAGCCATTTTGCATAGCTTCGATGACATTTTTATCTATATTACCTTTTACTTTTAAGTAATATTCTCTTTCTAAATCACTATGCATAAGCGCATCTGCTATTACAGGTGAATCAGTTAGTAAAAGTAATCCCTCGCTTGCAAAGTCAAGTCTTCCTACGCTAAGCCAAGTGCTAAATTGTTTTGGTAAAGTATGATAGATGGTTTTTCTGCCTCTATCATCTTTTTTACTAACTATTTCGCCTTTTTGTTTGTGATAAATGATGACTGAAAATTGTGTTTTTTTATGGAGTTTTTTACCATTGATAAAAACTTTATCCTCAGCATTTACACTATCATTTAGCAAGGCTGTTTTTTTATTGATTTTTACTAAGCCTTGTTTGATTAGCTCATCAGCCTCACGGCGAGAATATTTGCTATTGTGTGAGATGAATTTATTAATTCTCATAATTTTACTTTACATCACAAAAATAGTTGGTACTATGGTTGGATATTTTTTGATTTTTCTAAAAATATGCTTTCTTAGTACTTGTCTAATTTGAGCTTCTAAAACTTTTGGATTATCTAAAATTTCATCTTTTACATTTGGGAAAAATTGACTTAAAACATCACTCATTTCTTTTGAGAATGCTCCATCTTGTTTATCAGCTACCAAGCCATAACTAAATACTCTTGGTTTATTAATTAGTGTTTTACTTGCTTTATCAAGCTGGGCGATGATGACAACTATACCACTATCTGCTAGTTTTTGTCTATCAATTACCACATCATCTGCGATTTGTTTGTTGATTTGATTATCCACAAAGACTTTTCCTGTTTTAACTGTTTTTACGCGTTTGATGTATTTTTGACAAAGCTCTACTTGATCCCCATCACTCATTAAGTAGATGTTTCTTTCAGGTATACCACATTTTAGAGCAGTTTCTTTATGTTTATTGATATGATTATACTCTCCATGCACTGGTAAGAAAAATTTAGGTTTTACTAAAGTTAGCATGAGTTTTTGTTCTTCTATACTAGCATGTCCGCTTACATGAATTTCACTAAATTCTTGATAAGCTACTTTAGCTCCTGCTTTTAAAAGAAAATCAAGTACAGCAGAAACATTTGCTTCATTACCTGGTATTGCTTTAGCTGAAATGATAACTTGATCGCTAGGTTTGATTTTGATAAATTTATGCTCATCGGTTGCCATTCTATATAAAGCACTCATGGTCTCGCCTTGACTTCCTGTAGTGACAATTAGTACTTCGTTGTCTTTGTATTTGCTTACTTCATCAGCGTCAATGAAAATTTTCCTATCAAGTTTGATATAGCCAAGTTCCATAGTAGTATAGAGATTTCTTTCCATAGAACGCCCTATAACACACACTTTTCTGCCGTATTTTAAACCATAACTAATAGCTTGATATACGCGGTGGATATTAGAGCTAAAGGTGCTCATGATTACCCTGCCTTTAGTTTTGGCAAAAATTTGATCAAAAGTAGGTCCTACGGAGCTTTCACTTTTTGTATAACCTTCTTTATATGAGTTTGTACTATCACTTAAAAGACAAAGTACGCCTTCTTCGCCATATTGAGCTAAACGACTTAAATCCGTTGGATAGCCATCAATTGGTGTTTGATCTATTTTAAAATCGCCAGTGTGTATGATGGTTCCTGCTTTAGTTTTAATAGCCAAAGCACAAGCATCGATGATAGAGTGGGTTATGTGAATCCATTCTAAATTAAATTCACCTATTTCATAAATTTGTCTTTTTGTTATAGGTCTAAACCATTTACGCTCAGCCTTTAAACTATGCTCTTCAAATTTATTTGAAATCATACCTAGTGCTAAAGGTGTTGCGTAGATAGGAAATTGAAATTCTTTGAAAAAATACGGCACAGCACCGATATGATCTTCATGAGCATGAGTGATGATGATAGCGCGAATTTTATTTTTAATCTTTCTTACATAGTCAAAATCAGGTATGATAATATCTACTCCATGCATAGTTCCATCTGGAAAACTCATACCTATATCAACGATAATTGCATCGTTGTTGGTTTCAAAAACAGTGATATTTCCACCGATTTCCCCAAGCCCGCCCAAAGGTGTAATACGAATTTTATGTTCGCTTGAGTTGTTGTGTTTTAAAGGGTGAAGTCTTAGCTCGTGCATGATTTTATTAGCTTCTATACTTTTGGCAAGTTCTATTTGCCATTCTTCATTACCACTTAATTTAGAAGGTAAATTTCTATTTTTTTTCTTTTTCTTTTTTTCTTCGCTAGCTTCAGTTTGAGTATTTTCTACTTTTGTTTCATTTTTAATTTCACTATTTTGCTCTTGATTTTGTGAATCTTTTTTTCTTTTGTTTTTGAATTTATTAAATCTTTTAGTTTTATTTTGCTCTTGAGTTTTGTTTTCTTCGCTCATAGTCATCCTTTAAATAGTCATAAATTTTAAGGTATGAATCAACGCTAATTTCATGAGCTCTTGAGGTAGAAGAGATGTCTAGTGCTTCAAATGCTTTTAGAATTTTTTCTTTTTTATTTTTAAAATTAGATAAGAGTTGTTTTCTAGGATTTTGAAAACAAGCTCTAAGAAATTCTTTAAAAGCTTCTATATTTTCACATTTTTGCTGATAATGAGTAGTTTTTATTAACTTCATTACAGCTGAAGTAACTTTTGGTGGAGGATTAAAGCTTTGTGGTTGTATATCAAAAAGCATTTGTCTTTGGCATATTAATGCACAAAGCACCCCTAAGGCCGAAAAATTACTTTCTTTTTCATTCGCACAAAATTTCTGTGCCACTTCTTTTTGCACCATTACTATAAGCCCAAGGCAATTTTGATCTTCTAGGGCTTTTAAAATCAAATTTGTAGCAATATAATATGGTAAATTTGCTACTAAAAAGTACTCTTTATCACTTAAACTTCCTTGATCAAAAGCATCACTTGCATTTTGATGAATAAGCTCAAAATTTCCACCTTCAATCTCATTTTGAAATTTTTTATTTAAAATAGGAATCAAATCTTTATCAATCTCATAAGCTCTAATATGAGCTTGTGGAATTTTCAAAAGTTCTTGCGTTAAATCACCTAAGCCAGGCCCAATCTCAACTATATTTTTAGTATCTTTGGGTATGGCTTGGATGATTTTATCTACCACGCTTTTATCACATAAAAAATTTTGCCCAAAATGTTTTTTTGCTTTTATCATAAATTTATTTTATCTAAAAAATATTAATTATAGCATTATTTTAAGCGCTAATTAGATAAAATTTGAATTATTTTTTATAAAGGTTAATTTTTGAAAAATCTTATAGTGTGTGCAGGAGGAAATGAGGATTTTAAATTTGCACAAAGTATAGGTGTAGGCTTAGTTAATTCTGCTTTTTCTCTAGGTAAAATTTTAAGTCAAGTAAAAGTAGATAGAGTGATTTTTATAGGTACATGTGGAATTTACCAAGAAGGAAAAATTTTAGACATTTATGAAAGTTCTAATGCTGCAAATTTAGAATACGCAGATTTATTTGATAGTTTTTATACACCTATAGCAAATGAGATTAGATTAAATGTTTCACATGAAACTATGATTAATTCTTCAAATTATATTTGCAAAGATGAAAATATTGCCCAAGAATTTTTTAAAAAAGGCGTACATATAGAAAATATGGAAGCATACGCTGTGCTTTCTTGTGCAAAAATGCAAGAAATAGAAGGAATTTGTTATTTATGTGCTACAAATTTTTGTAATGAATTTGCGCATGAAGATTTTTTAAAAAATCATCAAGAAGCAAAAGAATTATTAAAAGATTTTTTATTAGATAAGAAACTTATATAGGAAAAAAATTGAGTGAATTAAAAAATATATTAGATTTTACTAAAGAAGAATTAGAAAATTTAGTCCAACCAAAATTTAGAGCAAAGCAAATTTTTGAATGGTTATATAAAAAATATGCAGACGATTTTTTACAAATGTCATCTTTACCAAAAGACTTTAGAGTGTATTTACAAGAAAATTTTCATTTTTCACCTTTAAAATGTGTGAAAGATGAAAAAAGCAAAGATGGTAGTATTAAATATCTTTTTGAGCTTTTAGATGGTAAAAAAATAGAAGCTGTTTTGCTACCAATGAAAGAAGAACTTGTAGATGAAAATGGAAAAATCATCAAACATGCAAGATATACTATTTGTGTTTCCTCTCAAGTGGGTTGCAAAAGTGGGTGCAGTTTTTGTCTGACTGCTAAAGGCGGTTTGAAAAGAAATTTGACTGCAGGAGAAATAGTAGGACAAATTTTATGGATTAAAAAACATAACAACATACCTTATGAAAGAAGGGTTAATATAGTCTATATGGGTATGGGAGAGCCTTTGGATAATCTTAAAAATGTTTCTAAGGCAGTTAAAATTTTAGCTGATAATGATGCTTTAGCGATAAGCCCTAGAAGACAAACTATAAGCACAAGTGGTTTAGCAAAGCAAATTAAAGAGCTTGGAGAAATGAATTTAGGTGTGCTTTTGGCTATTTCGCTCCATGCTGTAAATGATGAACTTAGAAGTGAATTAATGCCTATTAATAAAGCTTATAATATAGCAAGCATTATGGAAGCGGTGAGAAATTTTCCTATAGATCAGCGTAAAAGAGTAATGTTTGAATACCTTTTAATCGATGGTATAAATGATAAAATAGAACATGCAAAAGAACTAGTCAAGCTCTTAAATGGTATAAAAGCCAAAGTGAATTTAATACTTTTTAATCCACACGAAGGAAGTTTATATAAAAGACCAAGTGTTGAAAATGCGGTTAAATTTCAAGATTATTTAAGTGCAAAAGGTGTTACTTGTACGATAAGAGAAAGTAAGGGACTTGATATTTCAGCTGCATGTGGACAGCTTAAAGAAAGGCAGAGTAAACAATGACTTTTTTAGATATAACCCAACTTATTTTTATAAGCATAGTGGTAATCATAGGACTTGGTGGAATTATTTATGTATTAAAAAATGAAGATCAGGTTGAAGATTAATTGATATATTTTTTTAATCTATCAATGACATCTGTTATAATTTTATCTATTTCATGACATAATAATTCATTGCATTTTTTATCGATAAAAACATAGTCTTTGTTGTATGTTGGCCAAAATATACTATCCTTTTTAGGATATAATCCAATACTAGGGATTTTTATATTGCTTGCAATATGAATTGGGCCTGTACTAGGACTAATAATACATTTTGATTGAGATATAAGTTCTACTAAATTTAAAATATCATCATTGTTTTTAAAAATATAAATTTCTGATAAAAGATTTATATTATGTTGTTTAACACTTCTTATAAAAGTGTCATGAATATCATTATAAGTTGGAATAATAATATTTATATTTGGATATGAAAATCGAATTTTTGCTATGAGATCAAAAAATGAAACTAGGTTTAGTGTAAAATCTACTGTAATGCTAAAAGGGTTTATAATAATAAAATTTTTAATATTATTTTTTTGAAGATAATTTTTAACAATATCTTTGTTTTCATCTAATGTTTTTATAGTGGTATCAAAATTGATTCTTTTTATGCATTTATCAAATTTTTTAGGATCTATTTTTCTAGCATAATATAACATTCTATCTCTATCACTTCTATTTTTAAAAAATCTTTTTGTTATACTTGTAAAGATAGTTTTACATTTAAAAGAAAATACACTAACAAATTTTGCTTTTACAATAATATTTTTTGTGTTTGTTTTTATAAGAAGTTTAATTAAAAAAGATTTTGCATGAAATGATATTAAATAATCTAGTGAATATTTATTGATTTGATCGATAATATTTTCATCAATTTTTTCAATTAGTTCTATATGATCAATAAAATTAAAATTTTTTAAAATGGACTCAGTGTTTTTTCTGCAAAAAACTGTTATATTTGCTTGGTAAATATATTTAATTGCATATAGCATATCTAAACTAGCAACCATATCTCCGATATTATGAGGACAAAAGTATCCAATGGGAATATTTTCTTTCATTGTATTATTTCCTTTAAAAACTCGTCTTTTATATCTTTTTGAGATTGTATCAAAAATTTTTGATTTTTATATGTAAATTCTAAGCTAAAAGAGTATAAAAGCAGTCTTTTGGCGCCTGTAATTTGAGCTCTTTTTATACCACTCATTTTTCCATCTAATATTTGCTCTATTTGTGTTTTTTCTAAACCATATAAAGGTTCACCTAAAATTTTATGTTTCACATGAAACAAATGTAGTCTTATTTGATGTTGTCTGCCTGTTAGAGGTTTAGCTAAAACTAAACTAGCATCTAAATTTTCAAAATATTCTAAAGTATAAAATTGTGTTAAAGCTTCTTTGCCATTTTCACAAATATGCATCCTAGTTTTTACTGTATCATAGTCTTTAGTTAAATCCATGCTTTTATCTACTATAAATTCTTTTTCAGTTTTTCCTTTTACTAGAGCAAGATAGCTTTTTTGCACTAATCTTTTTTCAAACATAGTTTTTAACTCAATTTGTGCATTTTTATGCTTTGCTATGAGTAAAAGTCCGCTTGTTTCTTTATCTAGTCTATGAGCCACGCAAGCTTTTTCACCCCATAAATGCCAAATTTCATCACAAAGACTATAAGCACAATTGCGCCCATTAGGATGAGTTAGCACTCCACTTGGTTTTTCTACGATGGCAAAATCTTCATTTTCAAAAACTATTTCTAACCCTTTGGGGTTATTTTCATATACGATTAATTCTACTAAACCATTTAAAAATTTATTTTTTTCTTCTACCAAATTTCCATCACAAAATAATCTTTTTTTATCAATGAGTTTTTGTGCTTCACGCATAGAAATTTTCAACTCATCCATAAGTAGTCTAAATGCCTTTTTTCCATTATTTGCTAGTTTCTTTTTTATATATGCCATTTAATAACTTTCTTAGGTAATTTATAATAAAATTCAAGCTATTTTTTCATAAAAAATTATATAAAAAAAGGTCTTGAAAATGGTTGAAAGATATAGTAGAGAAATCATGGCTAAAAAATGGGACATGCAAGCAAAATATGATGCATGGCTAAAAGTAGAATTAGCTGCTGTGAAAGCATGGAATAAACTTGGTCTTATTAAAGATGATGATTGTGAAAAAATTATAAAAAATGCAAAATTTGATATAGCAAGAATAGATGAAATAGAAAAAACTACCAAACATGATGTTATCGCTTTTTTAACTAGTGTAAGTGAAAGCTTAGGTGAGGAAAGTCGTTTTGTACATTATGCAATGACAAGTTCAGATTGTATTGATACTGCAGTTGCTTTGCAGATTAAAGATAGTTTGGAACTAATCTTGCAAGATTTAGATCAAGTTTTAGCAGCGATTAAAACAAGAGCATATGAGCATAAAAATACCTTAATGGTAGGAAGAAGTCATGGAATTCATGGAGAGCCTATAACTTTTGGTTTAGTTTTGGCTATTTGGTATGATTCGCTAGTTCATGCAAAAGATTTAATTATTCATGCAAAAGAAGTGATTAGCTATGGAAAAATCAGCGGTGCTATGGGAAATTTTGCTCATGCTCCACTTGAATTTGAAGAAGAAGTTTGTAAAAACTTAGATCTAAAGCCAGCACCAGTTTCAAACCAAGTTATACAAAGAGATCGTTACGCACAAGTTATCTCGGCTTTAGCTATTTTAGCTTCAAGTTGTGAGCAAATTGCTGTTGCTATCCGCCATTTTCAAAGAACAGAAGTATATGAAGCTGAAGAATATTTTTCTCAAGGACAAAAAGGAAGCTCAGCTATGCCTCATAAAAGAAATCCTGTTTTGAGTGAAAATATTACCGGTCTTTGCAGGATGATAAGAGCTTATGTAACACCTGCTTTAGAAAATGTAGCATTGTGGCATGAAAGAGATATATCACATTCTAGTGTAGAAAGATTTGTATTACCTGATGCTTTTATCACGACTGATTTTATGCTTTCAAGATTATGCGGTGTGATAGAAAAGCTTTTGGTATATCCAGAAAATATGATGAAAAATTTAAATTTAACTGGAGGGCTTGTATTTTCTCAAAGAGTATTGCTTGAGCTTCCATTTAAAGGTATAAGCAGAGAAGAAGCTTACAAGATTGTTCAAAGAAATGCTATGAAAGTTTGGGCTGATTTACAAAATGGTAAGCCTGCTTTAAATGAAAAAGGCGAGAGTTTGTTTTTATTAGCTTTATTAGCTGATGAGGATTTGAAAAATTCTTTAAGTGAAGCAGATATTAGAAATTGCTTTGATTATAACTACTATACTAAAAATGTAGATAAAATTTTTGAAAGAACTTTTAAATAATAAACTAGGGGTTGTGAGTGAAAGTATTAAAAAGAAATGGAAGAACTGAAGAGTTAGATGTTTCTAAGATTAAAAAATATACTACCGACGCGGTGGCAAATTTAGAAAATGTAAGTCAAAGTGAGCTTGAAGTAGATGCAAAAATTCAATTTCGTGATGGTATAACAACAGAAGAAATCCAACAAACTCTTATAAAAACAGCAGTAGATAAAATAGATATTGATAGACCTAATTGGACCTTTGTTGCTGCAAGATTGTTTTTGTATGATTTATATAAAAAAGTAAGTGGTTATAATGGGTATAAGCATTTAAGAGAATACCTTGAAAAAGGCGAAAAAGAAGGTAGGATTTTAATCGGCCTAAAAGAAAAATATGATTTAGATAATCTTAATGCTTATATCAAGCCAGAGCGTGATTTGCAATTTACTTATCTTGGTATAAAAACTTTGTATGATAGGTATTTGATTAAAGATTCTAAAGGTATGCCTATAGAATTACCACAACAAATGTTTATGGCTATTGCGATGTTTTTAGCACAAAATGAATTAGATTCTCAAACTTGGGCTAAAAAATTTTATGATTTGATCTCAACTTTTGAAGTAATGCTTGCAACTCCAACCCTTTCAAATGCAAGAACTACAAGACACCAATTAAGCTCATGTTATATAGGAAGCACACCTGATAATATAGAAGGGATTTTTGATTCCTATCAAGAAATGGCACTCTTATCTAAATTTGGCGGTGGTATAGGCTGGGATTGGTCTAAGGTGCGTGCTATGGGTGGAAGTATAGATGGGCATAAAAACGCAGCAGGCGGGATCATACCATTTTTAAAAATCACTAATGACATAGCCGTTGCTGTTGATCAACTTGGTACTAGAAAAGGGGCGATTGCTGTATATATTGAACCTTGGCATATGGATATTAATGACTTTTTAGATTTGCGTAAAAATTCTGGCGAAGAAAGAAGAAGAGCGCATGAACTTTTCCCTGCTTTGTGGATTAATGATTTATTTATGAAAAGAGTAAGGATAAATGGTAAATGGACGCTTTTTGATCCTGCTGATACTGCAAGTTTATGCGATTTATATGGTGAAGAATTTGAGAAAAAATACGAAGAATTTGAAAAAGATGAAAGCATAGCTAAAGAAATTATAGATGCAAAAGAGCTTTGGAAAAAAATACTTTTATCTTATTTTGAAACAGGTATGCCATTTTTATGTTTTAAAGATAGTGCAAACAAAACAAATCCAAATTCCCACGCAGGGATTATAAGAAGTTCAAATTTATGTACAGAAATTTTTCAAAATACAGATCCAAATTATTATCAAATCAAAATCGTATTTGATGATAAAACAGAGCTTCATTTAGATGAGGATGAAGAGCTTGCAATAGATGGAGGGTATAAAAAGCTTGCTAAGAAAGTTTCTACTTTAGATAGTATTAATGGTAAAAAAGTCTATATAGTAGAAAAATATAAAAACGAAGGAAAAACCGCAGTTTGTAATCTTGCAAGTATAAACTTAAGTAAAATCAACACCAAAGAAGACATCCAAAGAGTAGTGCCAACGGCAATAAGAATGCTTGATAATGTGATTGATTTGAATTTTTATCCCCATGTAAAGGTTAAAAATACCAACTTAAAATCACGCGCTATAGGACTTGGTGTAATGGGTGAAGCGCAAATGCTGGCTGAAGCTCAAATTTATTGGGGTTCTAATGAGCATTTTGAAAAAATTGATCGTATTATGGAGATGATTAGCTATGAGGCGATTTTAGCTAGCTCAAATTTAGCCTTAGAAAAAGGAAGTTATCCTGACTTTGAAGGATCAAATTGGAGTAAAGGTATAGTGCCAATTGATGTAGCAAATGAAAATGCTAAAAAACTTACCGCAAGTGAAGGTTTGTTTGATCAAAGCGAGTGTGATTGGGAAAAATTAAGAGAAAAACTAAAAAGAGATGGCATAAGAAATGGTTATTTAATGGCTATAGCGCCAACTTCTTCTATCTCGATTTTAGTGGGTACTACTCAAACAATTGAGCCTGTATATAAAAGAAAATGGTTTGAGCAAAACTTAAGTGGTATGATACCAACTGTGGTGCCAAATCTAAGTGCTAATACTTGGCAGTATTACACTCCTGCTTATGAGCTTGATCAAAAAATCTTAGTAAAAGCAGCAGCGATTCGTGGTAAATGGATTGATCAAGGTCAATCATTAAATATCTTTGTTTCTTTAGATAAAGCAAGCGGTGGATATTTAAATGAAATTTATCAACTTGCTTGGGAATTAGGTGTTAAATCAACTTACTATCTAAGAAGCGAAAGCCCTGATAGTCAAAAAGTAAATGATGATGTGGTTGATAGAACTATAGAATGTGAAGGTTGTCAATAAAAATGGAGAAACAAAATGTATACAAAAAACTCACTACCGGAGCTTACGCTTAGGGGTATAATACTAGGAAGTATTTTAACGATTATTTTTACTGCCTCAAATGTATATTTGGGGCTTAAAGTTGGTCTTACTTTTTCTACTTCTATTCCTGCTGTTGTAATTGCAATGGCTGTTTTAAAAATGTTTAAAGATTCTAATATTTTAGAAAATAATATGGTTCAAACTCAAGTTTCAGCTGCAGGTACGCTCTCGGCTGTGATTTTTGTTATACCAGGTCTTTTTATATGTGGGTATTGGTTTGAATTTCCACTTTGGCTTACCTTTATGCTCTGTCTTTGCGGAGGTGGATTAGGCGTGCTTTTTACTATACCTTTGCGTAGAGCTATGGTAGTAGAGAGTAAATTGGCTTATCCTGAAGGAAGGGCTGCTGCTGAAATTTTAAAAGTGGCCAATAAAGATCAAGCTGATAAAAAAGGAAAGGTGGGCTTAAAAGAAATCACACTTGGTGTAGTATTAGCTTCTATTGTAAGCCTTTTTTCAAGCGGCTTTAAACTACTTTCAAGTGGAAGTAGTTTTGCATTTATTTGGCAAAAAATGACTTTTGGATTTTCTATGGGCTATTCGGTGGCACTTTTGGGTGCTGGATACTTAGTAGGTATAGCTGGAGGTGTTGCATTGCTTGTGGGTATGGTGCTTGCTTGGATGGTTTTTGTGCCATATTTTTCTGCTAAAGAAAGTTTTGATGTAAGCTTAAGTGCGCTTGATATAGCTAATCAAATTTGGGCTCAAAAAGTACGCTTAATAGGTACAGGAGCTATTGCCATAGCAGCATTATGGACTTTAATAGAGCTTGCAAAGCCTGTATATGATGGTATGAAAAATATGCTTAAAAAAACTTCATTAAACCTCTCACAAGATCCTAAAGATATGGATTTGTCTTTAAAAGCTATGCTAGGTTTATTTGTACTTATGTGTATAGGCTTATTTATTTCATTTTATGCTTTTGTGGCTGATTCAAATTTAGCAAGTGGTTATCAAATTCTTTTTGCCTTAGTAGGAACTTTAGTAGCTATTTTTATAGGCTTTTTTGTAGCTTCTGCTTGTGGATATATGGCAGGTTTAGTGGGTTCATCATCTTCTCCTATTTCGGGTATAGGACTAATTGGGATTATGATTTCTTCTTTGATTATTTTACTTTTTGGTTATCAAGTAGATTTATTTAGTGATCCTTTAATGTCTAAATTTGCTATTGCTTTTGCTATATTTACTACTAGTGTTATTTTGGCAACTGCTGCTATTTCTAATGATAATTTACAAGATTTAAAAACTGGCTATTTAGTGGGTGCAACTCCTTGGAAACAACAAGTTTCTTTGATTATAGGTTGTGTGTTTGGAGCTTTAGCTATAGCTCCTGTGTTAAATTTGTTATACCAAGCTTATGGTTTTGTGGGTGCAATGCCAAGAGAAGGAATGGATGAGGCAAATGCACTTGCTGCACCACAAGCAAATTTAATGAGCACTATAGCTCAAGGTATTTTTAACGCTAACATTGATTGGGGTTATATTATAGCGGGAGCTTTTGTGGGTGTTGGTATAATCATTGTCGATCGTTTATTAAGAAAGAAAAATATGTCTTTACCACCTTTAGCTGTGGGTATAGGTATATATTTACCACCTGCTGTTAATATGCCTTTGTTTATAGGTGGATTATTGGCATATTTAATTAAAAAGCGTTTGGGTCAAAGATATGCTAAAAATGCTCATAAAAAAGAACTTATTCAAGAGCATGAGCAAAAAGGAACCTTATTTGCCTCTGGTTTGATAGTAGGTGAGAGTTTGTTTGGAGTGTTAATAGCTGGCTTAACTGTGCTTTCTATTAGCAGAGGTGGGGCTGAAGATCCGCTTGCTATTACAACTTCATTTAAAGATGATGGGATTATAGGTTTTGTAGTTTTTGTAGCGATTATGCTAATTTTTGCAAGAAGAGTGCTTAAAAAATGAATTTAGATTATTATTATGCTTTGATTTTAGGAATCATTGAGGGTCTGACAGAATTTTTACCTGTTTCATCTACTGGGCATATGATCTTGGGTGCTGAAATTTTGGGTTTAAATATAGATGATTTTTGGAGAAGTTTTTTTATTATCATTCAGCTTGGTTCTATACTAGCGGTGATTTTTATTTTTAAAGAAAAACTAACTCAAAAACTTGATATTTGGTTAAAACTTGCTGTGGGCTTTTTGCCTGCAGGTGGGGTGGGTTTTATAGCATATAAGTTTTTAAAAGAAATATTTAATGGCTATACCGTGGCTACTATGTTAATCATTGGTGGGATTGTTTTTATCATCATAGAACTTAAACATAGAAAAAAAGACTATACAATTCACTCTTTAGATGAGGTAAGTTATAAACAAGCTTTTTTGATAGGCTTAACTCAAGCTCTTGCTATTATACCAGGTACTTCAAGAAGTGGAGCAAGTATCATAGGTGGCTTATTGCTTGGACTTGATCGCAAAGTGGCTTCTGAATTTTCATTTTTGCTTGCAATTCCTACTATGATTATAGCAACAGCTTATAGCATTTATAAAGAACCACAAGTTCTAAGCAATATGAATAATTTCATTCCTTTAGCCATAGGTTTTATAACAGCTTTTATAGTGGCTTTTATAGTAATTAAAATATTTTTAAAATTAATCAGCAAGATAAACTTCATACCTTTTGGAATTTATAGGATAATTTTAGGTTTTGTATTTTTATACCTTTTTATGAGTGGTACTTTAGATATATCAAGAACAGGTGTTTGAAATATAAAAATATCCTTTATTTAAAAAAAGTTTAAGTTTTTCATAGCTAAAATTAGTCTTATATTTTAATTTAAGCTCACAAGGTTAGTGAGTGTTAAGGGTAGAAATGACAAAAGATATAATTGCATATGCAAATAATGAAACTTTAGTAGATACTCAAAGTTTTAACAATGATATAAATTTAACTCCGATTTATTTTGATAACTCTAAAGAAAGTTTAGAAGTTATCCGCCACTCTTGTGCGCATTTAATGGCTCAAGCGATTAAAAGTCTATATCCAGAGGCTAAATTTTTCGTAGGACCTGTGATAGAAGATGGGTTTTATTATGATTTTAGAGTTGATAGTAAGATTTCAGAAGAAGACTTAAGCAAAATCGAAAAGAAAATGAAAGAACTAGCAGAGGCAAAGCTAGACATCACAAAATATGAACTCTCAAAGACTGAGGTTAAAGAAAAATTTGCTAATGATGATTTAAAACAAGAAGTTTTACTAAGAATTCCTGATGGAAAAGTAAGTATTTATAAGCAAGGCGAATTTGAAGATTTATGCCGTGGACCTCATGTACCAAATACTAGATATTTAAGATTTTTCAAACTTACTCGTGTAGCGGGAGCGTATTTGGGTGGTGATGAAAAAAGAGAAATGCTCACAAGAATTTATGGTACTGCCTTTGCAGATAAAGAAAGTTTAAATGAATACTTAAAAATTATTGAAGAAGCTAAAAAAAGAGATCATAGAAAACTTGGTAATGAAATGAAGCTTTTTGCCTTTGATGATGAAATAGGTGGTGGGCTTCCTATATGGCTTAGCAATGGTGCAAAATTAAGAAGCAAATTAGAGCATTTGCTATATAAAGCACATAGATTAAGAGGCTATGAGCCTGTGCGTGGGCCTGAACTTTTAAAAGCTGATGCGTGGAAAATTAGTGGGCATTATGCAAACTATAAAGAAAATATGTATTTTACGCAAATTGATGAGCAAGAATATGGCATTAAGCCGATGAATTGTGTAGGACATATTAAAATTTATCAAAGTGATGTTAGAAGTTATCGCGATTTACCTTTGAAATTTTTTGAATACGGCGTGGTGCACCGCCATGAAAAAAGTGGAGTTTTGCACGGGCTTTTTAGGGTAAGAGAATTCACTCAAGATGATGCACATATTTTTTGTATGCCAACTCAGATAAAAGAACAAGTTTTAGAAATTTTAAGCTTTGTTGATACTTTGATGAAGGCTTTTGAGTTTGATTATGAAATGGAAATTTCAACACGTCCGGCAAAAGCAATAGGCGATGATGAAATTTGGGATATAGCTACAAAGGCTTTAAAAGAAGCTTTAGATGAGCAAGGTTTAAAATATGGCATTGATGAGGGCGGTGGAGCTTTCTATGGCCCAAAAATCGATATTAAAATTACTGATGCGCTAAAAAGAAAATGGCAGTGCGGAACTATACAAGTAGATTTTAACCTACCAAGCCGTTTTAAACTCGAATACACAGACGCAGATAATGAGAAAAAACAACCTGTAATGCTTCACCGTGCTATTTTGGGTTCTTTTGAAAGATTTATAGGAATTTTAGTAGAGCATTGTGCGGGTGAGTTGCCATTTTTTATAGCACCAACTCAAGTAGCTATAGTGCCTATTTCGCAAAATCATCATGAGTATGCAAAAGAAATAGCAAGAAAACTTTTAGAACTTGGCATTGATAGTGAAGTGTATAATAAAAATGAAAGCTTAAATAAAAAAATCCGCACAGCCGAAAAAGCACATGTGCCTATGATACTTGTTTTAGGCGATGAAGAAGTAGCAAACAAAAGTGTGGCTTTAAGAGATAGAAGAGCAAAAGAACAAAAAACAATGACTTTAGATGAATTTATAACCCTAACAAAGGAGAAATTAAGTGAGGTACGCTTTTGAGTAAAGAAAAAGAAGTATTGCTAAATGAAGAAATTCAAGCAGATGAGATCAGATGTATAGGTGATGATGGCAAGGTTTATGGCATTATTAGTAGTGATGAAGCACTAGATATAGCAAATAGACTAGGGCTTGATTTGGTGATGATAGCCCCTGAAGCCAAACCACCTGTATGTAAGATAATGGATTATGGAAAATTCCGTTATCAACAAGAAAAGAAACAAAAAGAAGCAAAGAAAAAACAAAAAGTTATTGATATAAAAGAAATCAAACTTTCTGTGAAAATCGCTCAAAATGACATTAATTATAAAGTCAAACATGCAAGCGAGTTTTTAGAGCAAGGCAAGCATGTGAAATTTAGAGTGTTTTTAAAAGGTCGTGAGATGGGCTCTCCTGAAGCAGGGGTAGCTTTGCTTGAAAAAATTTGGCAAATGGTTGAAGATATAGCAGATAGAGACAAAGAGCCTTTACTCGAAGGACGCTATGTAAATATGCTAGTAACTCCTAAAAAGAAAAAATAATCACAAGCCTTTTTAAGGCTTGTATTTTAAACTTATGCTAGAAGAAAATCCGCAATTTTTAAAAGAACAAATCATAACTTATCTTGGTAATAAAAGATCTTTGCTCGAGTTTTTAAATCAAGGCTTTAAATTCGCACAAAATGAGCTTAAAAAAGACAAATTTAGTTTTTGTGATGTATTTAGTGGCTCTGGGGTAGTTTCGCGTTTTGTGAAGCCTTATGCGAGTTTTATCATGGCAAATGATTTGGAAGATTATTCTAAAATCATCAATGAGTGTTATTTAAGCAATCAAAACGCGAAATTTTTACAAGAATTACAAAAACATTATGCTTTTTTAACTTCTGATTTAAAACTCAAAAAAGGCTTTATAAGCAAGCTTTATGCGCCAAATGATGATGAGTATATCCAAAAGAATGAAAGAGTTTTCTACACACTTAAAAACGCTATGTATTTAGACTCTATGCGAGAAAAAATTTCAAGCCTGCCAAGTAATATACAAAAATACTTCATCGCACCTCTTATCTACGAAGCAAGTGTGCATGCAAATACAAGTGGGGTTTTTAAAGGCTTTTATAAAGATAAAAATGGAGTGGGAAAATTTGGAGGAAATGGAGCAAATGCGCTTAGTCGTATAAAGGGTGATATAGCTTTAAAAATGCCTATTTTTTCAAATTTTACTTGTGAGTATGAGGTTTTTCAAAAGGATGCAAATGTTTTAGCTAAAGAGCTTGATAGCTTTGATGTGGCGTATTTAGATCCACCTTATAATCAACACCCTTATGGATCAAATTATTTTATGTTAAATTTAATCGCTAATTATAAAAAGCCAAAGGAAATTTCAAAGGTTTCTGGTATACCAAAAGACTGGAACCGCAGTGCTTTTAACAAAGAAAAAAAAGCCGAAGATGCTTTGTTTGATTTGATAAATGATTTAAAAGCCAAGATTGTATTGCTTTCTTATAATTGTGAGGGTTTTGTAAAAAAAGAAAATTTCACAAAAAGACTTCAAAGTCTTGGAGAATGTTTTGTGCTTGAGCAAAAGTATAATGCCTTTAGAGCTAGTAGAAACCTTTCTAAACGCTCTATGCATATACAAGAACAACTTTATGTATTAAAAAAACGTTAATCTTGCATGTATGTATTTAACTGCTCAAAAAGTTTTTCTTTTAAAGCGATAGGCTTGTTTATTTTAATATATGGTATCCAATATCTTATTAAATTTAAAAGCTCATCATCATAGGTATAAAATGCCTTGATGTAAATAAAATTCTCATCCTCATCTATAAATTCGTATTTAGTAAGGGCATTTTTTCTTAAGAAATATTCTTTGGTTTTTTTATCAAGTTTTAAAATAGCTTCTTTGTTTTCTTTACTAATCCAGTTGCTTTGATCTTTTTGAATTTGTTTTAAAAACTCTTCTTTTGGGGTAAAAATTTCTTTTTTTTCACTCTTAGTTGTGTGATTTTAGAAAAAGCAAAGGTTTTTAAAGTATTGTTTTCATCTGCTAAAAGATACCATATGTGATCAATATTGATGAGTTTGTATGGATTGGCTTTTCTGCATTTTTCTTTGTAGTGAAAACTAATGGGGTATTTTGCTATGATAGCTGCACTTAGTTCCTCAAAAACTTCTCTATCAAGTGTTTCATAGCTTTTGGTTTTGATTAAAAAGGCTTTATTGATTTTTTCATTAAGCAAGTTGTTTAAAAACTCTTTATCTAAACTAGGATAAAGCCTACCTATACCGCTTAAAATAGCAAAATTTTGTATATCTTTAAAGCTTAATTTTCCTAAAACATAGCCTTCTAAAAAGTATTTTCCACTTTCTTTTTTTATAGGGATAAAAGCAAGGCGCTCATGCAAGTCTCTTTGTATGGTGCGAATACTGACATTAAATTCTTGTGCAAGCTCTTCTAAGCTAAAACGCTCGCCATTGTTTAAACACTGCAGTATAGAAACTAAACGCGTAGAAAGCTTGTCTTTTTCCATATACAACCTTCTTTTGTTTATTTTAGCAAATCTTTGATGTTTTGTTTGATTGTTTTTGGATCATTTTCATAGGTAGTTAAAAGCTCTTGAATAAGCTTTAAAAAATCATTAAAATCATCAGGATTTTCTTTTTTAAATTTAAGCACTCTGTCTAGGATGATAAAAGCAGCTTCTGTTTTGTCATTTTCTTTTTCATAAAGCTCTTTTAGCTCTAAAGCAAACTTAGTGTAAGTATAAGCTTGCTTTGGCTTTGAGATGATATCAAAGATGTTTGATTTATAACTAAAAAGCAATGAAAAAAGTTGAGTTAGTTTGTTTAGCATGATTTTATTATATATATTGCAATAAAATTGCTATTATTGCAATCCCCAAAGATGTAATAGAAACTATTTTTAATATATTATTATCTAATAGATTTTCGTGTTTTTTTATTACAGTTTTTATATTTTCCAATTCCTGCATAATATCTTTCGATAAATTTGCTATTTGGTTTTCATATTTTTGCATAAATTCATTTTGTTGCATTGATAAATTGTCGATTTTTTTGAAGATAATAGTAAATCTTTATTAAGTGAGTTTATTTTGTTTTCTTGTGACTCAATATTTTCAGTGAAGTTTTTTTGTTGTTGTTTAATTAGATTTACTTCATCTTCATTTTTTCTATTTTTATTTGAATTTCTTGAAACTGTTTTATATGATCTTGCATTTGATTTATTACAATATCTGTAAGTTCATTATATATTTTTAAAATTTCATTTGTATCATAAGATAATTCTGTAATGCTAGTCTTATAATTTTCATTTGTTTTGGAAATTATTAATTGTAGATCGTTGATTGTATCATTTATAAATTCTGCACTATAACATGTAAGTTTTACAACTTCTTGAATTAAATCATTTTGTGCTTCAATAGCCTCTATATTCATCATGTTTAATTCTACTAGAATATTTATTTTTTTAATCTCTTCACTATCAATAAAATTTCCAATAAAAGGTATATTTTGCCATATTTTCCAAAAAAGTATTTTTAATATTTTTAGCTGATTTTGCAACTTTTTTGCCTCTATGATTTTTTTAGAAGCTTTGTGAATTTGCATTTTTATTAGGCGTATTTGCTTTTATTAAGCATTCATGTGGATTTATTATACTAATTTTATGTTTACTTTTACTATAACTAATCATGTAATTCCTTTAGATCAAGAATCTTTTTCTTCAGATTAGATATTTTAGTTTTTCTTTCCTCGTCCATCTTTTTATAAGTATTTAGCTCTTGAGTGAGATTGTTTTGCAGTATTAAATTCTTTTTTTATAGAATTTATTGCATGTGTTAAAAAAATATATGCATCATCTAACATAAGCCATGTTTGAGCTATTTTACAATTTAAAATAACACCACTCTGAGTAACAATCTGTAATCGTAAATTTCCTATTTTGGAGTTGTTTTTCCATTTATCCATATAAAAAATAACAATAGCGCTAACAATAGCTCCAAAAGCAGCACTTATGCTTAATGAAATTGCATCACCTATAGTTTCACTCGTAAATGGTATAGGTAAAGATAATAAAACATTAAGCCCAGGTATAGTTATAAGCCATTTATTTATCGCCTCACTTCCTAGCATTGCGAGTGAGGCGATAATACCTGCTGTAAAAATTTTAGCAGCCTCAAAATATATATCTTCTTTGGGCATATCTTTTGGAGGATTTATAATAATTTTTACCGCATTATATAAATATGAAGTAAAGCCAGCACGAATAACTTGAACTATTCTTTTTAAAGTTGTAAATATAGTATTTACAGCAAATACAACTAAATTAGATAAAAATGCTTGAATTTCTGCCTCTAAAGAACTTGCAAAATATTTTTCCATTTCTTTTTGATATCATCCCAGATGTAATGGATTCTATCTTTAAATCTTTTGAATATATTACTAAAACTCTCGTTTCCAAATTCTTTAAATGTTTTTTTAATTTCTATCATTAAGCCTTTGAAAAAGTCTCTTAAAATCATTCCAAATGCTGAATATACAATCATTTTTGTAGAGTCTTTAGTTCCTGTTATCAAAGCTTCTTTGTAAGGTTTTAGGCTTGTATAGTAAATTTTATCAATTTCATTATCAATATGTTTTTTTGACGATCATATTCTTGTATAAATTTTTCATTATCAATTTTACATTACATATCCAATAATCTTTCTATATTTTTTTGATCTTTTAAGGATAGTTTTCCATTTTTTATTTCTTTTTCGGTTAATATTTGTATCTGTCCTTCTAATTTCTCTAAAGTTTTTGTTGCGCTATTATCTCTTTTAAAATTATTTATCTTAGCATCCGTTTTTTTAGATTTTGAGGTGTATTAGCTAAAGACACACCATCAGCATTAGCTAAAATTCTTGCACGATCTTCATGAATTTCTTTGGCTGAAACAACATGATCTAGCTGTGTGTTGTCTTCCGGTTTAATTATTTTCCCAGTTATATAATCATACAACTCCCCTTTCTCTATTTCTTTCTTTAATTCATTGTTTATTTTGTTGTATTCTCCATTGTGGTATTTTTTGAATGGTATTTCTCACGTTTTTCATATTGTTGTTTGTCTTTTTCGTTGGCATATATATCTTTCCTGGAATTATGTGTAGTGCTTACATTACCACCGTCTTGAGAATCTAGAACAATAGCAGCCAATCCAAAATGACTTGTTATAGCATCAAGTGCGTTTTGGGTGCATTGCTCAAAAAGTTTTTTACTTTGCTCTTTTGGTAGTTGTATTTCTATGTTTTTTAGTTCTTGCAAGGCTTCTTCTAAGTTTTGATTTATATTAATTTTAAGTTGTTATCTTTGTGATATCTCTTTCAAATTATTTTCTAAAAGTTCATAATCGTTTATAAGTTCTTTATTATCTATCATAGTGGTCTCTTTTATAATAGTTTTTGGTTGTTTTGTTTCATATTATAACTTTGTCGTAGATATGCTATTTGAATAACAGCTGGTATAGTTACTCTATAAGCAGGTCCTGCTATATCTATTGCAGTCCACATCCCTGTTATTGCCCATCCAATAGGACCAACAAAAATACTCATCGCTTTTGTTAAACTCACATTAACTACAGCTGACAATCCTCTGCCTAAAATTAATTTTGATATGGCATTTGCAACAATAACTATTAATTGATAGCTTTTGAAACCACCTTGTTTTATTAAAAATTGCATTGCTGCCATTGTAGATTGTTTTGTAAAAGTTGATAAATTTAAATTTAATTCTTGAGAAATTTCCTTGATTTGCTCTTTGCTCATTTGGTCTAAAGAATTTTCTAAAATTTTCATAAAAAGATTTATTTCTATTGTCTCTGTATCGGAATTTTTATTATAATTAACTTTAAGTTTATCGGCTACATCGCATAAAATTTCTTTATAAAGTACACCTTTTCCCATTCTTAAGATATTTGCAAAGGTGTTTCCCCCAAAACACTGAAACTCATCTAAAATTAAATCTAAATACTGTTTGTGATCAGGATAGAATTTTTTATACAACTCATTTACTGTTATTAATTCCGTAAATCTTGTAGTATTATCTTTATCATGTGTAAGAATACTAACAAAATCATTTAATTCTTCGCTACTTAAGTTTCTCAAAAATTCCAAATCTTTGTCATATCTATATGCCATCTTTTTCCTTTCAATTTAAATTTTTATTATTATATCAATACCCCCCCCCGTATTGTCAAGGTTTTGTTTAGTATTGTTTACTTTTAATTATCCTTGTAAGTATCATTACACCAGCTAAAATTAGTGTATAAGAAACTACTACATTTATAATTCCGTATTTTTCTATTAAAAATAAACTTGGTAATATAACGCACCATAATATAAATATAAATAAAGCCCAAAAGGCTCCGCAAACTATAGCCCACATAGCAGTAGCTATCATAGCTATAACACCGACTATTATTGCCATTTGACTCCTTTATTTGGATTTTATAAAAATAATAAAATCATATTTAACCCTTGTGACAGGTTGTGTCATAAAAAATTTAATTTTTCTAAAGCATAGTTATAGTAAAATGATAGCTTTCTTTTATGAAAAAATTTATCCAAAGGATACACATGCCAAAAATGAAAAGCGTTAAAAGTGCTGTTAAACGCTTCAAAGTAGGTAAAAATAAAATCAAAAGAGGCGCTGCTTATAGAAGCCACATTTTGACTAAAAAACCTGCTAAAAGAATGCGTGATCTTCGCACTTCTAAGTATGTTCACTCAACCAATGTTAAAGCGGTTGAAAAAATGTTAGGAATTTAAGCTCGCTTAAATTTAGTTTTTGACGAAAGTCATTCAAACTCCCCTTATTTTAAAGGGCAAGATTCGTTTAACGAACGCCAATTTGTGAAAGGATAAATATGGCAAGAGTAAAAACAGGTGTTGTAAGACGCCGCAGACATAAAAAAGTTTTAAAACTTGCGCGTGGTTTTTATAGTGGTCGCCGCAAACACTTTAGAAAAGCTAAAGAACAATTAGAAAGAAGTTTGGTTTATGCGTATCGTGATAGACGCCGCAAAAAACGTGATTTCCGTCGTCTTTGGATAGTACGTATCAATGCAGCTTGCAGACTAAATGATATTAGTTATTCAAGATTTATAAATGGTCTTAAAAAAGCAGGCATTGAACTTGATAGAAAAATCTTAGCTGATTTAGCAATGAATGATGCAGCTGCTTTTGCTAAAATAGCAGATGCTGCTAAAAAAGCACTTTAATCTTACTGCAAGGCTTTTTATAAGCCTTGTTTTTCTCTTTACTCTCTTTTTAAATTCTCTTTTTGCTAAAGATATTTTGCTTTTTAAAGTTTATGATGAAAAAGCATTTAAAGATGTAAATTTAAGCCATTATCTCATGAGCGAAAAACTCGATGGCATAAGAGGTCTTTGGAGTGGTAAGTCTATGCAAACAAGAGCAGGAAATGCTATAAAACTCCCTTCATTTTTCACAAAAAACTTTCCTAAATTTGAATTAGATGGAGAACTTTGGATAAAAAGAGCTTCTTTTGAAGAAATTTCATCTTTAATACGCCAAGAAAATCCTGATGAAAAACTTTGGCAAAAAGTAAGTTATAATATCTTTGATGTGCCAAATGCTTGCGAGGAATTTAAGCTTGATCCTTGTACTTTAGAAGCAAGATTAGAAGTTTTAAAAAAGTATTTAGCTAAAAATCCAAATGATTTTATAAAAATCATCCCACAAATTCACATTAAAGATAAAAATCATTTAAAGCAGTTTTACCAAGATATCATTTCGCATAAAGGCGAGGGTGTGATCATAAGATTAAACAACGCACCTTATGAAAAGAAAAGATCAAACAATGCTTTTAAACTAAAACCTTTTGATGATACAGAATGTGTTGTAAAAAAGCATTTTGAAGGTAAGGGAAAATTTGAAGGTAAAATGGGATCTTTACTTTGTGAAGCAGTGATTGAGGGTAAAAAAGTGAGTTTTAAAATAGGCTCAGGTTTTAAAGAAAGCGATCGTTTAAATCCCCCGCCAATTGGTGCTATAATTACTTTTAAATACAATGGTTTAACCAAAAATGGCAAACCAAAATTTGCTAGTTTTTTAAGAGTGCATGAAAATAGTGTTTTAAAGTAAAAGTAAATTTCAACTTTTCTTTAAAAAAGCACTAAAACAAAGATAGAGCACAAAAGCTATACAAGCGCTAGCTATGATACAAGCTCCACTTGCAAGATTATAATAAAAACTCACAAAAAGCCCTATCACACAAAAATTTATGCTCAAAAGCGTAGAGATGATCATCATTTGACCAAGCTTTTTAGAAAAGCTCTCAGCGATAAATGCAGGTATGCTAAGCAAAGCTATCACAAGTATAAGCCCTACTACTTTGATACTTATAACGATACAAAAAGCCATCATTACGATTAAAAGATAATGAAAAAGATTAGTTTTAATCCCTCTTAAGCTTGCAAATTCTTTATCAAAGCTTAGAATTTCAAAGTGACGATAAAAAAGTAATACTAAAATGATAAAAATCACATCAATCGCTGCAAATAAAACTATATCTTGTGTAGGCACAGATAAAATACTACCAAATAAATATCCCATTAAATCACCATTGTACCCAGGAGTTAAGTCTATGAGTATGATACCAACAGCCATTCCAAAAGCCCATATAACCCCGACTATATTGTCACTTCTAAAAGGATATTTTTGTACCAAAAATGCTACAAGTAAAGCTAAAAAAAGAGTAAATAAACTCGTACTAACTAATACTGGCAAGCCAAAATAAAATGCTATGCCTATACCCCCAAAAGCCCCATGCGTAATGCCTCCCGCCATAGAGCTTAAGCGGTTGATCATGATCAAAGTTCCCATAATTCCACAAGCAATGCTAGTTAAAAATGCGGCTAAAAAAGCATTTTGTATAAAAGAGCTAGATAAAAGTTCAAGCATGATTTTCTCCTTTGCAACAACACTGCTCCAAGCTAAGCTCTACATCACAAAAATGTGTGTGATTTCGGCTTAAATGTGCTAGTAAATGTGCCTTTTTTTCAGGCGTATTTTCATGCAAGAATAATTCTTTGTTTAAATATGCGATTTTATTTGCATAAGCTAAGCTTACATTTAAATCATGGCATATTACTATCACGCCAACCCCGCTTTCGTGTAATTTTTTCAAAAGCTCAAAAATCTGCACCGAACCTTTAGTATCTATACTTGCAGTAGGCTCATCAAGGATTAAAAGTTTGCATTCACTTGCTAGAGCTCTTGCTATATAAACCCTTTGTCTTTGACCTCCGCTTAGCTCGTTGATTTTTTTATCCCAAAAATTCCTCATACCTACTTTTTCTAAGGCTAGTAAGGCTTGTTCTTGATCTTTTTTGGTGTAAAAACCAAAGAATTTTTTATCCACCCTTCCCATCATCACTACTTCTAGCACGCGTACTGGAAAGTTTGGATTAGCTAAAGTATTTTGTGGGACATAACCTATATCCTTTAAACTCAAGTTTTCAAAGTTTATATTTTTATGGCTATTTAGTAAGCCTAGTATGAGTTTTAAAAGTGTAGATTTGCCCCCACCATTTGGCCCTACTATGGCTAAAAAGTCTTTACTTTCATAGTTTAGGTTGATATTTTTTAAAACTTCATCTTGGTTATATGAAAAGTTTAAATTTTTAATATTGATTTTTATCATTGTAAAACACTTGCTATATTTTTTGCATCTTTTAAAAGCTCATTTTTATAATCATTTGGCAAATGATCAAGTTCTATGATTTTAAGATTATAATTACTCGCTATAGCTTTAATGGTGTTGTTATTAGCTCCTTTTGGCACGAAAATAGCTTTGATTTGCTCTTTTTGTATGAGTTTTGCAAGTTTGGCTAAGTCCTTTGGCTTAGGTTCTTTTCCTTCTATTTCTACAGGAATTTGGCTTAGATGATATCTTTTTGCAAAATACCCCCAAGATGGATGATAAACTAAAAAATGCTTATTGTTTGTGTTTTTAAATAAAGCTTGTATTTGTAAATTTAATGTATCCATTTCTTTTAAGAAATTTTCTAAATTTTGTTCATAAAATGCTTTATTTTGCGGGTATTGTTCTATAAGTGCTAAAGTGATATTTTTAGCATGAGTTTTTGCTAAAAGTGGATCAAGCCATGTGTGAGGGTCATCTCCATGATGATGGTGTCCTTCGTGAGCATGCTCTTGTAAAGGTATAAAATCAATGCCATTTTGAGTAGAGATGATTTTGGTATTTTTGAGATTATCTTTAAGTTTTAAAATCCAAATTTTTTCAAATTCTAAATTTGCTGTGAAGTAAATATCGCTTTTTTCAAGTTTTAAAATACCACTTGGTTTAAATTCGAAAGTATGTTCATTTGCATTAGGTGGTATGACTATATTGATATCCAAAGTGTCTTTAGCAATTTGCTTTACAAAATAAGCTTGTGGGGCTATACTAACACTTACCAAATCTTTGGCATATATACTTAAAAATGAAATCAAACACAAAAACAATACACGCATAATTTTCCTTTCTAAAAACAAAAAAATATTATACTATATTAGAAAAAATAAGGAGTGAAGATGAATTTATGGAATAAAAAAGCAAAAAGCTATGCAAGATATAGTTCTAACTTAAACGAAATTCAAAAAGTTACTTTTGCAAAACTTGGCTCTTTACAAGGCAAAATCGTGGTGGATATAGGTTGTGGAAGCGGTGTTTGGACTTTGCATTTAGCGCAAAAAGCAAAAAGTGTTTTGGGTGTAGATAGCTCTAGTGCTATGCTTGAAATTTTACAAGAAGATGCAAAAACTCATGCTATATCAAATATAAAAACTTTAAATTTAGACTTTGAAAACTTTTATAAAAACAATAACACAAATTTTGATTTAGCCTTTTTGAGCATGTCTCCTGCCTTGCAAAATGAAAAAGACTATAAAGCTTTTTTAAGCTTAGCTTCTAAAAAAGTGTATTTAGGCTGGGCGAGTAGGCGCAAAAGTAGCTTTTTAGATCCTATATTTGAGCATTTTAACACGCATTTTAAAGGTTTTTATGAAAGTGATTTGCAAAGTTTTTTAAATGCGCAAAATATTTCTTATGAGAGTGAAATTTTTAATGAAACTAGAGTGGTAAAAAGAGATAAAGATAGTGCGATAGAAAATGCTTTATGGCATTTGAGTATGAATGGCATTAATGCAAACAAACAAGAGTTAGAAAGCTTTGTAAAAGATGAGGTAGAAGAGATTATAGAAGCTAAGATAAAACTTTTGATTATTGATTAAATTTCAAGGCTAAATAACCTTGAAATTTAAAGTTTTTCCCGCCATAAATGGCACTACATCGCCGTATTTTTGCGCTACTTGCCATTCTTGTTTTTCTAAAGTGATGATTTTATCTTTTTCAAATTTAAGATTATGGATTTTACAAGCATTATCTGAAATAAATTTTTGTAAATTTGCTTCATTTGAGTGTTTTTCAAAAAGTTCAGCTAATACAGGTAAAATCACCGGTGCGCTAAATACTCCAGCTGCACAACCACAACATTCTTTAGTGTGCAATGGATGAGGTGCGCTATCGCTTCCAAGCATAGTCTTTTCATAGCCGCTAAAAGCAAGCTCACATAAAGCGTCTTTATCTTCATAGCGTTTTGCAATAGGCTTGCAAAATAAATGCGGATCCATCTTACCACCCACCACATCATCAAGGGTTATCATTAAATGATGTAAAGTGATAGTTGCGTATAAATTTTCATAATCTTTTAATAAATCACACAAAACCTTAGTGGTAATATGTTCCATTACAATTTTTAATTTTGGAAAATTTTTAGTTAATTTTTCATAGATTTTAGCAAAATTTGCCTCTCTATCCATTACAAAATCATTTGTTTCTCCATGTACAAGTAAAGGCAGGCCAAGCTCACTCATAGCATTTAGTGTAGGTTTTAACTTTTCTATATCAAAGCTTGAAATTCCATTATCTGAATTTGTAGTTATGCCTGCAGGATAAAGTTTGATAGCAAAAATTTCATCCTTAGCTTTTTCTAAAAATTGCTCATCATAGTCTTTAAAAAATAAAGTCATCAAAGGCGTAAAATCTTCATTTTTACATGCTTTTAAAATGCGTTCTTTATAAGCTTTTAATGCGTTTATTTCAGTAAGCGGAGTGATTAAATTTGGCATGATAACTCCCGCTTTAAAGTCTTTTGCGCTAAATGGAGCTACAAGTTCAAGCATGCTTTCATCGCGTAAATGTAAATGCATATCCAAAGGGTTTTTAAGCGTCATTTTATCTCCTATTTGAGTTTATATAAGCCGTTTTTGAGCTTTTCAAGCAAAGCTTTTTCTTCTAAAAATTTAAAAGTAGAAATGATGGTTGGTTTGCTGATGTTTAACTTTTTAGAAAGTTCTTCGATATTTGCAAAGACAAAGCCATCTTCATTAGCATGAAGGGCTAAAAATTCTAAAATTTCAAAGCGTTTTTTACCAAAGATTTTTATGCATAGTGTTTTTACTTTATCATCCATTCTCTAGCCATATTAAAAAGAATAAAACTCCAAGTAATTATAGCCAAAACAACGCTAAAAAACACCCCAGCGCTCGCACAATCTTTTGCTTTTTTAGCTAAGATGTGAAATTCGCTCGTGTAAAGATCCACGCAAGCTTCTATGGCAGAATTTAATGCTTCTATAATTAAAATCAAAACTAATACTAAAATAAGCACAAAATGTTCTAAAAAACTCACAGGTAAAAATAAGCTTACAAAAATCAAAGGTAAGATAATAGCAAATTCTATTCTAAAAGCCATTTCATCTTTAAGCAAGAATTTAATGCCACTAAAGGCATAACTTGCATTTTTAAATAAAGAATACTTTGGCTTCATTAAGGATTTTCCTTTAAATTTTTACTATATAAGTCATAGTTTTCTTCATATTCTTTAGTTTGGACATTAAAATATCCTAATAAACTTGAAAAAATATTATCTTGAGATAATTTATAATCTTTCTTTTTTTGTAATTCTTGGATTAAATTATTATCTTTGCTCCAAAGAATCATAGGAACATGAGTTTGTTCTTTTGGTGCTATAAAATAGGGCATTCCATGAAGGTAAATTCCATTTTCTCCTAAACTTTCTCCATGGTCTGATACATACAACAATGAAGCATTTTGTGCAGGACTTTGCTTTAGTAAGTCAATAAGACTTTTGATGATAAAATCTGTATAAAGTAAAGTATTGTCATAGGTATTAGTTAATTCTTCTTGCGAGCATTGTTGTAATTCATTTGTATCGCAAGTTGGCGTAAATTTTTTAAACTCATTTGGATAGCGCTTAAAATAAGCTGGTCCATGAGAACCTTGCAAATGAACGACTATGATTTTACTTGAAGATGGATTTTGTAATTGTTCTTTAACAAGCTCAAGTAAGCTCTCATCATAATCTTTTGAAATCAATTTATGTGCTATACGATCGCAGTTTCCTTTGCAACCTCCAGAATTATTTCCAAGCCAAACACTTTGAACTCCAACTCTTTGTAAAATATCTAAAGCATTTTCTTCATAAAGACTATTGTCAAAAGTAGCTCTTTTGTGTCTTGAAAATATACAAGGTAAACTTCTAGCAGTTGCTGTCCCGCAAGAGCTTACATTGTCAAAATATACTAAATTAGGTTCGTTTTTGGTATAAAAATTAGTATCATTTTTGGCATAACCACCCAAAGAATAGTTATTTGCTCTAGCGGTTTCCCCTATGACTAAAATCATAGTTTTGTTTAAGTCTTTTTCCATTTTCGCATCTAAAGCTATCTTTTGAAGTTCTTTTTCTGGAATAACTTCTAATTTTATATATTTAATTGCTGAATAAATTTGATAAAAAGGAGTGTTATAAACTCTTACTTCATTATAAGTTCTTAAAAATGGTACAATACTTTTTGAAAAAATTCCAAGCAATCCAAAAGCAACAAATAAAGCAACAAATAAAGTACTAAATTTGATGATTAAATGTTTTTTGATATTGTGATATTCTATTTTAGTTTTTATAACTAAAAATGCTGGAATCACAAAAGTAAAAAATATATAAACAAAAATATTAAAATTAATCAGATCGCGTACTTCTTTTTGATCAGTTTGCATAGCATTTCTAATCATATCATGATCTATAATAACACCATAATTGATCATAAAATAACTACTAATTGAACTCACACCTATTAAAAAAATCATTAAAATCTTGCTAAGATAAGGCAAAAATAATAAAGCGAAAATTCCAACTAATAGTGCAAAATATATAATTATATATAAAATAATGGAAATATCATTATTATGAGGATGTAAATTTTCGTGAATATAAGAAAACAATTTCAGATTGATACTAGTTATATAAAAAGCACTCAAAATAATAAATTTAAGCCACGATATATTAAAAAATTTCATGAAATCCTTTCAAAATTAAAGATTTAATTATAAATAAAAATGGTTAACTTAATATCTTTATGGTATGATTTTGCTTTTTGTAAGTTTAAGGATTAAATTATGAAATTATTATCATGGAATATAAATGGCCTAAGGGCAATTTGTGATAAAAATGCACTTGATTGGATTGAAAAAGAAGAAATTGATTTTATAGGCTTTCAAGAAATCAAAGCACACGAGGATAAATTTCCAAAAAGAATTTATGAGTATCCTTTTAAACATATGTATTCAAATAGTGCTAAAAGAGCAGGGTATTCAGGTGTAATGAGCTTGTGTAATTTTGATTGCGAAGTCAAAAAATGTGAGTTTTTTGATGATGATGAGGGTAGAGTTTTAGAGCATAGCTTTAAAAATGTAGTTTTGTTTAATATTTACTTTCCAAATGGTCAAAAAGATGAAGAGCGTTTGAATTTTAAAATGAAATTTTATAATGACTTTTTAGTATATTTAGATAAACTTTTAAAAGAAGGTAAAGAAATTATCATCTGTGGAGATGTTAATACCGCACATCGTGAGATAGACTTAACCCACCCAAAAGCTAATGAAAAAACTTCAGGTTTTCTACCGATTGAGCGTGCTTGGATAGATGATTTATTAAAATTAGGTTTTATAGATACTTTTAGACATATAAATGGCGATGTTAAAGAAAAGTATTCGTGGTGGAGTTATAGAATGAAAGCAAGAGAAAGAAATGTAGGCTGGAGGATTGATTATTTTTTCATTTCTAATGGCTTAAAAGATAAAATTAAAAATGCTTTTATAAGAGATGATATTTTTGGCTCAGATCATGCTCCTGTAGGGATAGAAATCGATATTTAAGGTATTTTTTAATGCCTTAAATAATTATTAAGTAAAAATTGTTATAATTTCATCTTAAAACTGCAAAATGGCCCATTCGTCTAGCGGTTAGGACATCGCCCTTTCACGGCGGTAACACGAGTTCGAGTCTCGTATGGGTCACCACTTACTATTTTATATCCACTTTTTTTGATAATCATTGTCATATTTTACAAAAAGTTACATTGTTTAATTTAAATATTTTTTATTTGTTTTCTCTTATTTAAATTAAGTTTATTTTAAAATACTTATTATTAATATATTGAAAGTTATTGTTAATAATTTGTAAATTTTTACATTGACTTCACACTTGTTTTTTAAAATATACAAAAAGGAGGACAAAATGTATAGACCTAAAAGCAAAAATGAGTTAATGAATTTGGTGCATAATGAAAGAATTTCTCTAAGGGATATTGATGTATCTTTGATTGATGATTTTTCTTATGTATTTTATTATTCTAAAAGATTGGATTTTTTAGGTATTGAACATTGGGATGTATCAAATGCTAAAGATATGTCTTATATGTTTTATTGTTGCGAAAGTTTTAATGCAAATTTGTCACGCTGGAATGTTTCTAAAGTTGAAAATATGGCAAGTATGTTTTTTAACTGCAAAAATTTTAATCAAGATTTATCAAAATGGGATACTCAAAATTTAAAAGATATGTCTTATATGTTTTTTAATTGTGTTAATTTTAATCATTCTTTATTGCATTGGAAAACTTCAAATACTACCAGAATGGCACATTGTTTTGAAAACTGTCATGCGTATGAGCATAGTGTTGTGAATTGGGATGTGCAAAATGTAATTACTATGGCATATCTTTTTCACAATTGCAAAAATTTCCATCATGAATTAGATGAGTGGAATATCCAAAAGGATTGTAATACTGAAAAAATGTTTGGAAATCGTGGTATTGATAAACTTTATGCAGTAAAAGGTATAGAGTTAGAATAAACAAAATTCACACAATTTTTGTGTGAATTTTTCTTTTATCTTTTTAAGTTTTTCATCAAGTTTTTGTACTAAACTTATCTTCATAAAGCGTTATTTTTTAGCTTCTAGAGATTATTTTTTAGGAAAATTTACATGAAAATAAAATTTATTACAAAAAGAGATAAAAGTCAAGTTGCATTTGATATTTTTAAAATTAAAAATGCTATTTTTAGAGCCAATATAAACTCTACTGATAAAAAATTAGAAAATGATGAATTAGGTAAGCTTTGTGATGAGGTTGTAGCTTTGCTTGATGAAAATCATGCACAGGTAGAACAAATTCAAGATAAAATTGAAGAGGTTTTAATAAAAAATGCTTTAATCAATACTGCAAAATCTTATATATTATACCGCCAAAAAAGAACACAAATCCGCAATGGTAGCTATGATTTGCTAAATTTGTATGATGATTTAACTTTCAAAGATTCTAAAGAAGCTGATTTAAAAAGAGAAAATGCCAATATCAACTCAGATAGTGCTATGGGTATGATGTTAAAATATGGTTCAGAAGGAGCAAAATACTATGTAGATGAGTGTATTTTACCAAAACATATCGCAAATGCACATAAAAATGGCGATATACATATACACGATAAAGACTTTTATATGCTAACACAAACTTGTTGTCAAATAGACTTGTTAAAGCTTTTTGAAAATGGTTTTAGCACTGGACATGGAAGTTTGCGTGAGCCAAATGATATCAGATCTTATGCTTCTTTAGCTTGCATTGCTTTACAGGCTAATCAAAATGAAATGCATGGAGGTCAATCTATACCAAATTTTGATTTTGCTATGGCAAAGGGTGTGGCAAAGACTTTTCAAAAAGAGTATAAAAAGGCTATAAATGCTTTTTTTGAAATAAAATTAGAACAAAACCTAGACGAGCAATGCTTTAAAAATGCTAATTTTCAAGTTTCAAGCGAAAAAGAATGTTTTAAAGAGCTTTTAAAGCTTGATTTAAATAATGATGAGAATTTTTTAAAACAAGCAAATGCTTATGCTTATAAAAGAGCATTAAAGCAAACCCAAGATGCGACTTTTCAAGCTATGGAAGCTTTGGTGCATAATCTTAATACTATGAACTCAAGAGCAGGAGCCCAAGTGCCTTTTAGCACACTAAACTATGGTACTGATACTTCTTTTGAAGGGCAAATGGTAATAGAAAATTTACTCAAAGCCACGATGAAAGGCTTAGGAAATGGTGAAACACCAATTTTTCCTGTGCAAATTTTTAAAGTAAAAGAAGGTATTAATTATAATGAAAAAGATCCAAACTACAAGCTTTTTAAACTCGCTATAGAATGTGCTTCTAAAAGACTTTTTCCAAATTTTAGCTTTTTAGATGCAAGCTTTAATGCAAAATACTATAAAAAGGGTGATTATAATAGCGAAGTAGCTTATATGGGTTGTAGAACTAGGGTTATGGCAAATGTTTATGATGAGAGCAAAGAAATCACAAGTGGCAGGGGAAATTTAAGTTTTACAAGTATAAACCTTGTGCGTTTAGCCATAGAAGCCAAAGGAAATTTAGAGCTTTTTTACTCACTTTTAAAAGAAAAATTAGAGCTTGTGTATGAGCAATTACTTCATAGATATAAAATTCAAAGTCTAAAAAAGGTTAAAAATTTCCCATTTTTAATGGGCGAGGGAATTTGGATAGATTCAGATTCTTTAAAAGAAAATGATAGCGTAGAAAAAATCATAGCACACGGGACTTTAGCTATAGGTTATATAGGACTTTGTGAGAGTTTAATAGCTTTAGTAGGTTCTCATCATGGACAAAGTCAAGAAGCAAGGGATTTAGGTTTGCAAATCGTGCGTTTTATGCGTGAATTTGTCGATGAAAAAGCACTCAAAGACAAACTGAATTTTTCACTCATAGCTACCCCGGCTGAAGGTTTAAGTGGAAGATTTTTAAAACTAGATCAAAAAAAATACGGCATTTTAAAAGGCATAACCGATAAAGAATTTTATACCAATTCTTTTCATATTCCTGTAGATTTTCCTATTAGTATATATGAAAAAATTCAAATAGAAGCCCCATATCATGAGTTAAATAATGGCGGGCATATTACTTATGTGGAATTAAATGGTGATGTGAGTAAGAATTTAGAAAGTTTTGAACGCATTATAAAATGTATGAAAGAAAGCAATATAGGCTATGGCTCGATTAATTTCCCTCTAGATAGAGATCCAGTATGTGGTTATAGTGGTGTGATAGATGAGTTTTGTCCAAAGTGCCATAGAAAAGAAGATGATATTAAATTTGAACGCATAAGAAGAATCACAGGCTATTTAGTAGGAACGCTTGATCGTTTTAATGACGCTAAAAAAGCTGAAGTTCATGCAAGAATTAAACACGATTTTTCTTAGATTAGCCGGTGTCATAAAAGAATCCATAGTCGATGGCTATGGTTTGCGTTATGTGATTTTTACTCAAGGCTGCCCTCATCATTGCAAAGGTTGTCATAATCCACAAACACATGATTTTAACAAAGGATATTTGCAAGATTTAGCAAGTTTGTATGATGATATTTGTAAAAATCCTTTGCTCCAAGGTGTTACTTTTAGTGGCGGGGAGCCTTTTATGCAAGCAAAAAATTTAAGTATTCTAGCAAAGCACATTAAGGCTTTAGGGCTTGATCTTACTATATATACAGGTTTTACTTATGAAGAGCTATTGCAAGAGCAAGCTATGAAAGAATTACTTATCTTAGCTGATGTTTTGATAGATGGGAAGTTTATTTTAGAGCAAAAAGACTTATCTTTAAAATTTAAAGGTAGTAAAAACCAACGCATTATCGATGTAGCAAAAAGCTTAGAGCAAGGCAAAGTAATACTTTTTGAAAAATAAAGACTCATTTAGTCTTTTTTAACTTAACTATGTTAGAATGCTATAAAATTTAAAAAAGGAGAACAATATGTTTGAATTAAGAAAACTACCTTATGAAGCAGACGCTTTTGGAGACTTTTTGAGTGCAGAAACTTTTGCATTTCATCATGGCAAACACCACCAAACTTATGTAAATAACCTAAACAATCTTATCAAAGATACTGAATTTGCAGGAAAAGATTTAGTTTATATCATACAAAACTCAAATGGCGGAATTTTTAACAACGCTGCTCAAGTGTATAATCATGACTTTTATTTTGACTGCATTAAGCCAAAAACATGCTGTGGTTGTGGCTGTTCTTTAAGTGATGAGTTTAAAGCAGCGGTTGAAAAAGACTTTGGTTCTATGGAAAATTTAAAAGAAGAATTCATCAAAGGAGCTACAGGAGTATTTGGTTCTGGTTGGTTTTGGCTAGTTTATAACACTCAAAATCAAAAATTAGAATTAGTAGCTACAAGCAATGCTGCTACACCTATCACTGAAGGTAAAGTTCCACTTTTAGTAGTTGATGTGTGGGAGCATGCTTACTATGTAGATCACCGTAATGCACGCCCTGCGTATTTAGAAAAATTCTACGCACACATTAACTGGGAATTTGTAGTAAAAGCTTATGAATGGGCTATCAAAGAAGGTATGAATTCAGTAAGCTTTTATGCAAATGAACTTCATCCGCTAAACTAAAAAATAAAATCTCTTAGAAAGTCTAAGAGATTTTACTCTAAAACAACCCCTTCATTTAGCACAACTTCGCCTATTACATAAGCATCTGAACTTTCTAAAACTTTTCCTACATTAGATGGGTCTACTACCATAACTAAACCCACGCCCATATTAAAGCTTCTATACATTTCAGCCTCTTCTACGCTTTGGCCTATTTGATAAAAAATTTCAGGAGTTTTTAGATGATGTTTTCTAATAATAGCACCTATTCCTCTTGGAAAAACTCTAGGTAAATTTTCTACTAAACCACCACCTGTTATATGAGCTAGTGCATTGATGAAAGGTTTTAATTTTAAAAAGTCTTTTACATAAATTCTTGTAGGTTCAAGTAAAATATCGATTAAATTTTTACCATCTATTTTATCATCAAACTTAAGCTTTTGTGCTTCAAATAATACTTTTCTAGCTAAAGAATATCCATTAGAATGAAGCCCACTACTAGGCAAAGCTAGTAAAATATCTCCATTTTTTACAAAATTTCTTCTATCTATTTCATCTTTTTCAGCCATGCCCACTGAAAAACCTGCTAAGTCAAAGTCATTGTTATGATACATTCCAGGCATTTCAGCAGTTTCTCCGCCTATTAAGGCACAATTTGCTTTTTTACAACCATTAGCAATCCCTGCTACAACCTTTTTAGCTACTTCTACATCTAACTTTGCACTTGCATAATAGTCTAGAAAAAACAAAGGCGTAGCAAAATTGCAAATTAAATCATTCACGCACATTGCTACTAAATCTTCGCCTATTGTGTCAAATTTTTGACTATCAATAGCAAGACGCAACTTTGTGCCTACCCCATCTGTTGCTGCTAGCATAACAGGATTTTTAAAACCACTTGGCATGGCAAAAGCACCTGAAAAAGAACCTATGCCACCTAAAACATTTTCATTAAAAGTTTCTTTTACTAAAGGCTTGATTGCTTCTACAAAAGTATTACCATTATCTATACTTACGCCCGCATCTTCATAGCTTATATTCATTTATCTTCCTTTAAGAATTTAAAAGGTATTTTAACTAAAAATATTTTAAGGTTAAATTATGCAAAATGCTTATTTTGTGACTTCAAGTATAGCAGGTGGAAAGTCAAGCTTTATAAAAATAGTTCAAAATTTGGGTTTTGATACTTTAAGTGCAGATGTGATAGCTCATGAGCTTTTAAATGAAAATGCTAATTCCATAGCTAAACTTTTTGATAATAATGATTTAATCATAGCAGGAAAAATAGATAGAAAAAAGCTTGGTGCTATTGTATTTAATGATTTAAACGCCAAAAAAAAGTTAGAAGGTTTTTTACATCCTAAAATCAAAGAAGAAATTTTACAAAAAGCACTAATTTTAGATAAAAAAAATAAGGCTTTTTTTATAGAATTACCTTTATTTTTTGAAAATAATCATTATCAAGATCTAGGAAAAAGTATATTGATTTATGCTCCAAAAGAAATTTTATTAAAAAGATTAATACAAAGAGATAATTTAGATGAAAATGAAGCCTTAAAAAGAATTAATTTGCAACTTGACATAGAAGAAAAACTAAAAAAAGCAGATTTTGTGATAAAAAATATTTCAAGTTATGAAAAATTTGAAGAAAATGTGCTAAATTTTTTAAAACATACTTTAAAGGTTAAAAATGAAATTTTATAAATATTGTGCAAGCGGAAATGATTTTGTAGTATTTGCAGATGGTGAAAAAAAAGATCGTAGCGAGTTAGCTAGAATTCTTTGTAATCGTTATGAGGGCATAGGTGCTGATGGGCTTATAGTAGTTGTGCCTCATGATAGATATGATTTTGAATGGGAATTTTATAATTGCGATGGTAGTAAAGCAAATATGTGTGGTAATGGATCGCGTGCAGCAGCTCATTTTGCTCATCATTATCTAAAAAAATCACAATATTTAAATTTTTTAACCGGAGCAGGACTTATAAAATCATTTGTTGATGATGACATGGTAGAGATTAAATTAAGTGGAGTGAAGGATATTAAAGAAGCTTTTAAACATAAAGATAGAATTTGGCAAGGATGTAATACAGGTGTGCCACATATGGTGACTTTTGTTGATGATTTAAATGAATTTGATGTAAATTTATGCAAAGAAGTGCGTAAAAAATATAATGCAAATGTTAATTTTGCTAAAATAGAAAATGAAGAATTTATAAGAGTTAGAACCTATGAACGCGGGGTAGAAGATGAGACTTTAGCTTGTGGTACAGGTATGGGAGCTTGTTTTTATCTTGCTTATTTAAATCAAAAAGTTAAAGATGATATTTTAGTAAAGCCAAAAAGCAAAGAAAATTTATATTTTAGATTAGAGGATGATCAAATATTTTTCAGAGGAAAGGTAAAGTGCTGTTTTGAAGCTGATTATAATTTTACTTAGCAGTTTTTTATTTTTAAAAGCTGAATTTATAGCAGGTTTTGATAAACATTATTACGCTTTAAGTATAAAAGAAAAGCGTGAAATTTTTATCAAAAAAATCAATGCTTTGTTAGATGTTTCTTTCAAAGAAATTGAAAATGAAAAAGAATTTATAGATATTTTTTTTGAGGAAGCTTTAAAGAGTAATTTTAGAAAACTAAATTCTAATGCTGTGCAAAAACTATGGTTTTTAAAAGAAAAATATCGCGTTAAAAATTTATACGATCACAAGGAATACCAACTGCGTATCCAAAAAGTTCCAAAATCTTTAGCCATAGCTCAAGCAATTATTGAAAGCGCAACTGGTACAAGTCGTTTTGCTAAAGAAGCAAATAATTTATTTGGAGAATGGACTTGGGGTGAGAAAGGTTTGATTCCAAAAGAAAGAAGTGAAGGTAAAACTCATAAAATTCGTATATTTGATAGCTTACAAGAAAGTGTGGATTCATACTTGCTAAATTTAAATCGTCATGATGCTTATAAGGAATTTAGAGCTTGGCGGTGGGATGCTATAAATCAAAATGAAAAACTTGATGGTAAAGAAGCGGCAAGTCATTTGGAAAAATACTCAGAGATCAAAAGTAATTATACCAAGCTTATTATTTCTATCATAAATCAACATAAGCTTGATAAGTTAGATTAATTTCCTAAAGCCCACTCATCAAAAGGTAAAATCATCACACGCACCCCTTCTATAAAAAACTCATCTCTTTGTGAAAGCGTGATGATATAAATAGTTGAAAGTGCGAGTTGGTTTTTACTAAGTATTTTTTTGACTTTTAAACTAAGTAAATCTTTATCTTTAAAGGGCGAGCATAAAAATGCATTTTTAAGACTTGGTAAGTAAAAATCAAAATGCTTAGTATAAAAAATTTCTTGTTTAAATTTAAATAACTCGCTTAAAATCAAATTTTCAAACAAAGCACTAAAGTCTTTTTGTATACTTAGAGAATTTTTTAGTGAAAAGTCCCAAAAATATACTTTTTTTAAATTTTTTTCAAGATTTTTTACAAAATACAAAGTGTAGTTTGATTCTAGTTTTTCTATGCTTTTGTATAAGGTATCTTTGGAAATTTTTATACTGTTTTTTAGTGTTTTTAATAGCTCATTAACGCTAAATTCATTCCCGAGTTCTAAGGCAATTTGTTTGAGTATGGTAAGCTCTAATGGAGTGTAAAAACTTCTTAAGTATGATGAGTTTGTGTTAAAGTTGTGATTTAAAATCACATTGCGTCCTGTATGTAAAAAATAACTTACCATGGTTTTAGTGTCAGCGTATTTTTTGTTTAAGCTTAAAAATTCTTCAAAGTCTAAATAATCTAAATGAAGTTCTTCAAAATAATCTAAATGAAAATTGCTATCACAAACACTTAATATGATTTGCAAATTAAGGTGTTTTAAACTGGCAAAGTCAAAATCATGAGCAAAGTTGCAAAGTGCTAAAAATTTAATCTGTGGATTATAGGTTAAAAACGAATTTAAATTTACCAAAGCACTTGCTTGAAATTTTAAATCATCACAATCGATAAAAAGTATATTTTCACTTTTGTACAAAGATAAAAAATTTAAAATTAAATTTTTCTTACCACTTGCAAAACCACCTTTTATAATGATGTTTTTATGGGTTTGAATTTGAATTTTTCTTTCATCAAATTTTTGAAATTTTGGGTAATTATCGTAAAAAAATTGTAGTGATTTCATAAATTTCTTTGTAATTAATGGTGGAGCATAGCGGGTTCGAACCGCTGACCCCAACGCTGCCAGCGTTGTGCTCTCCCAGCTGAGCTAATGCCCCTTTAGATTTTGAAATCATACTATATTTTTTCTTAGATTTTCTTAATGTATAAAAAATCTTGTAAATTTTATAAAATTTAATTTTTATCCTTTTTAAAAGGAAAATAATTAAAAAAAATGCATAAATTTCTTGACATAGCAAAGGCTCTTTTTATATAATTTCAACATCATTTTATATGGTGGTTAGATTCTTATGGGTCTAACGAGTTCTTTACAAAGGAAAAAATATGGAAAGAATCAGGCTTAAGCTAAAAGCTTATGACCACAGAGTTCTAGATCGCACAGTTGCAGCAATTGTAGAAGCTGTTAAAAGAACAGGTGCTGACATCAGAGGTCCAGTGCCAATGCCTACAAAAATCAAAAGATACACAGTTTTGAAATCTCCACACATCAATAAAGATTCACGCGAACAATTTGAGATGAGAATTCATGCTCGTATGCTTGATATTGTAGCAGCTACTCCAGATACAGTAGATTCACTCACTAAGCTTGACTTGGCTCCAGAGGTCAATGTTGAAGTAAGAGCTATGGGTAAATAAGGATAGAATATGGAATACATTGTAGAAAAAATTGGTATGAGTAGAACAATCAGCACACCAAGCATTCCTGTAACCTTACTTAAACTTGTTCAAACTAAAGTATGTGAAGTAGAAAATGGAAAAGCTTTGGTTGCTTATGTAAAAGGCAAAGCAAATAATAAATGCATTGCAGGTCAGCAAAAAAAATACAATCTTTCAGCTGAATATAATAGATTTGCTTCTTTAGAAGTAGCAAACACAGAAGCAGGTGATATTGATCTTAATCCTTTAAAAGAAGCTTCTATCTTAAAAGTAAGCTTTAATTCTAAAGGTAGAGGTTATAGTGGGGTTGTTAAAAGACACGGATTTGCCGGAGGTCCTGCAAGTCACGGTTCAAGATTCCACAGACGCCACGGATCAATCGGTAACCGCGAATGGCCAGGTCGTGTTCAACCAGGTATGAAAATGGCAGGTCATTATGGTAATGTAAAAGTTACTGTTAAAAATGAAGTAGTTTCATTTGATGAAGAAAATGGCATCTTAGTAGTAAAAGGTGCGGTACCAGGATTTAATGGTGCTATGGGTAAAATAAGGATTGCAAAATGAGTAAAGTAACTGTTTTAAATGATAAATTTGAAAAAGCTAGTGAACTCGATCTTCCAGCAAAATATGCAGAAGTTAATCCTCACAACCTTTATTTATATGTAAAATCTTATCTTGCTAGCCTTAGAGCAAACACAGCTCATACTAAAGGTAGAAGCGATGTAAGCGGTGGTGGTAAAAAACCATGGAGACAAAAAGGTCGTGGTGGTGCAAGAGCAGGTTCAACAAGAACGAATGTTTGGGTTGGTGGTGCTGTAGCATTTGGCCCTACAAACAATCGTAATTATTTCCAAAAAGTTAATAAAAAACAAAAACGCTTAGCGCTTGAAAGAGCATTGGCTGATAAAGCACAAAACAATGCATTATTCTCAGTAGATAGTTTAAGCATTGAAAGCGGTAAAACAAAAGATGCAAATGCAGTTATTAAAAAGCTTGGTTTAAAAGATGCTTTAATTGTAAAAGATTTACTAGATGAAAAAACACTTCTTGCTTTTAGAAACTTAGCAAATTGCTATGTAGTTGATATTAGCGAAGTAAATGCTTATTTAGTATCTGTATTTAATGCTGTTATCATTGAAAAAGCAGCGCTTGAATCTATCGTAAAAGAGGGTTAAAATGGCAGATATTACTGATATAAAAACAATACTTTACACTGAAAAAAGCTTAAACCTTCAAGAGCAAGGTGTTGTAGTTATTCAAACTTCTCCAAAAATGACTAAAAATGGTCTAAAAGAAGTTTTAAGAGAATATTTTGGTGTAACTCCAGTAAGAATTAATTCTTTAAAAATGGATGGAAAAGTAAAGCGTTTTAGAGGTCGCGAAGGTCAAAGAAATAGCTTTAAAAAATTCTATGTTAAGCTACCAGAAGGTGTGAGCTTAGAAAGTTCGGAGGCATAAGATGGCAATTAAAACTTATAAACCATATACTCCAAGTAGAAGATACATCACAGGTGTAAGCTCTGATGATATCACAGCAAAAGCTAGTGTGCGTTCATTACTTGTAAAACTTCCAGCTCATGCAGGTCGTAACAATAATGGTAGAATCACAAGCCGTCATAAAGAAGCAGGTGCTAAAAAACTTTACAGAATTATAGATTTTAAAAGAAGAAAATTTGGTATTGAAGGTAAAGTTGAAGCAATCGAGTATGATCCATACAGAAATTGTCGTATTGCATTAATCTCTTATAGAGATGGTGAAAAAAGATACATCTTACAACCAAAAGGTTTAAGCGTTGGTGATGTTATTTGTGCTGCTGAAAGCGGACTTGACATTAAGCCAGGTAATGCAATGAAATTAAGAAATATCCCAGTGGGTACTATCGTACACAATATCGAGTTAAAACCAGGCAAAGGCGGTCAAATGATCCGTTCAGCGGGTGCTTATGCTCAATTAATGGGTAAAGAAGAAAAATATGTTATCTTAAGACTTGCAAGTGGTGAAATGAGACAAGTTTTAGCTGAATGTATGGCAAGTATCGGTGAAGTTGGTAATGAAGAATGGTCAAATGTGACTATCGGTAAAGCAGGAAGAAACCGCCATAGAGGTATTCGTCCTCAAACAAGAGGTTCTGCGATGAACCCAGTTGATCACCCGCACGGTGGGGGTGAAGGTAAGAAAAATTCAGGCCGTCATCCAGTTACTCCATGGGGTAAACCAACTAAAGGTGCTAAAACTCGCCGTAAAAAAGCTAGCGATAAGCTAATAATTTCAAGAAGAAAAGGAAAGTAAGATGGCTAGGTCACTAAAAAAAGGTCCTTTTGTTGATGACCATGTAATGAAAAAAGTCATCGCTGCTAAAAAAGCTAACGATGGTAAGCCAATTAAAACTTGGTCAAGACGCAGCACTATTATACCTGATATGATAGGTTTAACTTTTAATGTTCATAATGGAAAAAGCTTTATCCCAGTATATATTACTGAAAATCATATCGGTTACAAATTAGGTGAATTTGCACCTACTAGAACATTTAAGGGTCATAAAGGCTCTGTTCAGAAAAAAATAGGTAAGTAAGGGAGATTTATGAGTAGAGCGTTAATTAAATTCATAAGATTATCTCCAACTAAAGCGAGATTGATTGCTAGAGAAGTTCAAGGTATGAATGCAGAGCTTGCATTAGCTAGTTTGAAATTTATGCCAAATAAAGGTGCTAAATTTATAGCAAATGCTATTTCAAGTGCTGTAGCAAATGGCGGATTTGAAGCAAATGAAGTTGTTGTTTCAAGTTGTCGTGTTGATGCTGGTGCGGTTTTAAAAAGATTTAGACCAAGAGCTAGAGGAAGTGCTAGTCGTATTAGAAAGCCAACTTCACACATTTTGGTAGAAGTTAGTAAAGTAGAAGCAAGTGCTGAAAAAACTACAAAAGCTAAAAAAGCATCAGTGAAAAAGGAAAGCTAATATGGGACAAAAAGTAAATCCGATTGGTTTAAGACTAGGAATTAATAGAAATTGGGAATCAAGATGGTTTCCTACAAAAGCTAATTTAGCAGAAAATATTGGTGAAGATTATAAAATCAGAACATTTTTAAAAAGAAAACTTTATTATGCAGGAATTAGCCAAATTCTTGTAGAAAGAACAGCGAAAAAATTAAGAGTAACTGTTGTAGCTGCAAGACCAGGGATTATTATTGGTAAAAAAGGTAGTGATGTTGATATTTTAAGAAAAGAACTTCAAGATTTAATCAAAAAAGAAGTTAATATCAATATCAAAGAAGAAAGAAAAGCAGGTGCTTCAGCTCAGCTTGCAGCTGAAAGTGTTGCTACTCAACTTGAAAAAAGAATTGCTTTTAGAAGAGCAATGAAAAAAGTAATTCAAGGAGCGCAAAAAGCAGGTGCTAAAGGGATTAAAGTTTCAGTTTCAGGCCGTTTAGGTGGTGCTGAAATGGCAAGAACTGAATGGTATCTAGAAGGTCGTGTTCCACTTCACACTTTAAGAGCAAAAATTGATTATGGTTTTGCAGAAGCACATACTACTTATGGAAATATAGGTATTAAAGTATGGATCTTCAAAGGTGAAGTTTTACAAAAGGGTGTTCAACCTGAAAAAACCGAAGAAAACGCTCCAGCTAAAAAAACTAGAAGAGCAAGAAGAGGTAAATAATCATGTTAATGCCAAAAAGAACAAAATATCGTAAAATGATGAAAGGGCGTAACAGAGGTTATGCCAACAGAGGGACTGAATTTACTTTTGGTGATTTTGCCCTAAAAGCAACTGAAGCTGGCCGTATCAATTCACGCCAAATCGAAGCAGCTCGTATTGCTTTAACTCGTTTTGTAAAAAGACAAGGTAAAACTTGGATTAGAGTTTTCCCAGATAAACCTCTAACTAAAAAACCTTTAGAAACTCGTATGGGTAAAGGTAAAGGTGCAGTTGAGGAATGGGTAATGAACATTAAACCAGGTCGTATTATTTATGAAATGGCAGGGGTTAATGAAGAAATGGCAAGACAAGCTTTAACTTTAGCGATGCATAAATTGCCATTTAAAACTAAGTTTGTTACAAGAGAGAGCCAAAATGAAATATACTGAGATTAAAGATAAAACAGCAGGTGAGCTTGCAACAATGCTAAAAGAAAAAAAGGTGCTTTTATTTACTTTAAGACAAAAGCTAAAAACAATGCAGCTAACTAATCCTAAAGAGATTAGCGAAGTTAAAAAAGACATCGCTAGAATCAATACTGCAATTAGCGCTTTAAAATAAGGATAGAAAATGGCATTTAAAAGAGAAATTCAAGGCGTTGTTGTTCAAATTGCTGGAGATAAAACAGCAACAATTTTGGTTGAAAGAAAAGTGGTTCACCCAAAATACAGAAAAATCGTAAAACGCTTTAAAAAATATTTAATTCATGATGAAAGAAATGAACTTAAAGTGGGAAATACTGTAGTTGCTATTGAATGTAGACCACTTTCTAAGAGAAAATCATTTCGCTTAAAAACTATAGTATCAGCAGGAGTTGAGTAATGATTCAAAGTTTTACTAGGCTTGCAGTTGCTGATAATAGCGGTGCAAAAGAATTAATGTGTATTAAGGTTTTAGGTGGTAGCAAAAGAAGATACGCTACTGTTGGTGATGTAATCGTTGCATCTGTAAAAAAAGCTCTACCAAATGGTAAAGTTAAAAAAGGTCAAGTAGTAAAAGCAGTTATCGTTAGAACTAAAAAAGAAATTCATAGAGACAATGGTTCTTTAATTCGTTTTGATGAAAATGCAGCAGTTATTCTTGATGCTAAAAGAGAGCCTATCGGAACGCGTATTTTTGGACCAGTAGGTCGTGAAGTAAGATATGGTGGCTTTATGAAAATTGTTTCACTAGCACCGGAGGTGTTGTAATGAAATTAAAAATTAAAAAGAATGATATGGTAAAAGTTATCGCAGGCGATGACAAAGGCAAAACAGGCAAAGTTTTAGCAGTATTTCCTAAAACAAATAAAGTAATTGTTGAGGGTTGTAAAATCGCTAAAAAAGCTGTTAAGCCAAGTGATAAAAATCCAAATGGCGGTTTTATCAATAAAGAAATGCCAATGGATATTTCAAATGTAGCAAAGGCAGGAGAATAAGATGATGAGATTGAAAGAAAAATATACTCAAAATATCAAACCTGCTTTAGTTAAAGAATTTGATATTAAAAATCCTATGCTTGTTCCTTTTATTGAAAAAGTTGTAATCAGTGTAGGTGCTGGGGAATTAGCAAAAGATCAAAAAGTATTACAAAATGTTGCAGATACTATTTCATTGATCGCTGGGCAAAAAGCAGTTATCACAAAAGCTAAAAAATCAGTTGCTGGTTTTAAAGTAAGAGAAGGCTTCCCAGTAGGTGTAATGGTAACATTAAGAAAAGACAATATGTATGCTTTCTTAGATAAGCTTATTACTATAGCTCTTCCTCGTGTTAAAGACTTTAGAGGTCTTCCAAGAGATGGTTTTGATGGAAGAGGAAACTATAACTTTGGTTTAGATGAGCAGTTAATGTTCCCAGAAGTTGAATATGATAAAATCTTAAGAACTCATGGTATGAACATTTCTATCGTTACAACAGCAAAATCAGATAAAGAGGCACAAAAATTATTAGAATTATTTGGCGTGCCATTTGCAAAAGGAAAGTAATATGGCTAAAAAATCAATGATTGCAAAAGCTGCCCGCAAACCTAAATTTAGTGTTAGAGGGTATACTAGATGCCAAATTTGTGGAAGACCACATTCAGTTTATAGAGATTTTGGAATTTGTAGAGTTTGCTTAAGAAAAATGGCAAATGAAGGTTTAATTCCTGGTCTTAAAAAAGCAAGTTGGTAAGAGGAAAGAACCATGATAAATGATTTAATTTCAGATTCACTAACAAGAATTAGAAATGCAGGGATGAGAAGATTAGAGACTACTCAACTTTTGCATTCTAAAGTTATCGAAGCTTTACTTGGAATTTTCCAAGCTAAAGGCTATATTGAAAGCTTTAATGTTATTGAAGAGGATAAAAAGAAATTCATCAATGTAGTTTTAAAATACGATGAAAAAGGTAAAAGCGTAATTAACGAAGTTAAGCGTATTTCTAAACCTGGTCGTCGTGTTTATAAAGGTAAAGATGAGATCAAAAGATTTAAAAACGGTTATGGTACTATCGTAGTAAGCACTTCAAAAGGTGTTTTAGCTAACGACGAAGCTTATAAAGCAGGCGTTGGCGGCGAAGTTTTATGTACTATTTGGTAAGAGTTTCTACTTTTTATGGTATTCGGTATCCATTCTTATAAAGTAGTCATATCGTAGACAAGTAAAAAGGAAAAATGAATGTCTCGTATAGGTAAACAACCAGTTGCTATTCCAAGTGGAGTAGAAGTAAAATTAGAAGGTAACTTGCTAAAATTCAAAAAAGGAAATTTAGCAAAAGAGCTTGATACAAAAGCAAATGTTAATGTTGAGATTAAAGAAGGACAAATTCTTTTCTCTCCTAAAGGTGAAGATAGACAAAGTAGAGCTTATTGGGGAACTTATAGAGCTTTAGCTCAAAACATCATCATCGGTTTAACTGATGGTTTTAGCAAAACTTTAGAAATCAACGGTGTTGGTTATAAAGCTGCGTTAAAAGGTAAAGTTCTTGAACTTGCTTTAGGTTTTTCTCATCCTATCAACTATGCTATTCCAGAAGGCATAGAAATTACCGTTGATAAAAACAATGTTATTATCAAAGGTAGCGATAAACAAGTGGTAGGTCAAGTTGCTGCTCAAATTCGTGAATTTAGACCACCTGAGCCTTACAAAGGAAAAGGTGTTAAATATTCAGATGAGCGTATTATCCGCAAAGCTGGTAAGACATCTAAGAAGTAAGGATAGAATATGAGAGCAAATGTATTAAAAAGAAAAATATCTTTAAGAATTAAAAGAAAAAAAAGAATTAGAGCAAAAATTTCAGGAACACAAGCTCTTCCAAGAGTTTCTGTTTTTAAATCAAACAGAACTTTATATATCCAAGCTATCGATGATGTTAAAGCAGTAACTTTAGCAGCAGTAGATGGAAGAAAAATTGGTGTTAAAGCAAATAAAGAAGGTGCTAAAAAAATAGCAGCTGAATTTGCAAAAGTTTTAAAAGCTAAAAACATAGAAGAAGCAGTGTTTGATAGAAATGGTTATTTATACCATGGTGTTATTGCAGCATTAGCTGAAGCACTAAGAGAAAACGGAATCAAACTATAACCCAAAAGGAAGATCGATGGAAAAATATAATAGAGAAGAATTTGAAGAAGTAATCGTCGATATCGGCAGGGTTACTAAGGTTGTTAAAGGTGGTAGAAGATTTAGATTTACTGCTTTAGTTATCGTTGGAAATAGAAAAGGTTTAGTTGGTGTGGGCTATGGAAAAGCTAAAGAAGTTCCAGATGCTATCAGAAAAGCAGTTGATGATGCTTTTAAAAACATTGTTGAAGTTAAAACAAAAGGTTCAACTATACCTCATGATGTAGAAGTAAAATACAACGCAAGTAGAATCTTACTTAAACCAGCAAGCGAAGGTACAGGGGTTATTGCAGGTGGTTCAACACGTCCTATCGTGGAACTTGCAGGTATTAAAGACATTTTAACTAAGTCTTTAGGTTCAAATAATTCAGCAAATGTTGTGCGTGCTACTATCAAAGCACTTACAATGCTTAAAGGATAATCAATGAATTTAACAAAAGCACCAGGTTCAACACATAAAACCAAAAGAATAGGCCGTGGTCAAGGTAGTGGTATGGGAAAAACTTCCACTAAAGGTGGAAAAGGCCAAACTGCTAGAAAAGGTTATAACGAAAAAAGAGGTTTTGAAGGGGGTCAACAACCACTTCAAAGACGCTTACCAAAAGTAGGTTTTACTTCTAAATTTGAAAAACCTTATGTGATTAATGTTGAAAAAATCACAGCAATCAAAGAGCTTAGCGAAATTACATTTGAAACAATCAATAGCATTCATAAGCTTTCAAAAAATGTAAATAAAGTTAAGCTTATTGGAGCAAGTGCTAAAGATCTTGCTAGTAAAATTAAAGACGAGAAGATCACTTTTAGCGGACAAAAATAATGAATAAAGCATTGACAAATAAAATTCTCATAACATTAGCTTTTTTATTTGCTTATAGAATATTAGCTTATGTTCCAGTTCCGGGGGTTAATGTCAGTGTTATCAAGGAATTTTTTGATTCTAATGCATCTAATGCATTAGGCTTGTTTAATATGTTTAGTGGGGGTGCTGCTGAAAGACTTAGCATCATCTCTCTAGGCATTATGCCTTATATTACTGCTTCGATTATTATGGAGCTTTTAGCGGCAACTTTTCCTAACATAGGAAAGATGAAAAAAGAACGCGATGGTATGCAAAAATATATGCAAATTATCCGTTATGCTACTATAGCTATCACTTTGATACAAAGTATAGGCGTTTCTATAGGCTTGCAAAGTCTTCATGGGAAAGCAGGTCAGTCAGCTATTATGATTGATATGAATACTTTTATTGCACTTTCTGCTATTTCTATGCTTGCAGGTACCATGCTTTTAATGTGGATAGGTGAGCAAATCACTCAACGCGGTATAGGAAATGGTATTTCTTTGATCATCTTTGGCGGTATTGTTTCTACAATTCCAGGTGCAATTAGTGGAACAGTAAATTTGGTAAATACAGGTGAGATGAATTTCTTGACTATCATTGCTATTTTAGTTGTAATTTTACTTACTATTTGGGCTATTATAGTAGTAGAGCTTGGAGAAAGAAGAATTCCTATTTCTTACTCAAGAAAAGTAATCATGCAAAATCAAAACAAACGCATTATGAATTACATACCTATTAAAATAAATTTAAGTGGAGTAATTCCTCCTATTTTTGCAAGTGCGATTTTGATGTTTCCAAGCACTATTTTGCAAACAAGTACAAATGAGTATGTGTTAAAAATTTATGACTTTTTAAATCCAAATGGATTTTTCTTTCATTTTTTAACATTCTTACTTGTTATTTTCTTTGCGTATTTTTATGCATCAATTGTATTTAATGCAAAAGATATAGCTGAAAATCTTAAAAGACAAGGCGGTTTCATACCAGGTATTAGACCAGGTGAAGGAACTGCAAATTATCTTAATGAAGTAGCATCAAGACTTACCTTGTCAGGTTCTATTTATTTAGGGCTTGTAGCTACATTACCATGGCTTATTGTGAAGTTGTTTGGTGTGCCTTTTTATTTTGGTGGAACTTCTGTTTTGATCGTAGTTCAAGTAGCGCTTGATACAATGAGAAAAATTGAAGCTCAAATTTATATGAATAAATACCAAACCTTAAGTGCAGTAGGCTTATAAGAAAGTAGATTTTCTACTTTCTTCTCTTTTTAAGGATTTTGATGAGACTAGGCGTTTTTGATAGCGGTGTAGGTGGGCTTAGTGTTTTAAAATCTTTACTTCAAGCAAAACTTTTTAAAGAATATATTTACTATGGAGATACCGCAAGGGTACCTTATGGGGTTAAAGATAAAGAAACTATCATTAAATTTTCCCTAGAAGCTTTAGAGTTTTTCAAAGAAAAAAAAGTCGATATGCTTATTATTGCGTGTAATACAGTTAGCGCGCATGCTTTAGAAATTCTAAAAGCAAATGCACCATTTCCGGTTCTTGGAGTTATAGAAGCAGGGGTTTTAGCGGTTAAAAACTCTTTAGAAGACAAAAACTCCAATATATTAGTCATTGCAACACAAGCTACCGTGGATTCTCACGCTTATAAGCAAGCTTTAATCAAAGAAGGTTTTTTAAAAGTGGAAGAAAAAGCAACTGGGCTTTTTGTACCTATGGTTGAAGAAGGGATTTTTCAAGGAGATTTTTTAAAAGCTGCTTTTGAGTATTATTTTAATAAGCTTAAATTTCATCCTAATGCTCTAATCTTAGCATGCACGCATTTTCCTTTAATCGCCCATTCTTTGGAAGAGTATTTTGGCAAAAATACAAAACTTATTCATTCAGGCGAGGCTATAGCTTTGCAATTGCAACAAGAATTTAACTTAACATCAATCCAAGAAGAAGCTAACATTCAATTTTACGCTTCAAGCGATGTGGAAAAACTAAAAAAAATTGCAAATTTATGGCTTTAATTAATGAATATTTACTAAAGTATTTTTTATATTAATAATTTATTTTTATTTAAACATAGTTGCATTATAATTTTTATCATTTCTAATGAAAGGACTAACATGAAAAAAATGTTAATGTGCGCAGCTATGGCACTAAGTTTAGGAGCAGGAATTTTGGAAGCAAAACCAAAAGTTGCAATTTTAGCTACAGGTGGAACTATTGCAGGCTCGATTGATAGTTCGGTAGCTACAACAGGTTATACAGCTGGTGTTTTAGGGGTTGATGCTTTGATTAAAGCAGTGCCTCAAATTCAAGATTTAGCAGTAATTAGCGGGGATCAAATTGCAAATATTGATAGTAAAGATATGACAAATGAAATTTGGCTAAAACTTGCTAAAGAAGTCAATAGGCTTTTAAAATCTGATGTAGATGGAGTTGTGATTACTCATGGTACTGATACCATGGAAGAAACTGCATATTTCCTAAATTTAACCGTAAAAAGCGATAAACCTGTTGTTTTAGTTGGTGCAATGCGCCCATCAACTGCAATTAGTGCAGATGGTCCTAAAAATCTTTACAATGCTGTAGCGTTAGCAGCAGATCCACAAGCAAAAAATAAAGGCGTAATGGTGGCTATGAATGATAGAATTCAAAGCGCTAGAGGCGTTATGAAAACTCATAGTTTAAATGTAAATGCATTTAGTTCACCGGATATGGGTGATATGGGTTATATAGTAGATGGAAAAGCATTCTTCTACAATACTAATACAAAATTACACACTAAAAAATCTCCATTTGATGTTAGCAAGCTAAAAGAATTACCAAAAGTAGATATTCTTTATAGTTATGCAAATGATGGTAGCGGTGTTGCAGCAAAAGCTTTGTTTGAAAATGGAACTAAAGGTATAGTTGTAGCTGGAACAGGTGCTGGCAGTATTCATGATTATCAAAAAGATGTATTAAAAGAATTGCTTAAAAAAGGTCTTAATGTAGCGGTAAGCTCACGCGTAGTAGCTGGTAGAGTTGCAGTAAGTGATACTGATGCAAAACTTGGTTTTATTGATACAGGTGACATGAGTCCTCAAAAAGCTAGAGTATTGTTAATGCTTGCTTTAACTAAAACAAGTGATCCTAAGAAAATTCAAGAATATTTCTTAAAATACTAAAATCTTTTAGCACCCAAATGCTACAATAACATTTGGGTGAGTTTTTCAATCAAAATCTTACTTAAATTAATCACAAGGATATTAAATGAGACAATATGAAAGCTATAAATGCCAAAAATGCGGCAATGAAGTAGAAGTGCAAAATGTAGGTGGTGGGAAGCTTAGTTGCTGTGGTCAAGAAATGGAGTGCATTACTAAAGATTTAACAGCCATAAATTTGATGAAAGCTTTCGCAGGTGAATCTATGGCAAGAAACAAATATGATTTATTTGCAGATATTGCTCAAGAAGAAGGTTGGCATGCTATTGCAAAGCATTTTAGAGAAGCTGCAGAAAATGAAAAATGGCATGCAAGAGCTGAGTTTAAAGCTTATCATGAATTAGTAGATGGTAAAGCTTTAGAAGAAACTGCTAAAAATTTAATCTGTGCAGCAGAGGGTGAAAATTACGAGCATACTACTATGTATCCAAATTTTGCACAAATTGCAGAAGATGAAGGCAAGAAAAACATAGCAAGATTATTTACTGCTATTGGTAAAGTAGAAATTGAGCATGAAAGAGAATATTTAGCACTTAAAAAAATGCTTGAAGAAGAAGATTTCTTTAATTCAGAAGTAGAAGAATTATGGGTTTGTGAAGTTTGTGGGCATATACACCGTGGTAAAAAAGCACCAAATGCCTGTCCTTTGTGTAAAGCTCCAAAAGAATACTTCAAACGAGAATTTTTAGGGTAATTTTAAAAATCTTGATAAAAATGATAAAATATTTTATTTTTATCAAGGCCTAATATGCAAATTCTAACTCATCCTTTTGAACCTTTTTTTGATGAAAACTCAGAAGTTTTGATACTAGGTTCTTTTCCATCTATTAAATCAAGAGAAGAAAATTTTTATTATCAACATAGTAAAAATCGTTTTTGGCGTATTTTTGAAATATTATTTGAGTGTGAGTTAAAAACAGTGCAAGAGCAAAAGGCTTTTTTAAAAGCAAATCATATAGCACTTTGGGATGTTATAGCAAGTTGTAAGATAAAAAATTCAGATGATAAAACTATTTCTTATGCCAAAGCAAATGATATAAGTATTATTTTAGATAAGGCAAATATAGAAAAAATTTGTGTATTAGGTAAAGTTGCAAGTAAATATTTTGCTAAATTTTATCCTGAGCAAGAATTTTTTGAACTTCCTTCAAGCTCACCTGCCAATATAAATTATTCTTTAGAAAATTTAGTAGAAAAATATACTATTATAAAGGAAAAATAATGGCTTTAGTTGGAGTAGATGAGGCTGGGCGTGGAGCTTTAGCTGGAGATATGCACTTGGCAGCTTGCAAGCTTTTAAAAAATATTGATGGTTTAGCTGATTCTAAAAAATTAAGTGCAAAAAAAAGAGAAGAATTATATGAGCAAATTCTTTCTAATTCAAATTTTTTAATCCTTGCTTTTTCACCTTTGCAAATTGATATTTTAGGACTTAGTCAGTGTTTAAATTTGGGCTTAAAGATAATAAAAAAACATTTTAACCAAGATGAGATTTTATATGATGGAAATTTAAATTATGGTGTTTTGGGTATTAATACTATGATTAAAGCTGATATGAAAGTGCAAGAAGTTTCAGCCGCTAGTATATTAGCTAAGGTAAGTCGTGATCAAAAAATGTGTTATTTTTCTAAATTATATAATAATTATGATTTTGATAAACACAAAGGTTATGGTACAAAAGCTCATATAGAAAAGATTAAAGTATTTGGTTATTCACCTTTGCATCGCAAAAGCTTTATGTTAAAGTGTTTTGAGAAAAGCTTATTTGATTAGATTGTGTTTTGTAGTTTTAATAATGAAAAAATATAATTAAAAACTATTTTTTTAATAATAATCTATTAAAAATTATAATATTGGTCTAAAATACTCTATGTTTTAAGAAAAATTAATTTTTTTCTATTATAGTAATATAAAAAATATTTTAAGGGGTATTATGTCTTTACTTTTGAGTGAGCTAAAGATTGGAAATTTTTATGTAAAAAATCGCATCGTAATGCCTCCTATGGATATGTATGAAACACAAGTTTTAGATGGTAAGATTAATCAATTTCACTTGATACATTATGGAGCTAGAGCTTTGGGTGGTGTTGGGCTTATCATAGTTCAAGCTTGTGCGATTAATGAAAATGCAAAAATTGCTGATAATGATATAGGCCTTTGGGGAGATTTTCAAATTCGAGGACATAAGGAGCTTGTCGATCTTTGTCATCATTTTGGTGCTAAGGTTGCTATCCAACTAAATCATAGTGGTCGTAAAAATTCATGCAAACAAGCTATATCAAAAGCCCCAAGTAATATCGCTTTTAGTGAAAAATTTTCTAAACTTCATGTTTTAAGTAAAGATGAAATTTTACAAATTGAACAAGAATTTATCCAAAGTGCTAAAAGAGCTAAAGAAGCAGGCTATGATGCGATAGAGCTTCATAGTGCTCATGGGTATTTGCTTAGTTCATTTTTATCTCCTTTATCAAATCAAAGAGATGATGAATATGGTGGTAGTTTTGAAAATAGAGCGCGTCTTTTGTGTGATATCATTAAGCGTATAAAAAAAGAAGTTGATATTACTTTATTTGTAAGAATTTCAGCTACAGAGTGGCAAGAGGGTGGTTGGAATTTGGAAGATAGTAAAAAACTTGCCTTGATTTTAGAAAATTTAGGCGTTGATATGTTAGATATTTCAGCAGGAGGAAATATCAACAAACCTTCTTTAGTGCCAAATATAGCACCACTTTATCAAGCTCCTTATGCTAAGGCTTTAAAAGAAGTTGTTAAAATTCCTATATCTTGTGTGGGTCTTATAAATAGTGCTAGCGAAGGTGAGGCTTTGCTTTTGGGTGAGGTGTGTGATTTAGTTTGTTATGGTAGAAAATTATTAAGAAATCCAAATTTTGCAAATGAAGCCGCAGTTGCTTTAAATGAAAGGGAAAAAATCACGCCAAACTACTCAAGAGCATATTTGTAAAATAATACAAAAAGTTTTTAGGTAAAAGCTTTTTTTATTATTTTATACAAGGAGAAAATGTGGATAATCTTAAGTGGAATTCTTTTGATACGCGTTGGATGCTTTCTCTTTTTGGGACTGCAGTTGGTGCGGGGATTTTATTTTTACCTATTAAAGCAGGTGTTGGTGGTTTTTGGCCAGTTGTTGTAATGGCTTTGATTATTTTTCCAATGGTGTATTTAAGCCATAGAGCCTTAAGTCGTTTTGTATGTCAAGCAAATGGTAATGATAAAGATATTACTCATGCGGCTGAAGAGTATTTTGGTAGAAAAGTAAGTATTTTTATTTCTGTGCTTTATTTCTTTGCAATTTTCCCAATTTGTTTAGCATATTGTGTAGGTATAACTAATACTTTTGAGAGTTTTATTTATAATCAATTCTTACCACTTTTAGATCCAAATGGTTCTTTCGCAAACGCAATTAGTGCTATGTATCAAACAAGTGTAAATGAGCAAGGAAAAACTATAGCTAATTTACTTCCTTTTTATAGAGCGCTTTTTGCTTTTGTTTTAGTAAGTATTTTTATGCTTATTATGCTTTTTAGTGAAGAATTAATTACCAAAGTATGTGAGTGGCTTGTATATCCTTTATGTGCTATTTTATTTTTATTTTCTTTATATCTTATCCCGCAATGGTCGTTTGAAAGTTTTAGTGCTATTCCTGGAACAAAAGAATTTATTACTATAGTATGGCTAACTTTACCGGTTTTAGTGTTTTCATTTAATCACTCACCAGCGATTTCTACTTTTTCTTTAAGTGTAAAAAGGCAATATCCTGAAAATTCAGTACAAAAAGCAAATCAAGTGTTATTTAGAACTTCTGTAATGTTACTTGCTTTTGTAATGTTTTTTGTGGTATCTTGCGTGCTTTCTTTAACTCCTGCAGAACTTGCTGAAGCTAGAGCACAAAACATACCTGTACTTTCTTATTTTGCTAATAAACTTGATAATCCATTTATTTCTTATGGTGGTCCACTAATCGCATTTTTAGCAATTTCTAGTTCATTCTTTGGGCATTATTTTGGTGCTAGGGAAGGTGCTTATGGTATAGTTAGAAAATGTTGTAAATTAGCAGGTAATGATAATCCGGATTTGAAAAAAATCGCAGTTTATTCAACTTTGGTAATGTATATTGTTATGTTAATTACTGCTTATGTAAATCCAAGTATTTTAGGTTTTATTGAAAGCTTAGGTGGTCCAATCATTGCCGCAATCTTATTTTTAATGCCTATGATTGCAATTTACACTGTATCTAAAATGAAAAAATTCCAAAACAAAGCTTTAGATGCATTTGTGTTTATCACAGGTATTTTGACAATCATCACTGTAATTTATACTTTTTAAGGTGCTGATGAATGAGTAGTAATTTAAGTATATTTAAAGTTGGTGTCGGTCCTTCATCTTCTCATACTTTAGGACCAATGCTAGCAGGGAATATGTTTTGTGAAAAAATCAAAGATAAAATCACACAAATTACAAAAATTCAAATCAAACTTTATGGCTCTTTATCGCTTACTGGTAAAGGCCATTTAAGTGATAAAGCTATTATATGGGGGTTGAGTGGCTTAAGAGCAAAAGAATTAAATATTGCTTTGCAAGATCGTGTGTTTAATAAAATTTTGCAAGATAAAATTTTGGTTTTAGATGCTCAAAAAGAATTAAATTTTGATTATGATAAAGATTTGATTTTTGAAAAAGACTTTTTACCTTTGCATGAAAATGGATTGAAAATAAGTGCTTATAATGAAAATGGAGAAATCATTGCTGAAGAAATTTATTATTCGGTAGGCGGTGGTTTTGTTATGAGTGAAGCTGAACTTCAAAAACACAAAGATGGAGCTTGTGAGCAAAAACATACTAAATTAGAACTTGATATTAATAATGCAAGCGATGCTTTAAGAATTTGCGAAGAAAATTCATGGGATCTAGCAAAACTCTCTTATGAATATGAGCTTCAATTTCACACTAAAGAAGAAATTAGAGCTTATTGTTTAGAAATTTGGGAAGTAATGCAAGAAGTTTATTATAATGGTATTCATCCAAGCTCAGATTTTCTTCCAGGGAATTTACATTTAAAACGCCGCGCCAAAGGACTTAATGAGCGTTTGGCTATGACAAGTGATCCTTTAGGAATTATTGATTTTATTTCTTTATATGCTATTGCTATTGCAGAGGAAAATGCAAGTGGAGCTAGAGTGGTAACTGCACCAACTAATGGTGCATGTGCTGTTGTGCCTGCTGTAATGCTTTATCTTAAAAATCATACTATTGGTTTTAACGATGAAAAAGCCATTAATTTTTTACTTACTGCTATGTTAATAGGCTCTTTTTATAAGAAAAATGCAAGTATAAGTGGTGCTGAAGCTGGCTGTCAAGCTGAAATTGGTAGTGCAAGTTCTATGGCAGCAGGAGCTATGGCTACTGTAATGGGTTTTGATGCAAAGATAGCTTGTAATGCTGCTGAAATTGCAATGGAGCATCATTTAGGTTTAACTTGTGATCCAGTAAGTGGTTTAGTGCAAATTCCTTGTATAGAAAGAAATGCCTTTGGAGCGATTAAAGCAATTTCAGCTGCTAGAATGGCAATGAGTAGAAAATCAACTCCAAAAGTAAGTCTTGATGAGGTTATAAAAACTATGTATGAAACCGGCAAAGACATGAACTCAAAATACAAAGAAACTTCTTTAGGTGGCCTAGCTACTAATCTTACAAGTGTATGTTAAAACCTTAAGTTTTAAAACTTAAGGTTTTTCCTTAAAGCTTTTAAAAGCGCATAAATGCTAAATTTTTAAAAATTTTAAGGAAAATATAAATGATAGAAATCAAAAAACCAGCAGAAATAGAAAAACTACGCAAGGCAAATGAACTTGTAGCTAGAACGCTTGACTATCTAGAGGGCATTATAGTTCCGGGTATGAGTTTAAAAGAAATTGACATTAAAGCAGAAGAATTTATACTTGATCATGGTGCAAAACCATCTTTTAAAGGCTTATATGGTTTTCCAGGCAGTATTTGTATCTCGCTTAATCAAGCTTGCATTCATGGTGTAGGGGATGAGCGTATTTTAAAAGAAGGCGATATTTTAGGGCTTGATGTGGGTACTTGTATAGATGGATATTATGGAGATGCAGCAAGGACTATACCTATAGGTCAAATTTCAGCCACTGATGAGGCTTTGATTGCTTGTGCTAAAGATGCTTTGTATTATGCTATAGATATTATCAAAGAAGGTATGCGTTTTAAAGAGCTTTCATATGAGCTTGGCGAGTTTATCACTAAAAGAGGATTTGTACCTTTGAAAGGTTATTGTGGTCATGGTATAGGTAAAAAGCCACACGGTGAGCCTGAAATTCCAAATTATTTAGAACCAGGTGCTAGTGCAAAAAGTGGACCTAAAATCAAAAATGGCATGGTATTTTGCATAGAGCCTATGGTATGTCAAAAAGATGGCACACCAATACATTTAAAAGGTAATTGGGAAGCAGGAAGCAAAGATGGATTAAATGCTGCTCATTATGAGCATTGTGTTGCAATTATAAATGGCAAAGCAGATATTTTATCTAAGTAAGAAAGTTTAAACTTTCTTACTCAAATGTTTTTAGTTTTTCTGAAAGTTTAGAAGCATTTTCTAAAACATCTTGTGAAATTTGTGTTAGCTCGAGTGAATAGTTTTTAACACAATTTGCAAGTTCAGTCACTTTTTCTACATTTTGTTCTAACTCATTCATTTTAGCTTTTGACTCATCGCTTTTTTCTTCCATAATTTTAGTAGAATGGATACTTGTTTTTAATTTTTCTATAGAAGCGCCGACTTCGCCTTGTAAGATATTAGCTTTGTTAGAAGTATCACTCATGGATTGATGAATTCCATCCATCAAGCTTTTGTTGTCATTGATTTGTTGTACTATAGTTCTTACAGTAGTTTCTATAGCGACTAAAGATTTTGTAGTTTTATCAGCTAAGTTTCTAACTTCATCAGCAACAACAGCAAAGCCTCTACCATGTTCTCCTGCACGAGCTGCTTCAATAGCTGCATTTAAAGCTAGCAAGTTAGTTTGATCGGCTATATCTTTAATAGTTGCTGTAACTTCTACAATACTATCAGCACTTTGTACTAGTATATCCATAGCACTTAAAACACTTTGTTCTTTTTCTCCACTTAGTAATATAAGCTCTACTAGCTCTTTAAGCGTTTTTTCAACTTCTCCCATAACTTCTTGCATATCATGCATATCTTTTATAGTATTTTTAGCTAGATTTTGAGTTAAGTCTATATGACTTTCTAAAACAGAACTTATTTCATGGACATTAGAAATTTGCTCATGCTGTAAAAGTGAACTTTGCTGTAAAATTTCAGCATTTTGGGAAAGTTTTTGTGAGCTTTTGTGGCTTGAATTTGCAGTTTGTATGGCTTCTAAAACTGAATTTTGCACTATCTGTATGAAAGAATTAATATAGTTAGCACTTGTAGCTAATTCACTTTTTTTATCAATGTCTAATCTTGCACTTAAATTCGCATGTTCTCCTGCTAGATTTGCACTTAGTTTTTCAAGTAAAGATATAGGTATGATTACTTTTTTTAATGTTAAAAGTATGAAAAAAATCAATACAACTAAGGTAAATAGGAAAATTCCTATAGCTGTATAAAGATTATATTTATTTTGTAGATTGATATTTTTAGCAATTAAATTTTGGTGTGCTAGAATTTGTTTTTGCAGTTCTTGATCAAGAAAACTTTGAGAATTATCTTTTAATATTTTAATTTGACTTAATATCATCTTACAATGTGTATTAAAAAGCTCAAATAACTCTTGTGGTAATTGAGAATCTTTTGCGTTTAAATTTGTGACAAGATTTTGTAATCTATTTTGTGCTAAAGGTTCTAATATATCCATAGTTCCTATAATGCTTAAAATATTTCCTATATATTCTATTTGTTTAGCCTCTTGAGTAGTGAGTGCTATTTGATTTGTTTGTTTGATGATTTCTTGTTGAATTTCATAAAGATAAAGCTTTGAATTTATAGCAATAGAATTGGCTGATTTAAAATGTTGTAGTTGTGTATTTTTTTTCTGAAAAATTGCTTCTAGCTTTTTAGTATCTATTTCATTGGCTTTTAAAATAGCTAAAGTATTTTCAAAATCTCTTACTAGTTTGACGCTGATGTCATAGTTTTGTAGATTTAGTTTATTTTTAAAAATTTCATCTATTTTAGTATCTAGAATTTCTAATTTTTGAAAAGAATCCATAATAAGTGAATTTCTTTTGGTGGTATTATAAGTATTAAAAATAAATAAAGTCAAAGTTAAAAGCAATACCAAAACCACTATGGATAAAGTGATGAATTGTTTTAAAAAAGAGAAAGTTTTTTTATTTGAGTGGATCATGGTATTCTCCTGTTAAAGAATTTAAAAATGCAACTATATCATCAACTACATCTTGCTCTAAAAATTTACCAAGCTGATAATACGCCATAAATTGTACGCAAGCATCAAGTGTTGGCATAGAACCATCATGAAAATAAGGAGCAGTTTTGGCTATGTTTCTAAGACTTGGCACTTTTACTACAAATTGATCGTGAGGATCTTGAGTGATCTCATAGCGTCCTTTCCAATTTGTTCCATTATCATAAGGAACAAATACCCCCATTTTTTGATACATATTTCCACCTATATTTTGTCCTTGATGGCACGCTATACAACCATTTGATAAAAAGGCATTATAGCCTCTTTTTGCTTGTTCGCTTATAGCATTTTTATCTCCCTTTAAGTAGCGGTCAAATGGGGAATTTGGCGTAAGTAAGGTTTTTTGAAATTCAGCTAAAGCATCTGCTATATTATCAAAGGTAACTTCTCCGTAAAGTCTTTTAAATTCTTTTTCATAAATTGCGTTAGTTTTTACTATTTGCACCACTTCATCTGCATCTTTTAACCCCATTTCTTTAGGGTTTAACAAAGGATGTTTGGCTTGTTCTTGTAAATCTTTTGCATTGCCTCTCCAAAATTGTGCTAGGCTAAAAACGGCATTAAAATTTGTAGGAGTATGGAATGGCTCATCTATTATGCCATTAATACCTGTTGAAAAAGTTTTATTATCTACTCCAAAATTTGCAATATCATGACAACTATTGCAAGATACTTTTTTATCTTTTGATAAACTTGTATCCATATAGAGTTTTTTTCCTAAAATAGCTTTTTCTTTATTATAAGGAATGCTTTCTGGTATAGGTGTAATCATTTCAAATGCTAAAAGTGGCAACAAAGAAAGTATTAAAACAATAAAAATTTTCATAATCATTTTCCTTTAATTTTATAAATTTTTAATTAATAATTTTTTTTAATTATAACATTAAAATCTTAACCTCTTATAAGTAAATATGGTAGTTATCAGTGTTATCAGGGATAAAAACAAAATATAAATAAAAATTCCATACACGAAAGGATTTTCAGGTTTTATAGCCAAAGAATGTAATGCAAATACAAGTTGAGGAGTGAAACCACCCGCTATTGCATAAGCTATATTATAAGAAAAAGAAATTCCACTAAAACGAATACTTGGCTTAAAAATTTTACACATTAAAATAGGTGCTAAAGCATTAATACCACCAAAAAAACACGCTATAAAATAAAAATATATACTCAAATGCAAAATTTGAGCATAGAAAAAATAAAAATAAAAAAAGCACGATAAACTAAATCCTATGGTAAAAATTAAAGCGGTAACTAAAAAACCAAATTTATCAACCCAAATTCCAGCAAGTAAAGTTCCACAAGATAAAATTACTATTGCAAACATTTGGATTAAAATCGCATCTGTTTTATCAAGAATCAAAACTTCTGATATAAAATTGGGCATAAGTAAAATAAGTATTATCACGCAGGCTGTGAGCATCCAAGTTAAAAGCATAGAAGCAATGATGTCTAGATAAATATTTTTTTCTTTAAAAAGTGTTTTTAAAGGAAATTTTTCCAAATCATTTTCTTGTCGCATTTTTTGAAAAACAGGTGTTTCTTCTAAAAATTTTCTAAGATATATAGAAATGATACCAAAAAATCCACCTATAGCAAATGGAATACGCCAAGCATATTCATAAATTGCTTCTTGATCAAAGTAATGATTAATCGCTAAGGCAACAATACAACCTAAAAGAATTCCAAAAGCCATAGAAGCATTAATAGCGCTAATATAAAAACTATCTCTTCCATCGGGTGCATGTTCTTTTACAAATACCCAAGCACCAGGGAGTTCTCCGCCTATAGCTATACCTTGAGCTATTCTAACAAGTAGTAAAAAAATAGGAGCAAAATATCCTATAGTTTCAAAAGTAGGTATAAAAGCTAGAGAGAAAGTTGGAAGCACCATGAGTAATATACTAAGCATAAACATCTTTTTGCGACCCATTTTATCTCCAAAATGTGCCATAATTATACCACCGATTGGTCTAGCTAAATATCCTGCTGCGAAAGCCCCATAAGTGTTTAAAAGTTTCCAAAAATCACTTAAATCACTAGGAAAAAAATTTCTTGAAATATAATTAGCAAAAAATACAAAAATAACAAAATCATAAAATTCTAAAGCTCCACCCAAAGAAGATAAGGAAAGAGTTTTAAAATCACCTCTTTTTAAAGTTTTTGACATCTATAAATACTTTCTTTTTGTAGTAATTTTGTAATTATAGTAAAAATATTATAGTTTGTAAAAAAATATTAAAAATTTAAAAAGAAAAATTGTGATAAAATAATAGCTTTGTATTTTATAGAAAGGAGAGAAATATTGGCAAAAGATGATATTATCGAAATCGATGGTAATGTAATCGAAGCTTTACCTAATGCGACTTTTAAAGTTGAATTAGATAATAAACATGTGATACTTTGTCATATTGCAGGTAAAATGCGTATGCATTATATTAGAATTATGCCTGGCGATAGAGTTAAAGTAGAGCTAACGCCTTATAGTCTTGATAAGGGTCGTATTACATTTAGATACAAATAAGTCTAAGTTGTTTAAAAGCAAAAGTAAAGTATAATTAGCACTTTTGCAGAAATTGCAATAAAACTGTATGAAGAAGTATTTTCAAAATCACCACTTATTTTGAAAATAGTTGGTTGCTCTAAAAACCTGGTGCAGTTGTAAAAAAGTGGAATTTACAATAACAGGAGTAAAGCATGAAAGTTAGACCATCTGTTAAAAAGATGTGTGACAAATGCAAAGTAGTTCGTCGTAAAGGCGTAGTTCGCATTATTTGCGAAAATCCAAAACACAAACAAAGACAAGGATAATTTATGGCTCGTATTGCAGGTGTAGATTTACCAAAGAAAAAAAGAATTGAATATGGTTTGACTTATATTTATGGTATAGGTTTGCATACTTCAAGAAAAATCTTAGATAAAACCGGAATTTCTTATGATAAAAGAGTTCATGAGTTAAGTGAGGACGAAGCAGCGGCTATCCGTAAAGAAATTCAAGAAAACTATATGGTTGAGGGTGATCTTAGAAAACAAGTTGCTATGGATATCAAAGCATTAATGGATCTAGGAAGCTTTAGAGGCTTAAGACATAGAAAAGGCTTACCGGTTCGTGGTCAAAAAACAAAAACAAATGCCAGAACTAGAAAAGGTAAGAGAAAAACCGTTGGTGCAAAATCATAAGGATAGAAAATGGCAAAAAGAAAAGTTGTTAAGAAAAAAATAGTTAAAAAAAATATAGCTAAAGGTATAGTTTATATCAGTGCAACATTTAATAATACTATGGTTACTGTAACTGATGAAATGGGAAATGCTATTGCATGGAGTAGTGCAGGTGGTTTAGGATTTAAAGGTTCTAAAAAATCAACTCCTTATGCGGCGCAACAAGCAGTAGAAGATGCTTTAAATAAAGCAAAAGAGCATGGTATTAAAGAAGTAGGCATTAAAGTACAAGGGCCAGGAAGTGGTCGTGAAACAGCAGTTAAAAGTGTAGGTGCTATGGAAGGTATCAAAGTAACTTTCTTAAAAGATATTACCCCATTAGCTCATAATGGTTGTAGACCACCAAAACGTCGTCGTGTCTAAGAATAAGATATAAGATTTAGGAGAATTATAATGGCAAGATATAGAGGACCAGTAGAAAAATTAGAAAGACGACTTGGCGTAAGCTTGGCAATGAAAGGCGAAAGAAGATTAGCAGGTAAAAGTGCTTTAGATAAACGCCCTTACGCACCAGGTCAGCATGGACAAAGAAAAGCTAAAATTAGTGAATATGGACTTCAATTAAGAGAAAAACAAAAAGCTAAATTTATGTATGGTGTTAGTGAAAAACAATTTAGAAGATTATTTAGTGAAGCTGCTAGAAAAGATGGCAATACCGGTGCGCTTTTGATCCAGCTTTTAGAACAAAGACTTGATAATGTTGTTTATAGAATGGGTTTTGCTACAACACGCCGTTTTGCTAGACAACTTGTAACTCATGGACACATTTTAGTAAATGGTAAAAGAGTAGATATTCCTAGTTATAGAGTAGAAGCAGGCCAAAAAGTTGAAGTGATTGAAAAAAGCAAAAACAATCCTCAAATTTCAAGAGCGATCGAACTTACTGCTCAAACTGGTATAGTTGCTTGGGTTGATGTAGAAAAAGATAAAAGATTTGGAATTTTTACAAGAAAACCTGAAAGAGAAGAAGTTATCATTCCAGTTGAGGAAAGATATATCGTTGAGTTGTACTCTAAATAATAAAGGTTTTTGATATGAGACATATTACAACTTCTGCTTATACACCAACAGAGTTTAGTATTGAAAATATCAGTGATACAGTAGCAAAAGTAAGTGCATGGCCTTTTGAAATTGGTTATGCTATTACTTTGGCGCATCCTTTGCGTCGTTTGCTTTATTCAAGCACAGTAGGTTTTGCTCCAACAGGAGTTAAAATCAAAGGCGTAGCACATGAATTTGATAGTATGCGTGGTATGCTTGAAGATGTAGCATTGTTTATTATCAATCTAAAAAAATTAAGATTTAAACTAAAAACAGATTCTGAAAAAGAAATCGTAACTTTTAGTTTTAAAGGACCAAAAGAAATTTGCGGAAAAGACTTAGACAATGAAGTTGTTGAAGTTGTGAATGCAGATAGCTATCTTGCAACGATTAATGAAGATGCAGATTTAGAATTTACTTTAATCATTGAAAAAGGTATAGGTTATGTGCCTTCTGAAGAAATTCAAAATTTCTTAGATCCTGAATTTATAGCACTTGATGCGTTCTTTACTCCGGTAAAACATGCGGTTTATGATATAGAAAAAGTGCTTTTTGAAGATAATCCAGATTATGAAAAAGTTGTTTTTACAATCACAACTGATGGTCAAATTTCACCAAGTGACGCTTTTAAAAATGCTTTAGAAGCAATGTATAAACAATTATCAGTGTTTGATAAAATCACTAATGCACAAAGCGTTGTAAGAAGTCAAACACCAAATAATGAAGTAGAACATGTAAAATTACTTCAAAATATAACTGAGTTAAATTTAAGTGCAAGAAGTTTTAACTGCTTAGAAAAAGCAAATGTAGTTTATATTGGTGAACTTGCTTTAATGAGTGTTAGCGAACTTGCAGATTTAAAAAATCTTGGTAAAAAATCTTTAGATGAGATTAAAAGTGTAATGGAATCTATAGGTTTCCCTATAGGAAATTCAAAACTCAGTGATAGTGCAAAAGAAACGCTAAAGAAAAAAATTACAGAATTAAAAGCACAAAATGAAGGATAATCAATGAGACATAGACATGGATATAGAAAGTTAGGTCGCACTTCTACTCATCGTGCAGCCTTATTAAAAAACCTTACCATTGCTATTATTAAAGCAGGTAAAATAGAAACAACATTACCTAAAGCAAAAGAATTAAGAGGTTATGTTGAAAGATTGATCACTCGTGCAAGAAAAGGTGATTTCAATGCTCACAGAGCAGTTTTTGCTAGCTTGCAAGATAAAGAAGCTACAAATAAACTTGTAACAGAAATTGCACCTAAATTCGCAGATAGAAATGGTGGTTATACAAGAATTATCAAAACAAGAATCCGCCGTGGCGATGCTGCAGAAATGGCTTTCATCGAATTCGTAGCTTAATTTTTAGCCTTTTAAAGGCTAAAAACTTCTTATTTTTATTTATTTACTTACTATTTTTTGTATTTTTATCCATTTTTTGCTACTATTAATTTTTTTAACTACAAAAAAGGAAAAAAATGCAAGAAAATTCAAGATTACGCATAGCTATACAAAAATCAGGTCGTTTGAGTAAAGATTCTATTGCCTTGCTTGAGTCCATAGGCGTAAAACTTCGCATACATGATCAAAGTTTAATTGCTTTTTCTACAAATTTACCTATTGATTTACTTAGAGTAAGAGATGATGATATACCAGGGTTAATTTTTGATGGAGTAGTAGATCTTGGCATAGTTGGGGAAAATGTTTTAGAAGAAAATGAGTTAGAAAGAAAATCAAAAAACGAAAATGCAGATTTTATAATGCTTAAAAAGCTTGATTTTGGTGGGTGTCGCTTGTCTTTAGCATTACCAGAAAATAGTGAGTATAAAGGTATAGAAAGTTTTAAAAATTTACGCATAGCAACTTCTTATCCACAGCTTTTAAAGCGTTTTATGGAAGAAAATAACATCCCTTATAAAACTTGTATGCTAACAGGCTCAGTTGAAGTAGCACCAAGTGCAAATTTAGCTGATGGAATTTGTGATTTAGTTTCAAGTGGAGCTACTTTAAAAGCAAACGGACTTAAAGAAGTTATGGTAATTTATAAGTCAAAAGCTTGCATTATCCAAAGAAAAGAAAGTTTAGCTTCACACAAACAAGAATTAATCGATAAATTACTCATTAGAATTCATGGAGTTATGCAAGCAAGAGAGTCAAAATATATCATGTTGCATGCTCCTATTGAAAAGCTAGAAAAAATCACAGCCTTGTTACCAGGTGTTGAAAAACCTACGATTTTACCTTTAGAAAATGATAAAGCTAGAGTGGCACTACATATGGTAAGTCAAGAAAATTTATTTTGGGAAACTATGGAAGCTTTAAAAAAAGAAGGTGCAAGTGCGATTTTAGTTTTACCTATTGAAAAAATGCTCTCTTAAAGGATAAAAATGCAAATACTTGATTTTGAAAAATTAAACCAAAACGAACAAGAATTAGCACTCAAGCGTCCTGCTATGAGTGCTAATGCACAGGTTAAAACCATAGTAGAACAAATCATTGAAGATGTTAAAACAAATGGCGATGAAGCTTTAAAGCAAATGGCTGTAAAATTTGATAAAGTAGAGTTAAATTCCATCAAACTAAGCAATAAAGAGCTTAGTAATTTAGCAGAGCAAATTGATGATGAGTTAAAACAAGCTATCAAAATAGCTTATGAAAATATCTATAAATTCCACAAAGCTCAAGAAAGTCAAACCATAGAGGTTCAAACCTTTGAAGGGGTAACTTGCAAGGTGCTAACAAGAGCCATTGAAAAAGTAGGGCTTTATATACCAGGAGGTTTAGCGCCACTTTTTTCAACCGCACTTATGCTAGCTATCCCTGCTAAAATTGCAAAATGTAAATTCATAGCCTTAGCTTCCCCAGCGCCATTACATCCTGCCATTGCTTTTGTGGCAAAACTTTGCGAAGTTGATGCAGTGTATCAAATAGGTGGAGCAGGAGCCATAGCAGCGCTTGCTTATGGAACGCAAAGTGTGCAAAAAGTAGATAAAATTTTTGGCCCAGGAAATGCCTTTGTAACTGAAGCCAAAAAACAAGTTAATAATCATGGAGTAGCTATTGATATGCAAGCAGGGCCTTCTGAAGTGTTAGTTTTAGCAGATGAGTTTGCTAATGCTAAATTTATAGCTTCAGATTTACTCTCGCAAGCTGAACATGGAGCAGATTCTCAAGCGATTTTAGTTTGCACAAGTGAAAAATTAGCCAAAGAAGTAGATAGTGAAGTTGCTTTACAGCTTGAAAAACTCTCGCGTAAAGAAATTGCTTCAAAATCTTTAGCACACTCTAAAATCATTCTTGCAAAAGATATAAAACATGCCATAAGTATTTCAAATGACTATGCACCCGAGCATTTGATCATTCATACACAAAATCCATCTAGCTTGCTTGATGATATTATGCATGCAGGTTCGGTATTTTTAGGTGAGTATTCTCCAGAATCCATGGGGGATTATGCAAGTGGGACAAATCATGTATTGCCAACATATGGTTTTACTAAATCTTATTCTTCATTAGGACTTGCTGATTTTATGAAAAGAATGAGTGTGCAAGAACTTAGTAAAGAAGGCTTTAAAAAGCTTGGTCCTGTGGTGGAAATTTTAGCAGCAGCTGAAGGGCTTGATGGGCATAAAAATGCCGTGAGTTTAAGATTAGAAAGTCTAAAATGAGTGCAAAAATTTTATTTATCGATAGAGATGGCACGCTCATTGATGAGCCAAAAGATGATTTTCAAATCGATTCTTTGGAAAAACTTGAGTTTGAAAAAGGTGCTATCAATGCGCTTTTAAAGTTAAAAAATTTTGGTTTTAAATTTGTTATGGTAAGTAATCAAGATGGTCTAGGCACAAATTCTTTTCCTAGGGAAAATTTTGACAAGGCTCATGAAAAAATGCTAAGTGTTTTTCAAAGTTGTGGCATAGAATTTGAAGATATTTTTATATGCCCACATTTTGAGCATGAAAATTGCGCCTGCAGGAAGCCAAAAACTGCCATGCTTGAAAACTACATCAAAAACAAACTTTATGACAAAAATAAAAGTTTTGTTATCGGCGATAGAGACAGCGATATGCTTTTGGCGCAAAATCTTGAAATTCAAGGTTTAAAATATGACAAAAATGACTTTAATTGGGAGCAAATCGCTGATTTTATTTTGCAAAATTACCGCAGTGCCTGTATAGAGCGTAATACCAAAGAAACCCAAATTCAAGTTAAAATGGCTTTTAATGAAAAAGCAAAAGCTAATATAAAAACAAATATTGCATTTTTTGATCATATGTTAGAGCAAATTGCTACGCATGCAAATATATCTTTAGAGATAAAATGCAAAGGAGATTTAGAAGTTGATGAACATCACAGCGTAGAAGATGTCGCACTTGCTTTGGGCGAGGCTATTAAAAATGCACTAGATCAAAAAATAGGTATTGCAAGATATGGCTTTGTTTTACCTATGGATGAGTGCTTGGCAAGTTGCGCGATTGACTTTTGTAATAGACCGCATTTAGTTTATAAGGCTAAGTTTAAAAAAGAAAAGCTTGGAGAATTAAGCACAGAAATGATAGAGCATTTTTTCTACTCACTAAGCTATGCTATGGGTGCGAGTTTGCATTTAAAAGTTAAAGGCAAAAACGATCATCACAAAGCCGAAGGACTTTTTAAAGCCTTTGCAAGAGCTTTAAAAATGGCTATAAAAATAGAAAATGAAAACCTAGCAAGCTCTAAAGGAGTGATATGAAACTAGCTATTATAGATACAGGTTGTGCGAATTTAGCTTCTCTTGCTTTTGCACTCGAGCGTTTAGGACAAAAAAGTATTATCACGCATGATTTAAAAGAACTCTCACAAGCAGATAAGCTTTTACTTCCTGGGGTTGGCACAGCAGCTAAAGCAATGGCTAATCTACAAGCACTTAATTTAGAAAATTTTATCCAAACTACCACAAAACCACTTTTAGGCATTTGTCTTGGTATGCAAATTTTGGGTAAATTTTCAGAAGAATTACACCAAAAAACACTTGGTATTATGTCTTTTGAAACACAAAAATTCCAAGAAAAAGCAAATTTTACTTTCCCGCATATGGGGTGGAATCAAGTCTTTAGCTCTCATGAGCTTTTTAAAGGCTTAGATGGAGCTTATTTTTATTTTGTGCATAGTTATTGTGTGAGTTTAAATGAATACACCATCGCAGAGTGTGAGTATTCTACCAAATTTAGTGCAAGTTTAAATAAAGACAATTTTTATGGTGTGCAGTTTCATCCTGAAAGAAGCGGCGAAGCGGGTGAAGTATTATTAAAAAATTTCATAAATATGTAGGTAAAAATGCAAACTCAAATCATTCCGGCATTAGACTTAATAGATGGCAAAGTAGTAAGGCTTTATAAAGGAGATTATACTAAAAAGCAAGAATATAGCTTCGATCCTTTGGTTAAATTTCAAGAGTATGAGGCTCAAGGTGTTGCTTGGCTTCATTTGGTGGATTTAAGTGGTGCAAAAGATCCTAGTAAGAGACAACTAAAACTCATAGAAAACCTAGCTTCTAAGATTAGAGTAAATCTTCAAGTAGGTGGAGGAATTCGCACTAAAGACGAGGTTAAAGCTTTGTTTGATAGTGGTGTTAAACGCGTAGTTATAGGCTCTTTAGCGGTTAAAAATAAGCCCCTTACACAAGAGCTTTTAAATGAATTTGGCGTAGAAAATATAGTCTTAGCACTTGATAGTATTTGCGTTAAAGATGAGTTTTTTGTGGCTGTTGATGCATGGAGTAAAACAAGCGATGAGAGTTTGTTTGGGCTTTTAAATTTTTATAAAGATGTAAAGCATATTTTATGCACAGATATTTCTAAAGATGGCACGATGAGTGGAGCAAACATCACTTTATACAAAGCTTTGCATAAGAAATTCCCACATTTGCAAACCCAAGCAAGTGGAGGTGTGGCGAGCTTAGAAGATTTTAAAAAGCTAAATGGCATAGTAAGTGGTATCATCGTAGGTAAAGCCTTGCTTGATAAAGAATTTAACATAAAGGAGGCTCAAGAATGCTTACAAAACGCATAATCGCATGTTTAGATGTAAAAGATGGTAGAGTAGTTAAAGGGGTGCAGTTTAAAAATCATGAAGATATGGGAGATGTTATAGAACTTGCTAAATTTTACTCACAAAATGGCATTGATGAACTTGTATTTTATGATATTACAGCTTCAGCCAAGAATGAGCGTATCAATAGAGCTTGGGTAAGCAAAGTAGCACAAAATATCTCTATACCATTTTGCGTTGCAGGAGGTATAAAAAGCGAAGATGACGCAAAAGAACTTTTAGCAAATGGTGCTGATAAAATTTCTATTAATTCCCCTGCTTTAAATGATCCTGATTTAATCTCACGCCTTGCAAAAAGCTTTGGAGTTCAATGTGTAGTCGTAGGTATAGATACTTTTAAAGATGAAAACAACGAGCTTTTAGTCTATAAATACACCGGAGATGAGAGCAAATCTCATCATAGTGGTAAAAAAACACTAGAGTGGGTAAAGCAAGTATGCGAGCTAGGAGCTGGCGAAATCGTGCTAAATATGATGAATCAAGATGGCATGAGAAAGGGATATGATCTTGATCAACTTGCTAAAGTTAGAAAAATTTGTCCTGTGCCTTTAGTGGCAAGCGGTGGTGCAGGAGCTAAAGAGCATTTTTTGGACGCTTTTAAACTTGGTGTTGATGGAGCTTTAGCAGCTTCAGTGTTTCATAAAAAACTTATAGATATTAAAGAATTAAAATTATTTTTAAAAGATCAAGGCATACAAATTCGTATTTAAAAGGAAAAACTATGGGTATAAATGAAGAAGAATTTATAAAAAGTATAAATTGGCAAAAGGTAAATAACCTTATCCCTGTGATAATCCAAGATTATCATTCTTGTGAAGTTTTAATGCAAGGTTTTATGAATGAACAAGCTCTAAGAGAGAGTTTTAAGCACCAAAAGGTTGTATTTTACTCACGCACTAAAGAGCGTTTGTGGATGAAAGGTGAGCAAAGTGGGAATTTCTTGCATATCATAGATATGGGACTTGATTGTGATAGAGATTGTATTTTAATCCTTGTAAAAGCTCAAGGTGCTACTTGTCATACAGGCGATACTTCTTGTTTTGAAACGCTTTCTAAAAAAGCTGATTTTGTATTTTTATCGCGTCTTGAAAGACTTATCAACTCACGCAAAAACACTTGTGCAAGCTCTTCTTACACGGCTGAACTTTTTTCAAAAGGTACTAAACGCATAGCACAAAAAGTAGGTGAAGAAGGCGTTGAAACCGCTTTGGCTGCTACTATTAAAGATAAAGATGAGTTGATAAATGAAGCTGCCGATTTACTTTATCATTTAGAAGTGTTATTAGCTGATGCGGATTTGAGTTTAAATGATGTGATTGCTAAATTAAAAGAAAGAAATAAAAGTTAAGCGTGATTTCTCACGCTTAATTAAGCAATATTTTTGAAAAGATTCACTAACTATATCGAGTAATTTTAAAAAAACTTTACACATTAAAATCTAATTTTTGATTTATTTTCTACTTTTTAATTTCATTTTATTTACATTTTTGGAACACTTATTGCTTTGTTTTGGCTAAGCAATAGTAGATTGTGAAGTAATCACAAAGCAATATTTTTTAAAGGATTTAATTATGATGAGATCTCTTTGGGCTGGGGTTTCAGGACTCCAAGCACACCAATACGCAATGGATGTAGAAGGTAATAACATAGCCAATGTTAATACATTTGGTTTTAAATATTCTCGTGCGGATTTCTCAACGCTTATGAGTCAAACTTCTAAGATAGCTACAGCTCCAGATGGTAACCTAGGTGGTAAAAACCCTATGCAAGTTGGACTTGGTGCAGGTGTAAATTCTACTACTAGAATTCACTCTCAAGGTAATATCCAAACTACAGACAAAAACACCGATATGGCTATCAATGGTGATGGATTTTTCATCGTTTCAAATGATGGTGGCACTACGCAGTTTTTCACCCGTGCAGGGGACTTTAAAACAGACGCAGTAGGAAATTTCGTAGATAATAACGGTTACACCGTTCAAGGCTGGAATTATAATCAAGAAACAGGTCAAATTGACTCTTCAACTTCAGTGCAAGATATAGTTATCCCACCTGGTATGAGTATGCCTGCTAGAGCAAGTACTTCAGTAAGCCTTACAGCAAATTTAGATAGTGGTAATACTTTAGGTATGAATGCTTCTGCTAAGCGTCCTATCTATGCACTAGATTCTTTACATGGTGGTAGAAAAGATACAGGAACGACGATAGATGAGAATGATACTGGCCATACCGAGTTTTATACTACTTCTAAAAGTGGAGCCCAAGTAACTGAAAAAGGTGTAGATATGGGCGTGGTATTTAATGCTCAAGGCGAGGGCTTAAACTTAAGAGATGGGCAAGGTATATGGGTAAGTTATAAAGAGGCAAAATGGACAAATAATCAACAATTTGCTGCAGATTTGCCAGCTAATCAGGCGGATTTTCAGCCAAATGCAAATTATACTTTTTGGGGCTATACTGGAGAAGATGGCGCTCAGGTTCCTGCTACATTGGATATTACGATAAATGGGGTCCAAATAACAGCTACAGGTGTAGGTAGAGATACCTTTATCAATGCTATCAATGCTAAGACAGCAGAAACAGGTGTAGTAGCTTCTATAGTAGATGGTAGAATGACATTTACAAATGATAATAGCACAGGAACTACAGCAAAATCTAAGAATTTAAATATTACGGTGGGCGCTACAAATACTGCTGGTGGTCAAGTCACAACTGGAAATCAAGCAGATCCTATAACAGTTAATCCACCTGCAGCTGGAAATAATTTTATACTTGGAAATCAAAATAATCCAGTGAGTGTTATTACTGCTCATGAGTATATTTATAGTTCAAATAGTGTAGATATCGGAGAGAATCCACAAGCTGATGATATGCAAACTTGGCCTGATATGACTGGAAGAAGGACTTTCCATACTACTGAGGATTTAAGAGAGCTTTTACAAAGAGATGCTAGATTTGCAGTAGACTATGACGGTAGTGGCACAAGAGAGATTGGTGATGCTAATGTTGGTGTAGAGGTTGTAGTAGAAAGCGATGGTAGGTATAAAATTACAAATCCAAAATTAAATGATCAGTCGAAAGACATGACTTTTAAAGTTACAGGTTATTCTAATGAAGCTAATAAAATTTCTACCAATGATAAATTCACAGCGATGTTTAGTGCCTTAGATGGAAATTTCAACGCAGGTAATAATGAAAAGTATTCTCAAGACATGTATCTTTCAGCTCATACTGCTAGTATAGAAATCTTTGACTCATTAGGAACTAGACATGAGCTAACTGTGCAATTTACTAAACAAACTAAAACAGCAGATGGTGGAGCTGAATGGTCTATTATCATTTCAGTGCCTGAACCTGCAGAGATTAATTTTAGTGGTGATGGAGCTCCTGGAAATATAGTAGTAGGAAATTTAAGATTTGGCAATGATGGCTCACTTCAAAGTTATACACCAAATGTATTAAATTTCACCGGAAATAACGGCTCAAAACCTGATCAAGTTATAAAACTTGACTTTGGAACAACAGGTGGTTTTGATGGTTTAACAAGCTATGATAAAGACTCATCTACTACTAAACAAGAAACAGATGGTTACACAGGGGGTAATCTAAAGCCAGACGCATTAAGAACTGATGAGAATGGTTATATCTATGGAGAATTTACAAATGGTAAAACTCTAGCTCTAGCTAAGGTTGCTCTAGCTACTTTCCCAAATAATATGGGTCTTGAAGAAATGGGTAATAACCTTTATAAAGCGACAGCAAACTCAGGAACAGCTACCATAGGTCATGCGGGCGAAGGCGGTAGAGGGGGCTTAAAAGGTTCAGCCATAGAAATGTCGAATGTGGATTTAAGTCGTGCATTAACAGAGCTTATCGTAATCCAAAGGGGTTATCAAGCAAACTCAAAAACGATTACCACAAGTGATCAGCTTTTAAATACTTTGCTTCAATTAAAACAATAATCTTAACCCAAGGTTTTAAAAACCTTGGGATCAAGCTTTACAAGGTTATCGAGGTAGCCTTGTAATACTTGATAGCCTTGAAGCCTTCAATCTATTGCTAACTCACTTCTTTCTTGCCTTAAGGAGTGAGTAGCATGATTTGCATATCGACAAGTTAAAATAAAAATTTATAAAGCTAATCATCTATTAATAGTTTTAATCATTGCAAATTTAAAATATTTTGTTTTGCTATTATGATCAAAAACACTAAAATTATCAAGAAAAATATAAATATTGTTTATTGATATAAAGTTTTTTGAAAAAGGTTCGATATAGTCAGTGAATCTTTTCAAAAATATTGCTTAATTAAGCGTGAGAAATCACGCTTAACTTCTTTTTGATTTTATTTAACTTTCTTTTATTAATCAAACTCAGATAAGAAATCAAAGATAAAAATGTGCAAGTTCCTAAAATAAGTGATAAAAATATAGGTGTATTAGCATTTAAAAGACTTACTAAAAATGCCATTACTCCCGCCATAGCAAATTGTGCTGCACCTAAGAGTGCTGAAGCACTGCCTGCATTTTGTTTTGATCTTGCCATAGCTAAGGTTGTGGTATTTGGCAGGATAAAACCCAAACTTGCTATGATAAAACACAAAGGAATTTCAAAAGCCCAAAAACCTAGCTCAAAAGTTGCACCCAAAATGAGTAAAAAAGTTAAAAAAGTAATTACCATAAGCGCTCTAGGGAGTATATAATAAGGAGAAAATCTAAGGACTAATCTTGCATTGATATTTGCACATATAACAAAGCTTAGAGCATGAGCTCCAAAAAGGGCTGCGTATTGTTGCTCGCTTAATCCAAAAACGCGTGTAAAAACAAAAGATGAGCCGGTTAAATAAGCAAAAAAACCTGCAAATATTAAATTTCCACAAAGCAAATACACTACAAAACGGCGATCTTTTAAAACTTTTTTGTAACTTTTTGTAACCTCTTTGTGATTGAATTTTTTTCCTTTGGTGTTGTGATTGCTTTCTTTTAGAACAAAAATAACAAGCAAAAATAAAATAAAGCCTAAGATAAACAATGTCAAAAATATACTACGCCAAGAAAAAAATTCAAGTAAAATTCCACCAAAAGTAGGAGAAAGCATAGGTGCTAAAGAAGTAAAAACCATCATTAAAGCATAAACTCCTGCTGCTTCTTTAAGCTCAAAAACATCATTTACTATAGCTCTTGCTACGACTACACCCACGCAACCTCCTAAAGCTTCAAAAAAACGCAAAGCTATAAAAGCATGAATGGAATCAACTAAAACACAAGCAATACTTGAAGAAATAAAAATAAAAAGTCCTATATATAAAGGTTTTTTTCTGCCATATACATCACTTAATGGTCCATATAAAAGCTGACCTAAAGAAAAGGCGATGAAAAAACTTGCAAGAGAAAGTTGAGTGTAAAAAGAATTTGTTTGAAAGCTTTTTTCTACTTCATTTAAAGCAGGTAAATACATATCAGTTGAAAGTGGTGCTATGGCAGATAAAAAGCCTAGTATGATAATGAGTTTGAGTTTTTCAAAACCTTTTATTTGGGTGTGTTTTTGCATAAAATTTCCTAAAGTCTTTTTACCATTGTATAGCAAAAAGTCTAAAATAAACAATAATTTACATTTTTTAAAGGCAAATAAGATAAAATTAAACTAAAAATAATCAAGGAAAAATTATGAATATGCCTTTTAGTGATGAGGAATTAATCGAACCTGTAAAAGCCAGTCTAGCTAAAACTATGCATATTTTAGAAAATGATGGCGGAGGGCTTGATTTTTTGGGTGTGAAAAATGGTGTAGTTTATGTGAAGCTAACCGGAGCTTGTCATGGCTGCCCAGCTAGTGGGACGACTTTGAAATATGGCTTGGAAAAACAACTTAAAATCGATATACATCCAGATATTACTATAGTAAATTTAGCAGGTGGGGAAAGCGAATTTGCAAAATTATAAAAAAATAGCCATAGAATGTTTTTACAAAAAAGATTTTAAAAATGCTAAGATGTATTTTTCTCTTGCTTATGAAAAGCGTAAAAATAAGAGACTTTTAACTTTTATTAATATTTGTGATTTGGCTTTAAAAAGCCCTGAAGAAGCTTTTGTTTTTTTTGAATTTTTTATGCAAAATTATAAAAATACTAAAGTAGATAAAGACTTAGAAAAACTCATTAATCTTAGCCAAAGTGTGCAGTTTGAAGAAGATAGCGAAGATTTTGAGGGCTTGAGTTATCAAGATTTTTTACTTAGCGAAGCAAAAGTTGGGTTTAAACAAGCTTTAGAAAATGTTATAATATCTAATAAACTTATTATTAACGATAAAGAAGATTTTGTGGATTTTTTAGAAAAGCTTTTAGAACATGGTTATAAAGATATGCTCGTAGCTTATATGGAAGATGTTTCAGCGCATTTTTATTCTAATTATAGATTTATTAAGCTTAGTGAGAAAATCAAGGAATTAAATTATGATAGTAAAGATTGAAAATACTTTCATTTGTGATAATTCTAATGAATGCGAAAAAGATTGTTTTTTCTTAAAAACTACTCAAAATGAAAAATTTCTTCATCAAGCTTTAGAAAAACAAGCAAAAGTTATTGGCATTGGCGAATGCAAGAAGCTTTTAAATATAGATGAAAGTATTAAAATCATAGGCATTACAGGCACAAATGGCAAGACAACTACTGCGGGGGCTATTTACTCTATCTTGCTTGATTTAGGTTATAAATGTGCCTTAATGGGAACTAGGGGTAGTTTTATAAATGATAAAAATATCACTCCAAAAGGCTTAACTACTGCTCCTATTTTACAAACCTTAGAGCTTTTATCTTTAGCAAGTAAGGAAAAATGTGAATTTTTGATTATGGAAGTAAGCTCGCATGCTTTGGTGCAAAATCGCATTGAAGGGCTTGAGTTTAAGGCTAAAATTTTTACTAATATCACTCAAGATCATTTAGATTTTCATGGGGATTTTCAAAACTACCAAGCAGCAAAAGAAAGTTTTTTTACCGATGAGTGTATGAAATTTATCAACAAAGATGCAAAAGCTATAAATTTTAATGTCAAAGGTGCTTTTACTTATGGAGTGGAAAATCCAAGTTATTATCATATTAAAGCTTATGCTTTAAAAAATGGCATTGAAGCTGTGGTAAATTTTGGTAAAGAAACTTTTATGATTGATTCTTCTTTGGTGGGGCTTTTTAATCTTTATAATCTTTTGGCTGCAAGCGCTTGTGTAAATGAACTTGTTAAGCCAAATTTAAAAGAACTTGAAAAGGCCATTAGTAATTTTGGTGGCATTGAGGGTAGAATGCAAGTGGTTGCAAAAGATGTGATTGTAGATTTTGCTCATACGCCCGATGGCATAGAAAAAGTTTTAGATGCTTTAAAATATCGTGATTTGATTGTAGTTTTTGGAGCAGGGGGAGATAGAGATAAAACTAAGCGTCCGTTAATGGCTAAAGTTGCCAAACACTATGCTAAAAAACTCATCATCACAAGTGATAATCCGCGTTCAGAAGAGCCAATGGATATAATTAATGATATTTTAAATGGTATAGAAAAAGATGAGAGTATTTTTGTAGAATGTGATAGAAAAGAAGCGATCAAAAAAGCATTAGAGCTTAAAACAAAAGATGATTTTGTAGTGATTTTGGGTAAGGGCGATGAGACTTATCAAGAAATCAAGGGTGTAAAATATCCTTTTAATGATAAAGAAGTAGTATTAGAGATATTAAAAGAAGGAAAATAAATGTTTGAAAATATGGATTTTTCTAAAATGGGCGAGCTTTTAACTAAGGCTCAAGAAAAAGCAAATGAATTAGAGCAAGAAGCTTTAAAAAAAGAATTTAGTGCAAAAAGCGGTGGTGGTTTAGTAAAAGTTAGTGCTAATGGAAAAGGTGAAATCATCGATATAAACATTGATGATTCTTTGTTAGAAGATAAAGAGTCTATGCAAATTTTATTAATAGCAGCGATTAATGATGTGATGAAAATGGTAGAACAAAATAAAAAATCAATGGCTAGTAATTTATTTAGCGGAATGGGAATGCTATGAGAATTTTACTTTGTATTTTGGGTGTAGTTTGCACACTTTTTGCTGTGCCAAGACCGACTTTTAATGATTTTTTGGGTTGTTATGAAAAAAATAAAGCTAGTATGTTGATTTATGAGGGCTTACCTGCCTTTGCTTTAAATGAAAATACTTTAGCAGTAGTTAAAACTAAAAACGCGAAATTAAACAGCTATACTAAATATGATCCCTTTTTAAATTTGTATTTAGTAAAAACAGATTTTAGTTTAATTCCTGCACCTATGGGAAATGAAGAAGATTTAACACGCAATAGTTGGGTGGGAATTTTAGATAGCAATAAAAGCTATATAGGACATTTGAAGTATTTTGGGCAAAGTTTGACAGAGCGTGATCAACTTGACTTTGCTTCTAAAATCGGAGAACTTAACTCGCCGTGTTGTAAAATGCTTGGTATAAGTTTAGAAGATGGCAAACTTATAGGTAATCGTTATTTAAAACACTTTGCAAAATATCCTGATGCTTATTGGGGTGATATAGGTGTGGATTTTGATATGCGTGATGGCAAAATTTATGTTAAAAATGTGCGTAAAAATGGACAATTTTTACTTAATGATGAGCTTGTGAGTGTTGATGGACAAGCTTATGATGATTTAAGAAAACTAAATGAAAAAATTTTATTTGCTGATCGCGGTGCAACTTTATACTTTAATGTATTAAGAGATAATAAAGATGTTAATATCTCCACTATGGTTTTTGATAAAGACTTGGGTGCATTTGCTAAGCCTAAAAAAGTGGTTCAAGCTAAGCCAAGTTCTTTTTATAGCAATCTAGGATTGCGCGTAGATATGAAAATGAATATTACAGAAGTTACTCCAAATTCTAAAGCGCAAATGGCTGGATTTTTAAAAGGGGATAAAATTTTAAGAATTAATAATCAAAAAATCAACAATTTTAATGAACTTCAAGCTGTTTTAGCTCAAGCTAATACTTTTGATATTCTAGTCTCAAGACAAGCAAGCAATATCCCTTCAGCGAAAAATAATGACTTTGAGCATTTTAATAAAGGATACTTTGACTTTTTTATAAGGCTAAATAAGTGATTTTAGAAAAATTCAAACAGCATTTAGAGCAAAATTTTCCTAAAACTCAAAGCTTTCATCCATTTTTTAATGAAGCTTTAAAATGGATGTTAGAAGCTGGTGGGAAGCATTTTAGAGCCCAACTGCTTTTGGGTATAGTTAATGCTAAAAATCCTGCTTTGTTTGAAAAGGCTTTAAATGCAGCTTTGGCTTTGGAATTTATCCACACTTACTCTTTAATACATGATGATTTACCCGCTATGGATGATGCTTCTTTGCGTAGAGGAAAGCAAACTTTACACAAAAAATATGATGAAACTACGGCTATTTTAGTGGGCGATGCTTTAAATACCCAAGCTTTTTTACTTCTTTCTAAGCTTGATTTAAAAGAAAATGTTAGATTAAAACTCATAGAAACTCTAGCCTTTAATGCAGGGCTTGGCGGTATGATTATCGGGCAAGCTATTGATTGTTATTTTGAAGATATGCCTTTAAATTTAGAGCAAGTTGAGTTTTTGCACATTCATAAAACTGCAAGATTGATTGCAGCGGCTTTAAAAATGGGTTGTGAAATTTGTGAGTTAGATGAAAAAGAATGCGAGCAAATTTATGAAATAGGGCTTTTGATAGGATTAGTTTTTCAAATCAAAGATGATATTATCGATGCGACTTTAGATACTCAAGAAGCAGGAAAGCCAACTCATAATGATTTGCATAAAAATTCTTTTGTTAAACTTTTAGGTTTAGAAGGTGCTAAAAAGGCAAAAGATGATAAAATTGCTTTATGTGAAGAAAAAATGAAAAATTTAGACTCTAAGCTTACTAATGAGCTTCAAATTTTGATTGATAAATATTTAAAAGGTTAAACAATGTTACAAAAACAAGCCAACACTATAAGATTTTTATGTGCGGATATGGTGCAAAAAGCAAATTCAGGCCACCCAGGTGCTCCAATGGGTTTAGCAGATATTATAAGTGTTTTAAGTACTCATTTAGTGCATAATCCAAAAGATCCTACATGGTTAAACCGCGATAGATTAGTCTTTTCAGGTGGTCATGCTAGTGCTTTGCTTTATAGCTTTTTACATTTGAGCGGTTATGATGTAAGTTTAGAAGATTTAAAAAATTTCCGTCAATTACACTCTAAAACCCCAGGTCATCCTGAAATTTTCACTCCAGGTGTTGAAATTGCCACAGGACCTTTAGGACAAGGCATTGCAAATGCGGTTGGTTTTGCTATGGCAGCTAAAAAAGCAAGTTTGCTTTTGGGTGAGGATATTATCAATCATAAAGTATATTGTTTATGCGGTGATGGAGATTTACAAGAAGGAATTTCTTATGAGGCTTGTTCTTTAGCAGGTGTGCATAATCTTGATAATTTAATCATCATTTATGATAGCAATAATATTTCAATTGAAGGTGATGTGGCTATTGCTTTTAATGAAAATGTAAAAGAGCGTTTTAGAGCGCAAAATTTTGAAGTACTTGAGATAGATGGGCATGATTTTGAGCAAATTGATTTAGCATTAAAAACTGCTAAAGAAAGCAAAAAACCTTGTTTAATTATCGCTCATACTACCATAGCTAAAGGAGCTTTAGATCTTGAGGGAAGTCATCATTCTCACGGAGCACCTTTGGGCGAAGAGCTTATAAAAAAGGCAAAAGAGGCTTTAGGTTTTGATCCACAAAAAACTTTTGAAATCCCAGAAGAAGTTAAAATTCGCTTTAGCGGGGCAATAGAACTTGGGGATTTAGCACAAGCTAAATGGAATCAAAAAGTGCAAAATTTAAATACAGAGAAGCAAGCATTGCTAAAAGAGCTTTTAGAGCCTGATTTTTCAAAAATACAATTTCCTGATTTTAAAGGACAAGATTTAGCTACTAGAGATAGCAATGGTGTGATTTTAAATGCTATTGCTAAAGCCTTACCGGGATTTTTAGGTGGTAGTGCAGATTTAGGTCCATCAAATAAAACTGAACTCAAAGATATGGGCGATTTTCCAAATGGAAAAAATATCCACTATGGTATAAGAGAGCATGCAATGGCTGCTATATCAAATGCTTTTGCAAGATATGGTTTGTTTTTGCCTTATTGTGCTACTTTTTTTATATTTAGTGAGTATTTAAAACCTGCTGCAAGAATAGCAGCTTTGATGAGGGCTAAACACTTTTTCATCTTTACTCACGATAGTATAGGTGTAGGTGAAGATGGCCCAACACACCAACCTATAGAGCAGCTTAGCACTTTTAGAGCTATGCCAAATTCATTGACATTTAGAGTAGCTGATGGGGTTGAAAATGTAAAAGCATGGCAGATTGCACTTAAAACTAATATGCCAAGTGTTTTTGTTTTATCGCGTCAAAAGTTAAGTGCTTTAAGCGAGCCTGTTTTTGGAGATGTTGAAAATGGGGCTTATTTATTAGAAGAAAACGCAAATGCGCAATTTACACTTTTAGCAAGTGGTAGTGAAGTGTCATTATGTGTAAAAACAGCTAAGATTTTAAAAGAAAAAGGTGTGATTGCTAATGTGGTTTCTATGCCTTGTTATGAGTTATTTATTGCTCAGGAAAAATCTTATAAAGAAAGAATTTTACAAGGTAAGGTTATAGGCGTGGAAGCTGCAAATTCAAACGAGCTTTATAGAATTTGTGATGAGCTTTATGGTATAGAAAGTTTTGGTGAGAGTGGTAAAGATAAAGATGTATTTGAGCATTTTGGATTTAGTGAGGAGAAATTAAGCTCATATATTTTAAGTCTATGTAATGAAAAATAAAATAATCAAAGATGTTAAAAATCAAGAATGCATTTTTAGCGTCTTTGGTATATGGGATAAAACAAGCGTAGGAAAATTGGAAAAATTAGATTTTCCTACTCAAAAAAATATTATTTTTGATTTTGCAAATTTAGATTTTATAGATACTGCTGGGATTAGGTATTTTCTAGCTTTAGAAAATGAATTTAAGCAAAAAGGTTTTGAGTTTAGTAGGATAAATCTTAAAAGCGAGCATGCTAAGCTTTTTGAACTTTGTCAAAAACACTACAAAAGCTTTTGTGATTCTTATGAAGATAAAAAAACAATCAAAGATTTTTTTGAAAATTTAGGAAAGAAAGTTGCAAATTCTTTTACAATTTTAGTGCAGTTTTTAAATTTCATAGGACTTATTATTTATACTTGTTTTAAAACACTTTTAAACCCTAAAAAACTTCGCTTTAAGGCATTTTTATATCATGTAGAAAATAGCGCTATTAATGCTTTACCTATTATTATGCTAACTTCATTGCTTGTGGGTGTGGTGCTTGCTTATCAAGCTGCGTATCAACTTGCACAATTTGGAGCTAATATTTATATTGTTGATTTAATGGGAATTTCTGCCACCAGAGAGCTTGCACCATTAATTAGTGCTATTGTTATTGCAGGCAGGAGTGCAAGTTCTTATACAGCTCAAATTGGAGTAATGAAACTTACTGATGAAATTGATGCGATGAAAACTATGGGTTTTAAAGAAAGTGAATTTATCATTTTGCCTAGAGTTTTAGCTTTAGCACTTGCTATGCCTTTGGTAGTAATAGTAGCTGATATTTTAAGTATTATAGGTGGAATTGTAGTTGCTTGGTTTAGTTTAGAAATTAGTGCGAGTGAGTTTATGAGTCGTTTTAAAGAAGCAGTGGAGCTAAAACATATTATCATAGGGCTTATAAAAGCACCTATTTTTGGATTTTTGATTGCTTCTATTGCTTGTTTTAGAGGATTTTTTGTACAAAAAACTACCGAAAGCATAGGTGTTTATACGACAAAAAGTGTGGTAAATGCTATTTTTTGGGTAATAGCTTTTGATGCGATTTTCTCTGTATTTTTGACAAAGGCTGGATTTTGATTATAAAGGCTAAAAATATCAGCACTTATTTTGGAAGTAAATGTGTGCATGAAGATATTAGCTTTGAAGTGCAAGATAATGAAATTTTTGGCATTTTAGGTGGTAGTGGTAGTGGTAAATCTGTGCTTTTAAGACAAATGTTAATGCTTGAGCATTTTGATAAGGGTGAGTATGAAATTCTAGGCAAGAAATTAAAAAATATAAGCGATGAAGATGCTTTGTTTTTGCAAAAACAATGGGGTGTTGTTTTTCAATATGGAGCATTATTTAGCTTTTTTAATATACTTGAAAACATTAGCATACCTTTGGTTGAATACACAAAACTTAGCAAAAACGACATTAAAGAAATAGCTATGATGAAGCTTAAGATGGTAGGGCTTGATGAGAGCGTGGCAAAGCTTTATCCTAGTGAGTTAAGTGGGGGTATGAAAAAAAGAGTGGCCATAGCTAGAGCTTTGGCACTTGATTCTAAATTACTTTTTTTAGATGAGCCAACTTCAGGGCTTGATCCTTATAGCTCAAGAGAATTTGATGAGTTACTTTTGAGTTTAAAACAAAGCTTTAAATTATGCGTAGTCTTAATTACTCATGATAAAGAGAGTATGAAAAATGTTTTAAACCGCTTTTTGATTATAGAAGAAAAAAAAGTTGGTTTTTTGGGAAATGTCGAGGCTTTGCAAGAGCAAAATCCAAGACTTTATGAGAGGTTTATGCAATAATGGAAAACAAAGCAAATTATATTTTGATTGGAATTTTTGTTTGTGTGTTATTTTTTATCAGTTTGTTTTTTATAGTGTGGTATGGAAATTTAAAAGATGAAAAATCATTCAAATATTATGAAATTTATATGGAAGAATCAGTTGCAGGACTTAGTGTAAAAGCTCCAGTTAAATTTTTAGGAGTAGATGTTGGAAGTGTTGAAAATATCAGTATAGATAGCTCAAGTAAGCAACTAAGAGTAAAAATTTTAGTTAAGCTTGATTCTAGTTTGGTTGTTAAAACAGATACTTATGCAAGTTTGCAAATTCAAGGCATAACAGGATTTAAATTTATTCAGCTTGCAGGAGGTAGTGAGGAAGCTAGTGTTTTGAGAGCAGGTGATGATGTTTATCCTATTATAAAATCAAAAGAAAGTTTTTTTGCAAGTATAGATAAGCAAACTTCAAATTTATTAGAACTAATCACAAGTTCAAAAATAAAATTAGAAAAACTCTTAAGTGATAAAAATTTAAAAAACATAGAGCAAATTTTGCAAAATTCATCAGAATTTTCTGCACATTTAAATGCTAATGTACCAGCATTTTTAGCAAATTTAAATAAAACAAGCTCTAAACTTGGCAAAAGTGCAGATGAATTTTCAAATTTTTTAAACAATGCTAATGGCCAACTTAATGAGCTTAATAAAAGTAGAATGCTCTTAAATGAAAATTTAGATATTTTAAGAGTTTTGTTTTTAGATTTTACGCAATTATTAAATATTTTAAAGCAAAATCCTTCAGATATAATTTATAAAGATAAGGCTACTCAATATGCTCCAGGAGAATAAAATGAGATATTTATATATTAGTTTAATAGCTATTTTTTTTAGTGCTTGCTCTTTGATTAATCCAAGTCAAACTTTACCTGCAAATAAATATTTTAGTATTAATTTAGAAAAGCTAGAGCAAAGTCAAAATAAAAAAAATGCAACTATTATAGTTTCCTTACCTAAAGGCTTAGCTTATACTAATGAAATTTTTTATAAAAAAGATTATACTATTAATACCTATGCTTATCATTTTTGGAAAGAAAATCCTGCTTTAATGATAAAATCTTTTTTGGAATTTCATTTGCAAGATTTGGGGGTATTTAAAGCAGTTTTAAATCAAGATAGTCTAGCTAGTGCTGATTATGTTTTAGAAAGTAAAGTGGATATTTTAGAGCAAGATTTTAGTGATGAGTTGCATTCTAAAATAAAGTTTGGTATTAATTTAAATTTAGTGCAAATAAACACTAAAAAACTTATAGCGAGTAAGTACTTTTACTATGAAAAAGAATTAAATGATAATAATCCTCAAATTTTAATCCAAAACTATGATGAGGTTTTTTTGCTTTTTGCTAAAGATTTTAGAGTTTGGATAGATCAAAATTTGGAATAAAAAATGCTTTTCTTGTTATAGCAATAACAAGGAAGGTGTATTATGAGAGATGAATTAGAAATCTTACAAAAACATTTAGGACAAGTAGGTTCAAGTATAGATGGTGCGAATTTAAAACATCAAACGCAAAAATTTAGTGAAGATATTACTGATGCTAATGACTTTATAGGTGCTTTGCAAATTTTAGATTCTTCATTGAAAAAAATTTCAAAACTTCTAGAAGATAAAAACTATGAAGATGTGCAAGATAAAGTTTTAATTGCTAGTGAAAGTTTGAAAATAGTAGATAATTGCTCATTTTTAGGTAATGCTTTATTTGATAATAATTATAATGTAAATGTTGGTTCAAAGGCATTTGCTTTTGAAATTTATAATCCTTTAAAAATTTTAGAAACTAGTGATTATGAAGGTATGAAAGCTTATATAGTCGATAAAAGAGAAGAAATAGCTTCTATGCTTAGTGAGCTTGCAGTGGCTATTGCTACTTATAGTCCTAGTCAAAGTTTTGGCGGATCAAGCCATGATTTTATGGGTGATTTTGATTTTACTAAGCTTTTTAAATAACACTAAAGGCTAAAAAGCCTTTAGATTTTTATTTTATAACACCACATGCCATTCTAGCACCGCCACCGCCAAGTGCTGCAGGATGATCGCTGTGATTGTCTCCTCCAAAATGTATCATTAGAGCATGATTTTTAAGCTCATCAAGAGTTTTGATTTTTGGTGCTAATACGGGGTTAGTTGCTTTACCATCTTTTTCTACATAAAGTGGTGGTAAATCTCCTTTGTGACCTTTATCATCCCATGGGCTTGAGTGAGCATCTGTTTTTTCAGGATCCCAGTGTCCACCCGCTTTCATACCTAAACCTTTATCAGTTGCTCCACAATCAGCATTTGCATGAACATGAAAGCCATGAATTCCACTTTCTAAACCTTTAAGATTTGGATAAAATGCTACCCCATAAGGAGTTTGTACTGCTACAACTTCGCCCGCATCTTTATTAGCTTTTTTATCAAGAATTTCCATTTTGATAACTAAATGATCTTTTTGTGCTTTTGGATTAAAATTTTCTAAATTTGCTCCAAATAAAAAGCTTGATGCTAGTAAAGAACCTAGAATGATTTTTTTCATTTTTTTCTCCTTTTTTAATTGAAATTAATTATATTGTAACATAAATTCTTAATAAAAAATATTTTTTATTGTATTATATACATAATCAAAAAACTTATAAAAAGGTATATATGTTAATTTTTCCAAAAGATCTTGAAAAAATCAGTCAAAATGTTTTGAAAAATACTTTTTTTTCTTTATGTTGGTATCAAAAAGATTTTTCAAATGATAAAAATCAAGAAGTTGTATTTAAAGATTATGCTTTAGTATTTATTTTAAAAGGTTCTAAAAGTATTTATACTATGGATAATCAGTTTAATGTAAAAAAAGATGAGCTTGTGTTTTTTACAAAAAATTCTTTTTCCATTAGAGATTATTTAAATGATGAAAATATATATGAATCTATTATTTTGTGTTTTAAGGAAAGTATTTTAATAGAACTTATTTTTAAATATCAAGAATTAATTTGTAAATTAGATTCTCCAAAATATGCTAAAAGCTTATTTAGCTTAAAAACTAATCTGATAACTAAAGGTATTTTCGAGTCTTTCTTACCTTGTATAAATGAATTTAATGAGAAAAATGAATATCTGCTTAGATTAAAATTTGAAGAATTGTTTTTGTCTTTATTATATAGTGAAGATAATGCAGAGTTTTTAGCTTTTTTAAAAGCCATTTTAAGTGGTTTTAAATTAGAGCTTTATAAGATGTTTGCATATTGTCAAAATGACTTTGAAAGTGTAGCTTCTATGGCCAAATTTAGTAAAATGGATATAGCAAGTTTTAGTCGTAATTTTAAACAAAGTTTTGGTATTACTCCTAAAGAATGGCTTGATAATAAGCGTTTTGAAAGAGCTAAATTTTTACTTGAATTTTCTACGAAAAATATCACTCAAATTTGTTATGAACTTGGATTTAATTCTCCTGCTTGGTTTATAGCAAGATATAAAAAAAGATATGGCATTACCCCAAAACAAGAACAAAAGTCAAAAAACTTATATTTTTTATCTTAAAAATGATAGATTTTATTTTGGTTTTTTATTAGAATTTGTTAATAAAATTTAAGAAAGGTAACAATTATGAAAAAAAGTATTTTAACTTTGGCCTTATTTGCATTTTGCAGTGCAAATGCTTTAGAGGTTCAAGAATTTAAAGGTTTTTCACATCCTGAAAGTGTATATGTAGATAAAAATGCAGTTTATGTATCTAATGTAGGAAAAGAGCTAACTCCATTAAATAAAGACAATGATGGTTTTATTTCAAAATTAGATAAAGATGGAAAAATTTTGGAATTAGAATTTATAAAAGGTCTTAATGCTCCAAAAGGTATGTCTAAAATAGGTGATGTTTTATATGTGGTTGATATTGATATTTTATATGGCTTTGATATAAAAAATAAAAAAGAAATTTTCAAACTTCCTATAGAAAATGCGGTATTTTTAAATGATATTGCTGTGTTAAATAATGACACATTATTAGTTAGTGACACAGGTACAGGATACATCCACAAAGTATTTTTAAAGGATAAAAAATATGAAAACTTTATCCATTTAGATTCAAAATATGGTGGCCCAAATGGATTGTTGATAGATAAAAATACTTTGTTTGTAGCAGGTTATGATCCAAGTGATAAAGCAGGTGGGAAAATCATTAGTATTGATTTAAATTCAAAGAAAATTCAAGAATTAAGCAAAAAAATAGAACAATTTGATGGCATTGTGTATGATAAAAATAAAAATCTTTTAGTGTCAAGTTGGGGTAAAAATCTTCAAGGATATATTTATACTCTAAAAGATAATAAAGAAATAAAACTTGATTTGGCTTCTATAAAAGGTCCTGCAGATATGTTTTTTGATGGTGAGTATTTATGGGTGCCAAAAATGGCAGAAAATGCTTTAATTAAAGTAAAAATATAAAAACTTTTAAGCCTTTGGGCTTAAAAGTCAAATAATTCCCCAAGCCAACTTTCTTTTTTCTTGTATTTATAGCCGTTATTATGATGGTAGTTTGCTTGTTGGTTATAATTTTGTTGTTGAGGTTGTTGCGTGCTTTGAGAAGAATTTCTTTCTATGATTTTATCAAGCTCACCACGATCAAGCCAAACACCACGGCATTTTGGACAATAATCAATTTCAACTCCATTTCTTTCGCTCATCAATAAGTCAGTATTTACACAAACTGGACAAGTCATTGTATTCCTTTTTTGAAAATTTTTGAAAGTATATAAGTTTTAAGTAAATTAAGGGTTTAAATTCCAATCAATAAGACTTTTACCAAGTTTTGATAAAATTTCATTACTTTTTGAAAAATGCTTGCAACCTAAAAAAGCATTTCTTGCTAAAGGCGAAGGATGTGCTGCTTCTAGGATAAAGTGTTTTTGAGGGTTGATTAAATTTTTTTTATTTTTAGCATAATTTCCCCAAAGTAAAAATATCAATCCTTCTTTTTCATTGCTAAGTTTTGATATAACCGCATCGGTAAATTTTTGCCAACCAAAATGTGCATGTGAAGCAGGTTTATTTGCTTCTACACTTAAAATAGAATTTAAAAGTAAAATTCCTTGTTTAGCCCATTTACTTAAATCACCATGTTTTGCTATAGGAATGTTTAAATCATCTTGCAATTCTTTATAGATATTAAGCAAAGATGGGGGAATTTTAACACCCATTGGCACGCTAAAGCTCAAACCCATGGCTTGGTGAGGGTTGTGGTAAGGATCTTGTCCTAAAAGTATGATTTTTAAATCTTGTAAAGGGGTTAGATTAAAAGCATTAAAGATTAAATTCGCGGGTGGATATATAGTTTTTCTTTCATTTAAAGCATTGATATAATGAGTTTTTATTTCTAAAAAATAAGGCTTTAAAAACTCTTCTTTTAAAAATTCTTTCCAAGCATTATCTATTTTAATTTTTTCTAAGCAAATTTCCATTTTTATCCCTACCAAGAAAGTATAAATTCACTTCCTTTATCTTTTTTACTCAAAACTTTTATGTTGATATTGTTTTTATCGGCTATTTGTTTGACTAAATTTAAGCCTATGCCAAAACCACCTTGGTCTTGATTAAAGCGTTTGTAGCGTGTAAAAATTTGAGTAATTTCTTTAGCGCTCATACCTTGACCTTCATCTTTAATACTAAGTGTTTTTTCTTTTAAACAAATAAAGATTTTTTTATTAGTATTGGTGTATTTTATGGCATTGCTTAAAAGATTGTCAAGTAAAATTTGCATTTCTTCTTTATTTGCATAGAAATTTTGCTCTAAAAGCTCTTTTTCAATGATGAGATTTTTTTGAGAGATTAAAGTGTCAAAATATTCTAATCTTTGTTCTAAAAGCTCTTTTAAATTTATATCTTCTTTTGTATTTTCTTTTTGTAAGAAAAAATTTAAGGCTATGAGGTTTTGATAGATATGATTTAAATTTTTACTTGCTAGTTTGATATGATTTAGTTTTTTAGTGTTATTTGGATTTAAATTTGTATCATCAAATTTTTTAATACTAGCTAAAATCACGCTCAAAGGCGTGTTAATTTCATGTGTGGTATCTTTAATAAAATCATTGAGTGTTTTAAATTGTTCTTTGATATTTTTAAAAACAAGCAAGATGAGTATATAAGCAATTATAGCAAGTAGTAAAATACATATAAGTGTATAAAAAATAGTTTTTAATTTTAGTTTCCAAAGTTCATTAGCATAATCGTTAATATCTAAATTATTGTAGTTATCTTTGCGGTATTGTTCTTTTTTAAAGCCAAGATCTTCCGTTTCTATAATGATATGGATATTTTTATGTCTCAAAAAATGAGAATGGTGTTTTGGCTTTCTTAAATTACTCGTATCTATATAAGTATTAAGATTTCTAATCCTTGAAAAATCTATGAATAATCTTTTGTTTTCGTTGTAAATAAAGTTGTTTTCTTTAAGCTGTGTTAATATTTTTAAAGCATCAAAAGTTAAATTACTAAAAATGATTTGATTGTTTGCAACAATAGCAAATTGAGTATTTATTTTTTTAGAAATATAAGAAAAATCATCTTCGTTTAATAAATTTTTATCGTGTCTTGCTTCAATGATATTTTGTAAAATATAATTATAGTGAGTGTATGAGTGTGTGATTTGATTTAATCGTATATAATTTGCTTCTTTTTGATAAAAAGTAATAAAAAAAATCGTTAAAAATATGCCACTTGTGATGATATAAAGAGCCAGGATTTTAAAAATGGTATTATTAAAGTTTTCACTTTTCATTTTCTAGCCTAATGGCATAGCCTATATTTCTTTGATTGATGATAAGGTCTTTACCAAGAATTTTTCTTAAATTTTTGATATACACTCTAAGGCTCATAATCACAGGCTCTTCATCTAAACTCCAAATTTCGTCAAAAATAGTTTCTATATTTACAAAATGAGGGCGTTTTTTTAAAAGTAAAGCTAGGAGTTCTTTTTCTTTATTAGTTAGGTTGATAATTTCTTCATTTTGATAAAGGGTTTTATTGATAGGATCAAAAGAAATATTTTTTGAAGAGCTAAGTAAGATTAAGTCTTCTTTTTGATGACTAAAATTTCTTTTAATGATATTTTTTACACGGATAATTAACTCATCAACATCAAAAGGCTTTTTAATATAATCATCACAACCTGATAAAAATCCTTGTTTTACATCATCAAGCATGGATAAAGAAGTTAAAAATATAGCAGGAGTGTTTTTAGCACTTTCTCTTAATTCCTTTAATACTTCAAAACCATTGCCTTTTGGAACTTTAACATCAAAAATCCAAAGATCAAAATTTTCTTCATAAGCTTTTTCTAGTGCCTCTTGTGCATCATATACACAAGAGACTTTAAAACCTTCATCGCTTAAGGCTTCATTGATGATTTCATTTAAGCTTAAATCATCTTCTAAGAGTAGAATTTTTGCTGCCATTTTATCTCATTGAGCAATTTCCATGATTTGCACCATGCCCTTGATGATTCATTTTATGGGCTTTGTGTTCATTTTTGTTATAATGATGTAAATTTAAATCTCGTATTTCTTTGCCACTCATTTCATCGGTTAGTTTTTGCATATCTTCTTGAACGATAGCCTTTCTTTGACTTCTTTCTTGAGGAGAAAGTTTAGAGATGTTTTCGCGTAAGTTACTTTTAAATTGTTGATGAAAAACTTTTGCGTCTTTGTATTTCATCTCATTCATTCTCTTTTTCATTTCTATAATTAAGTCAGCTTGATCTTGTGCTTTTACGCTTTTTGCAAGATTTAAAATTTCATCATTGCTTTTTTTGGAAAAATCAGCACTAAATGCTAAAGAGGCTGCTAAAGAACCCATAATAAATAAACCTATAATTTTTTTCATTTTTTCTCCTTTAAATTAATGATGAGAAATTATAAAAACCCAAGATAAAGCCAAAATAAAATTTATTGACAAACAAAAAGCACATTAGCTTTTAAGCTTTGCTTTTCATTTTTAATAACAGGAAGCACTACACTATCTGCACTAGCTGCTAAACTTGGAGAATTGTATTTGATATTACAACTATCAAAATGAACATTTTTTACTATGCAAGTTTTTGTTAAAGTTTTAGAATAATATTGAGCTTTTTCAAAAGCTTTTTTAAACGCAAGATCGTATAAATCTTCTTTGTTTGCTTCTAAGGTTGCTTCGTCAAATCCTGCTTGCAAGGCTTTGGTATTAAAAGAAATTAAAGTATTGGTATTGCTGATATTTTCTATATCCTTTATAAGATTTTCATAGTCTTTATTTTTATTTTGTGGGATTTGACAAGTGAAATTAGAATACAATCTATACCCATTAAGTGTTTTTACTCCTTGATAATAATTATAACTTGGCTCTAAAGTATAACTTCCACCTTTACAATAGTCTTCTTTGGTAATACGATCTGAAATTTCTTTGAAAGTTTTAGCAATATGATTTTTTTCATCACTAGAGATGATAGTTTTTTTACTAAGTTCTTCGCTCGCACTAAAATTTAAAACAGTATTAAAAACATTTGGCATGATTTCATTTGATACTTCTATATTTCTTGAAAATTCTACATTTTGTTTATTATGATTTTTTAAACCTAAAAATTCAGTATTAAAAACTACTCCTAGTACAAACAATACCAAACAAAGTAATCCTAATCCTAAACCTTTTAAAAAACTTTTCATTTTTACTCCTTTTTAAAAATATTTTTTTAATTTTAACATAAAGCTTTTAAGAATAGATTGTATAATTTTTAAAAACAAAGAAAGTTTTAATGCGAAAAATTCATGAAAGTATTTTAAAATGGTATAACGAGAATGGTAGAAAAAACCTTCCTTGGCGTATTTTGCATAAAGAATATAGAAAATATGGTAGCGAGGATGATTTAAAAAAGCTAAAAAATATTGATAATGCTTATGCTGTTTATATTAGCGAGATTATGTTACAACAAACTCAAGTAAAGAGTGTTTTGCAAAATTATTATTTTCAGTTTTTAGCTAAATTTCCTTCTTTAAAAGCACTTTCTATGGCAAGTGAAGATGAGGTTTTAAAAGCTTGGCAAGGACTTGGGTATTATACTAGAGCTAGGAATATACATAAATGTGCAAAAATTTGTGTGCAAGAATTTAATGCAAAATTACCATTTGACATTAAAGAGCTTCAAAAACTTCCTGGTATTGGAGAATATACAGCTGGTGCTATAGCTTGTTTTGGTTTTTTACAAGCTAAAGCTTTTGTGGATGCAAATATTAAAAGAGTTTTGAGTAGATTTTATAGTTTGCAAAATCCAAACTCTAAACTTTTAACGCAAAAAGCAAAAGAGTTTTTAAACTATGATAATGCATTTGATCACAATCAAGCTTTGTTGGATATAGGGGCTTTGATTTGTTTACCTAAAAATGCAAAATGCAAGCTTTGCCCCATAGAGAGTTTTTGTAGTGGAAAAAATGAATATGAAAAATTTCATGTATCTAAAAAAACTCAATATGAAAATATTATTTTAAATATACTCATAGTGCAAAAAAATGAGCAGTTTTTGCTTATCAAAAGCAAAGAAAAGCTATATTTTAATATGTATAATTTTTTAGAATACAATAAAGAAAAAAATGCAAAATTCATAGGTGAATTTAAACACTCTTACACCAAATATAAAATTAATGCCAAGGTGTATTTTTTAAAAGATGATGATTTTGAAGATTTCAAAGCAAAAACATTTTCTTATAAAGAATTAGAATATCTTGCACTTTCAAAACTTGCCCTAAAGGCGTTTGAACTTTTTAAAAAGAGTGATTATGCATTTTGAGAAAATTTATATAGAATTAAGTGATATTTGTGGATTAAAATGTGATTTTTGTCCTAGTCAAAAAGCGCAAAGAAAACAAATGAGCCTTGAAAATTTTGAAAAAATTTGCAAAAGTGTGCATAGTCATGCCAAGCTTTTTACTTTTCATGTGCTTGGAGATCCTTTAAGGATTTTAAATTTAACAGAGTATCTAAAAATAGCTTTTAAATTTAATATGCAAATAGAACTTACTACAAGTGGGTTTTATTTTGATGATGAGAAAATAAAACTTGTTTTAGATTCTAAAAACATACGACAAATCAATATTTCTTTGGGTGCTTTTTTATCTCAAAGTAGAATGAGTTTAAAAGAATACTTTGAGCCTGTTTTAAAACTTATTTTTTTGCACTTGGAAAATAAAGACAATTCTTTTATCAATTTAAGACTTTGGAATTTAGATAAAAATTTCAACCCACCTTTAGAAAATGAGAAAATTTATGATTTTTTAGAGCAAAATTTTAAAGTAAAAATTCAAAAGCAAAAAGTTAAAAATCGCCTAGAAAGGCATGTTATATTACACCAAGCTAAGCTTTTTAAATGGCCTTCTTTGAAAGATGAGGTTATTAGGGAGAATGGGTGTTGTCATGCTTTAAATGGACAAATTGCTATTTTAAGCGATGGAGTTTTAGTGCCTTGTTGTTTGGATACTAAAGGGGATATAAAACTTGGAAATTGTTTTGAAAAAGATTTTAGCGAGCTTTTAAATTCGTCTTTATATATAGAATTAAAAGAAGGCTTTAAGCAAGGAATTTTAAAAGCTGATCTTTGCAAAAGATGTGAGTTTTTGCAATTTAAAAACTGATTTTCCTTGCTCGGACAATTATGATTTCAGGAAATTCTTCATCTAAAAAAGGTTCTTCAAAAAATCCATCTATGATAAAACCATTTTTAAAACAAGTGTTAAAAATTTCTTCTAAAGAACGGTGGTAGTAGTGATGTTTTACAGGTTGTTTTTCAAATGCATGCCCAAGATAATTATGCGGACTAAGATATTTTTTAGTTAATGTTACAAAACAAGGATGTTGAGTAGCAAAAACAAAAATTCCATTTTCTTTTAGTAGAGAATAAAGACTTTTAAATAAGGGCTGGATATTTTCCATATCCATGATAGCCATATTTGAAACAGCTTTGCTAAAGGTGTGTTTTTTAGCTAAATTTTGCAAAGTTAATTTATCAGTAGCATCTATAGTTTGAAAATGAATTTTATGTAGAAAATTTTTCCATCTTTGTTTTGCTAATTTTATCATTTGATCACTATAATCAAAAGCATAAACATTTATGTTGTATTTTTTGCACATATAAGCGGAAAAATTTCCATTTCCACAAGCAATATCTAGAATATAATCATCATCTTGTATGTTTAGCAATTCTTCAACTTTAGGACGCACAACTTTTTTATGAAATTCATTAGAATCATCTCCCATTTGTACATCCCAAAATTTTGCATTAATATCCCATGCTTTTTGCATTTTAAAAACCTAAATTAACTCCACCTTCATTGTTGATTTGATAGTTTGCGTCTAAACCATGTTCTATTTCTTCTTCTTTGTCATTGTCTTTAGAATGTTTAAAAATATCTTCGGTAATTTTTGTAGCTATACCTCTAAGGGCTTTTTGTTTGCTTGATTTGCTTGTAGAACTCATTTTAAATTCTAAGGTATTGGAAGCTTTGATTTGAGTTGTAGCAAATTCTATCAAACGATAATCAATGTTAATATTATAAGTTTGAGTGTTAATTTCATTTTGTGTTTGTGTTATTTTAGGGTTTAAAATAAGTAAAAAATCAGCCCCTAAAACATTATAAAGCTTAACAAGTTCATCATCGCTTGCATTTTTTATAAGTAAAGATTTTTCTTGATTATAAAGATCAAGATTTGCTCTATCTAAAATTCTAAATTTTTTACTTTGGAGCAAAACGCTTAAAAGCTCTTGTTCAAATTTAGCCGAAAGTTCATCTTTAACTTTATTGATGATAATTAGCGAACTTTTATCTTCAAGATTTTTTTCACTATAAAGTTTTTTGTAAATCACAACTTTTGCATGGAATTCATTTTGATTTGTTTGAGTTAAAGATTTAATATCATAGCTATTAAAAACTCCATTGCTAACTAAGTCTATTTCTTCATCATAACCTATATTGAAATTTCCGTTAAAACTAAATTCGAATTTTTTAAGCTTAACTTGTTTTAAGCCCTCCATTTTCCCAAGAGCTTCATTGATGGCATTTTTTATTGCTTCACTTCTTGTATTTCCAAAACCCTCACCATAACTTTCTTTGTTTAAAGCACTTTGTGCTTGACAAAAACAAACAAGAGCGAAAAAAAGAATTAGTAGTTTTTTTACCATGTTACACTCTTGCTTTTACCTGTTTTATCAATAGTTTTTTCATCTTCCCAAAAAGCTAAACCGCTAGTTAAATCTGTAAGAATTAAATGGAAAAAATATTCAGTTTGGATTTTGCCATTATAAAGTTTAACGGTATCTTGTCTGATTTTACCAGAAAGTGAGAAATTTGGGGCCAAAAGTGTGCCTTTTTTAGCTATGGAATTTTGATTAAATTCTTCATTGTCTCTTAAATCTCTTACATCATGAGATAAACTATCTTTTGCTCCACCTGCTGCTACAGCGGTTGTTAGTATAAATTTACCAGATTTTCTTAATGCTATGGTAATTTTTGAAGTGAGTTTATCTGTGTCTATTCTTTGCGGGGTGTCATTGATGATTTTTCCTATGGCAATAACTTTTCTATTAGAGTTATTTAAATTTGCAAAAGCAGGATCACTAAGCAAGCTTTGTATCATATCTTCAGCAGTTTTTTCAAAATCTTCTCTATCAAGTCCTAAAGTAAGTGCGTTTCCTTGAACTTTTTGCGAAGCTTTACCATCAGTATATTTTGGTTGTGAAGAACAAGCGCTGAAAATCAAAAGCGCAAAAACCATAAAAAATAAACTTTTTTTCATTTTATCTCCTTATTTTTCTTTAATTTTGTAAATAATATTTGAATTTGGCACAAAAGATCTTATAAGCACAATATAATTTTTATCTTTTTCCAGCTCATCTTCAAAGATTATTTTTTCTTTATCATTATAAATTTTAACTAAACCTTCATTTTTTAGCATTAAAATACTAGCACTTTTTGGTAAAGCTTGCCACATTCTAAGATCTGCTTTATTGATTAAAGCAGTGCTAACAGCGCTAATAAATGATAAAAAGCCACTAGAATCATTATTAGCTATGGCTAAATTAATTGAAGTTTTAAGAGCGCTTGAGGCTAGGGTTTTCATCACCATAGAGGGTAAAAGAGTTTTAAATTCACTTGCTATAATATCATCAAAATAAATTAGATTTTGTGTTTTTTCATCTTGACTTTGCAAGAATTTATAAGAAGCATTTCTTGATTTTAAATAAGCAAAAGCTACACTAATATTTGCAAGATTATCATTAAAAACAAATGGCAGGGTAAGATCAAATTCTTCTTTTGTAGCACTAAAACCATCTTCATAAATGATAAAAATATATTTTTGTTGAGGGAAGGATGTTTTTAAATGAGTGAATTTTTCAAATACTTGAAATTGTTTTTGAAGTTGTTTGTTTTTTACATCGCTTAATGCTACTTCTTTTAAAAGATCATAAGCTTTAATATAATCTTTATCAAAAAAGAAAAATAAAGCACTAAGATAACTAGCATAGATATTAGTATAATTTTTATTTGCGTTAAATGTGCTAAGAAGATTGTCATATTGTTTATAGATAGGGTTTAAATTTTGCTGAAAACTCGCATATGTTTTTTTATCTTTTTGAAGCTCTTTTTGGTATTCTTCTTGAGCTTTTTGTATATAATCATAAAAATATTCTTTCATTCTATCTTGTCTGTATAAAGCTCTGTTAAACTCTACTCTTGCATTTTTAAAATCTCCCAAGCTCATATAATTTAAACCTTTGTAGGTATTTAGCATAATCCTTTCGTAAAAATAACCTTGATAATCATTGATGGTGTCATTAAGTAAAATTTCGCTAAAATTTCTTGTGGCTTTCTGAAGCCCGTTTTGTAAATCTACATCATATTTGTAAGCCTCTTCTGCTTTATCAAAAAAAGCATTACTTTTTTCATAATCTTTACAAACTCTTGCTAAAGAGGCTAAATTTAACCCTGTGTATATAGTGTCTTTGTCTGCATTTTTTAAAGTTAAAGTATTTTCATCACATTGTTTGTTTACAAAGGCTTTTTCATAAGATAAATTAACATTAGCATGATTTGAACAAGCACTTAAAAAAAGTAAAATAAAAAGATAAAAACAAGAGTAAAAAAGCTTCATAAAATCCCTTTTTTTAGTATAAATTTAAAAAAATAAGTTATAATTTTCATTTTTAGAGAGGTGTCCGAGTGGTCGAAGGAGCACGCCTGGAACGCGTGTGTGGGGTAACTCACCGAGGGTTCGAATCCCTTCCTCTCTGCCACTATGCACTTTTATTATACTGACTTCCTATGTAATCTTGTGATGAATTTTGTGTGTATGATTTTATGGCTTTAGAATTTGGATTTGCTTTTTTATCGTCTTCGTCTTTATTTTTATCATTTTGAGTCTTTGATTCTTCTGCTTTTATTTTAGCTTGCTCGGTGCGCGCATCATTTTGCATTTGCATAGCATTAGCTGCTACTTTATAATCTTGGGGGCTAGGATCAGCTGGTGCCATAGCTGCAGCAATTACTTGCATAGCATTGGCTATAGTTTCTTCAGGAGTATTGCCTTTTTGCATTCTTATAGGCACTTCTCCTTCAACTGCATACATTTTATTATCAGGACCTCTTGTATAGCCAAAACTTGCAGCTCCTGCTAAGGCTCCACCTGCTGCTTGGTGGGCTGCTTCATGAGCCCTTACTTCTCTGTCGATTTTTTCAAGCTCTCGTACCTGTTTTACTTCTTCGCTACTTAAGTCTTTACCATTAACTTTTTGAGTTTTTTCATCTTTTTCTTGATCGTTTTTATTTTCTTTTGTTTGCTGTGGGTTTTCTTTTTCAGAAATATTTTCTTTTGTTTGTTCTTTGTCTTTGTTTTGATAAGGATTTTGCGTATAAAAGGCACCGCCATAACTTGAGCTAATTTGCATTAAAATCCTTTTTAAATATAATTTCATATTTTTAGCACAAAAAAGTTAAAAAATATATAAAATTTATAAAATAAGTATTTTATAAAATGTTAAGCAAAATAAAGTATAATTTTAACTTCTTTTTATGTCAGGGTAGCTCAGCTGGCTAGAGCGCTGGTCTCATAAGCCGGAGGTCGGGAGTTCAAGTCTCCCCCTTGACACCACTTAAAATATCTCTTTAATGTTATATTTATTTTTTATATTTTGTAAATTAGCTTTCAAGAATGCTTATAAGTATAGTTTTTTGATTATATTTAATTTATTGTATGGTTTTAATGTCCTTATTTTGCAAGGACATTAAAAATTTAGTGACCTAGAATATGGATCGGGTCTGTGTAGCCGTGTACTAGAGTTTCTTTTCTAGATTTATCATATTGATAGTGCAAAGTAAAAGTAGCATTTAAAATCTTCAATAATCATATTGATTAAGTTCTTCTTGAGTGCCAAGTAGCATTAATATATCGTTTAAATAAGCGGTATTTTCTAGATTTGGCATAATGCTCCAAGTATCATGTTGTTTGTGTGCAATGACTTTTAAATTTTGTCCAATGGATTGCAAGGTTTTCCCCGCTAAATTCTCATCGATTAAAAGTTTTGCTACCTTTATGGTGTTGGCTGAAAGATCTATGATTTCAAAATTTGGATTAGTGATAAGAATTTTAGCCAAACGCTTTGCAGATTCTTTTTCAGGATAGATGACTTTATTAACTCCAAGTTTTGAAAGAATTTGTCCATGTGTAGAAGAATTTGCTTTAGCTATGATATTTTTTACCCCTATTTCTTTTAAGGCCATGAAGGTAAGTATGCTTGATTCTAGATTTTCACCTATACTAAGTATGACAACATCAGCATTTGAATAGCCCGCTTCTTTCAAAGCTATGGTGTGAGTAGAATCTAAGATATAAGCAAAATCTGCATGATCTTGCAACTCTTTAACAGCTTCTTCATCAATATCTGAAACAATAACTCTTTTGCCTTGGTCAATAAGTTCTTTTGCTAAAACAGAGCCAAATCTTCCAAGTCCTATAATACCATAAGTTTCTTTTTTCATAGTATGATTTTTCCTTTTGGGTAATTTAAATATTTTTCTTTTTCTTTAAAAAATATACTAAATAAAAACGCAAGCACACCCACTCTACCGCTAAGCATTAGTAAAATAACAATAAGTTTGCTTTCGGAGCTAAAAAGCGCACTAAGTGATAAGGTCCCACCATCGCCAACCGAAACACCTACTGTGGCAAATGCTGAACTTGTTTCAAAAAGCAAAGGTAAAAAACTTTTATCATCTTCAATCAAAGATAAAAGTAACACGCAGGTAATAATATAAACAATTGAACTTACTGCTATAATGAAAGCTTTATTAATAGTTTCGCTTGGAATTTCAAAGTTAAAAATTCTTGTATTACTATCTTTGATACTCCAATATGCATAAATTAATAGTACCGCAATAGTAGTTACTTTAATGCCCCCTGCAGTTCCACCTGGTGCACCACCTACAATCATAAACAAAGATCCAAAAAATAAGCTTGCATCCTTAAAGGTGCTAAGATCAAGAGTGTTAAATCCTGCAGTTCGGTAATTTACCGCTGTAAAATATGCACTCATAATTTTATCAAAAAGAGAAAATTCTCCTATGCTTTTTGGGTTGTGATATTCAAATAAAAACACAATCAAACTTGCAAAAATGATTAGTATAATAGTGGAAATTAAAACAAGCTTTGTATGCAGACTTAGACTAGCAAAGCGTTTTTTTGAAAAAAAGTATAATTCTAGCAATACAAAATAGCCCAAACCGCCAATAATAATCAAAGAGGTAATGATAAAGTTAATCCAAAAATCATCTCTATAAGGCATTAAACCACTTTCAAATATGCTAAAACCTGCATTATTAAAAGCAGAAATGGAGTGAAAAATACTAGCCCATAGAGCATCAGTTAAATTCATATCTAATTTAAATCTTAAAAATAATAAAACAGCACCAACAATTTCAATAGCAAATACAAAAAATAAAACCTTTTTCAAAAAACCTACAAGTCCATCAGCACCAGGATAAATTAAGGATTCTCTTAAAAGATTTTTTTCTCCAAAACTCATCTTTTTTCGTACTAAAATATATAAAGCCATGGCTATACTCATATAGCCTAAACCACCTATTTGGATAAGTAGTAAAATAATAAGCTGTCCATAAAAACTAAAATCTAATGAAGTATTTAGCACAATGAGTCCTGTCATACTTACAGCTGAAGCACTAGTAAAAAATGCATCTAAAAAAGATATTGGTTTAGTGTGCATAATGGGTAGCATAAGGATGAAAGTGCCAAAAAGAGCTATAAGTATATAACCTATAAATAAGATTCTTATATTATTTCTATCTAAAGATAATTTTGCCATTTTATTTCTTTAAAAATTAAAAAAATATTCTACTTAAAATTAGTTAATAAGTAAAAGAAGAAAACTTTCCGCTAAAAGCGGAAAGTAAGAGCATTAAAGCATTCCTACTGCTAAAAATCCTAATGAAACAGCAATAGCAATAGCTAATACACCCGGAATAAAGAATGCGTGATTAAATATGAATTTTCCAATTCTTGTTGTACCTGTATCATCCATTTGAACTGCACCTAATAAAGTAGGATAGGTTGGAAGTACAAAAAGTGCTGAAACAGCAGCAAAACAAGCAACTAGCATATAAGAATCTGCAGGATTTGTAGCTGAAATTCCTAATGCAGCAACGATAACTGGGACAATAGCTTTTGCAGTAGCTGCTTGAGAGTATAAAAGCATACTAGCAAAGAAGAAAGCAACTGCAAGCATAGCAGGAGTTTGTTTAACCCATTCACCCGCTACTTCTTTAATACCTGCTTCATGGCCTGCAACGAAAGTATTTCCAAGCCAAGCAACACCAAATACACATACACAAGCTGTCATACCTGATTTAAATACACTTGTATCTAAAATTTTTGCAGGTTCAACTTTACATAAGAATGTAATTAAAGTTGCAGCAGTTAATAAAAAGCTCATAATTGCAGCATCTCTTGGGATAACTACAGGATCAATCCATTTAATATTATTAGAAATTGCAGTAGCATAAAGAACAACTGCTAATACCGTAAATAAAAATATAGCAACTGAAAGTTTTGCACCCGGTTTATCTTCACTATGTAAAACATCTGAAGCACTTTTTACAAGACCAGCTTTTAAGCGTTCTTGATATACAGGGTCTTTGCTAAGATCCATTGGGGTAATTAAACTTACAATAAAAGCTGTAATCATACAAGCAGCAAAAGTAGTTACAATCCAAATTCCAATTAATGCAGGATAGTTCCAGCCAAGTGGCTCTAATACACCAGTCATATAAACAACAGCAGCACTAACTGGAGAAGCTGTAATACCAATTTGTGAAGCAACAACCATTAATGAAAGTGGAGCTGATGGCTTAATATTTTGAGATTTTGCAACATCAATAACAACAGGCATTAATGAAAATACTGCATTACCGGTACCTGCTAAAATAGTAAGTAACCAACCGCAAGCTGGTGCAAGATAATTAATGAATTTTGGGTGTTTACGCAAAATTCTTTCAGTAACTTTTACCATGTAGTCTAAGCCACCTGCTTGTTGCATTGCAGAAATCGCAGCAATAGCAGCAGCGATGATTAAAATAACATCCCAAGGAATATTACCTGGCTTCATGCCTAAAACAAGACCTAAAATAACAACACCCAAACCTCCGGCATAGCCTATTGCTATGCCGCCAAGGCGGATACCTATGAATATTGCCCCAAGGAAGACAACAAGTTGTAAAATAATCATAATATCCATGATTAAACTCCTAAGTTATTAAGCTTTTCTTTTTTCTGTCATATGAGGATTTAACATATTTTCTGGTGTTAAAATCTCATCAATTTTTTCTTTTGGTAAATAGCCTCTTTCAAGGCAAATATCACCTACTGCTTTTCCAGTTTCTAGAGCTTCTTTTGCAATACTTGCTGATTTTTCATAACCTAAAACAGGATTAAATGCAGTCACGATTCCGATTGAATTTAATACAAGTTTTTTGCAGTTTTCAGGATTTGCTTTTAATCCTTTAATAGCTTTTTCAGCTAAAGTTTTCATTGCATTTTCAAGCAATACGATCGAGTTAAATAACCCATAAGCAATGCCTGGCTCAAAAGCATTAAGTTCAAATTCACCTCTTTCAGAGCAAAGCATAATAGTAACATCATTACCTATAACTTCATAGCAAGCTTCGCCAACTGCTTCACAAATTACAGGGTTTACTTTACCTGGCATAATAGAACTACCCGGTTGCATAGCAGGCAAACTAATTTCAGCTAGACCGCATCTTGGACCTGAATTCATCAACCTTAAATCATTTGCGATTTTAGATAATCTTACAGCTGCAGTTTTTAATGCGCCACTTACATGTACAAAATCAGCTGTATCTTGAGTAGCTGCAATGAAATCTTCAGCAGGTTTAAAATCAACACCAGTGATTTCTTTTAATTTTTTTTCAACCACAAATTTATAATCAGGGTGGCAGTTAATTCCTGTTCCAATAGCTGTAGCACCTAAATTTAAATAGCTCATTGACTCACGAGCTGCTGTGATCTTTTCAATATCACTTTTAATATAGCTAGCAAAAGCATTGAAAGTGTTTCCTAAGGTTGTAGGAACCGCATCTTCAAGTTCTGTTCTACCCATTTTGATGATATCTTTGTATTCTTTAGCTTTAGCTTCTAATTCAGCTTTTAAACCTTCCATAGCTTTTAAAAGATCACTAAGTTTTGCATAGGTTGCTACTTTGATTGAGCTTGGATAGGTATCGTTTGTAGATTGACCTAAATTTGTATGATCATTTGGGTGAAGGTATTGATATTCTCCTTTTTTATGACCCATACTTTCAAGAGCAATATTTGTGATAACTTCGTTAGTGTTCATATTTGTGCTAGTACCAGCACCACCTTGGATCATATCCACAACAAATTGATCTAAAAATTCACCAGCAATCAATCTATCGCAAGCTTTAGCAATAGCATCAGCTTTATCTGCATCAAGAACTCCAACTTCTTTGTTAGCTAGAGCAGCTGCTTTTTTAACTTGAGCAAAAGCTTTTACAAAATAAGGATAATCTTGTAGTCTTCTACCACTCATATTGAAGTTTTCTAGTGCTCTAAAAGTTTGCACTCCATAATAAACTTCATCAGAAATTTCTAACTCACCAATAAAGTCGTGTTCTTTTCTTGTTCCCATGATGTACTCCTTGTGGGTTTTATTTAAGTTTCGTTTATGAACTTAATAGGTATTATATAACAATTTTTTATAAAAGTTTCATAAAATTTTCCAATTTTTTCTAATTTTAATAAAAATATATAAAATAATATAAAGTATTGATATTCATTTTCTAAATAGTGGATATTTTATGAATAATTTTATTTATAATGATATTAATTATATTTATTTTTTGTATATTTTTTTGAAGCATTTGTTGAAGTTATGATTGTAATGGGTATGATTTTTCAGATAATTTGATTATAAGCTATCATCTTAACACT
>NZ_JAKMQP010000020.1:0-8647 GCF_025771615.1 Campylobacter sp. IFREMER_LSEM_CL292
TAATTGGATATAATTATTTATATGCCCATAAAAATTCATAGCGGAAAATTTTTGAATTTCAATATTTTTGATGTTTTTTAAATAATCACATACAACATTATATAGCCCAAATTCTGAAATATAATAATTGTAATTGCCTGGTGTTTTTTTACTTAAATCTTCAACACATGTTACAAATTCTTTATCTATACATTTTGATTTATTATTTGCATACATCCTACTAATACGTCTTAAATAATTATAATTGCCGTATAATATAGATGGAACATTGCAACATAAACTAGGGATCATTGAACTACTTCCAGCTTCTGTTATTGCTAAGTCTACTTCACTACAACAACATACAGCTTCTCTAATTGTTGTTCCATCCAAAGAAACTATGATAATATTATTAATATGACTTAATTGAGCTTTTATCACATCAATAATTATACTTGCATTGAATGTAGATTTATAATTTTTTTTATCTTCATAGCTTCTGACTCCATCTAGGTATACTTTTATGTTTTTAAAATGATGTGATAAAAAACTTATTATCATTACAATACAATCTACTTGATTTAACCAAGTCTTATTTCCATCATTTCTTGTTGTTAATCCAAACCATAAGACTAATTCAAAATGACTACGATCTTCAATTAATTCACAACTTGCTAAGCATTCTTTATAAATCTCTCTTCCCATGTTGCAAAAAATATCATTTTTTTTATAATTAATTAATGTGGATGAAGAAATTATTCTCGGATTAACAGCAATGTTATTCTTGGAATTTATTTTAAAAATTTTCTTTGGAGAAAAAAGCAACTTATCTGATACTTCAACTATTCCTTTTTGCGGAAAAATAGCATATAAATTAGCTATTTCTTCAAAAAAGAAATGCCAATAAGCATTACTACTACCTAAACAAAAATAAAATGGTATATCCTGAAACAACAACTTATCAATTTCAACTGTATTGAATATTTCAAAATCAATAGAATGTTGAGGACACAATGGAAATGTATAAATTTTATTATCTACTAAAATGCAATCAATAACATTTACCCTTTGCCATAAAAGCCAAGGGTGACGATTATTTTTATCTATAAAAAATATATGTCCATATTTTGAAAAAACTGCTCTTGTGATAATATTATCATACAATGGATGTTGCAACTCTAAAAATTTTCTTTTGTCTTGGGCTTTCCAAAATTCAACAATACTATCAAGATCAATATTTTTTATATATCCATAAAGCTTCTCAACTTCCGTATTTTTTCCAGTGGTTTCATAAGGAAGAACTTTAAATAAATTCTCCCCATTTATATAATTATCTAAAAAACGCTTAACATCAAGACTCATGCACTTTTCTTATTCTTAATCAATGTCACACTAAAAGCATCGCCTATTGGGAAAAATTCTAAATTATATTTTAGACAAAATTCATCAACAGCTTTTTTTGAACCAGTATAATATGGATGAAAATAATCATGTATAAGTATAACTCCTTCATCAACCATTCGTGGATAAAAAAATTCAAGACCAGCTAATATTGGCTGATATAAGTCCACATCTATATTTACAAATTTAAAAACTTCTTTATTTGGAATTTGGTTGGAAGTTTCTGGAAAATATCCTTTTACAAATCTACAATTATCGACATACAACATTTTTGATTTTACATAATCTAATGATGTGTTGCTAAAATCACCAATGTTAGCTTTTGATAAACCTTGTTCTTTTTCATTTTTACAATCTCTAATATCAAAGCCTTCAAAAGTATCTAATAAATAAAAAACATCATTCTTGAAAAATTTGTTAATTTCTTTAGCTGTTTCTCCTCTAAATACACCTAATTCAGCTACAGATCCTTTGATTTTTTTATTTTCAAATTCTAGTGATAGTAATTTGATAAAATTTAATCTTGCATAATAAGGTATAAAAGTTAAACTCATATCAATACTATTTTCTTTTATGCCGTAATTAAATAGTATATTTTTGATTTGTTTTATATATATATCAACTTCACTTCCTATAAATATCTTATCAAATTGCATATTTTTCAAAATATCGGGATGATATACGGTATAATTTTTACCATCTATATTGATATATCCCCCTCCATTAGCAGTATGTTTTCTAGGATCTGTGTCTATAAAGCCTAAAAAATCATAATCTTCACTTATATGCCAAGCAATTTGAATACCCAATTGCGCACATCCATAAATAAAAGCTTTTTTCTTCATAATAACCTTTCTATATATTTTTTTAAGTCTTCAGGAGTTCCAATACCATGCATTTGTTTATAATCAATATTATATATACCTATTCTTGCATTATTTTTTATAGCATAATTATATGTAGGGCAAGTATAAAATTCACCATTTATACGATCATTTTCTATGATCATATTTATCGCAGAATCTACAAACATGCTTCCTTTGCTAAAATAATAAATTCCAACTGTAGCTATATCAGAAATAGCTTCTTTTTCTTTTACATATTCTACAATATCATGCGAATCTAATTTAACAAAAGACCACTTTGGATTTTTTTCATTATCTATAAAAGTTAAAATAGAACCATCTAATTCACGCTTCATGCAATCTTGAATATAGTCATTAATATCCACATCAACTATTTGATCAGAATTTGCTATAAGTAATGGTACATCACTATCAATCTTATTTTTAGCATAAAGAATTGTACAAGCTGTACCTTCTGTTAATTTATCTATACCTATAAAATATGCATTAAAATTTGATCTTATATATTCTACTAATACTTGCTCGCTTTCAAGATGTTCTTTTCTAGCTATTAAAATGTAATTAGCATTTGGTATGCTTAAATTCTCAAGTACTCTAACAATCATTGGTTTACCCAAAACATCTATAAATGGTTTTGGTTTTGAAAATCCGGCTTTAGTGAAACGACTACCAAGACCAGCCATAGGTATGACAACATTAATCATTTATTTCTCCCATATACTTATCATCATTAGCTCCTGGAATTTTTACTACTGCAGTAATAGTATCTTCCAAAGCTTTAAAATCTGTAGATTCTTTTGGATGTATAACTATAATATCATTTTTTGTATATATTTTACCGCTCATTTGCACTTTACCTTCAATAACTACAGTAATTTCGGTGGCTATTTTATGATAATGTTTATCTTCACAATCATCTTTTTGATAACGTTTTATACCAACTTCAATCAAATCTGTTTTTATAACACTTGGATTGAAATTTCCAATAAACCAACCGCGAATCATACTTTGTAAATCAAATATTTCCATTTTCAATCCTTAGGAATATCCAAATAAGCTCTTAATTCTTTCATTTTTTCATTTTCCCACTTAATAATATCTACACCTTCCAATCTATGTTCATCTAAAATTAACACAAATTCAATAATAGTGATATTGCCTTCCATGTAGATATTTTTAGCACTAAAATTTAATTTATCGCAATTATTAAATATATTTTTTATAGCTTCTAAAGATTTATTTTTTCCCTCTACTCTTTTAACTACAGGATCTTCTAATACAAAATCATCATCGAAAAGCGAAGATACACCATTTAAATCTTTCTCATCAAAAACTTTTATATATCGTTTAGTTAACTCTTTTAGCATTTTTTACCCTTTCATATTCAGTAATTTTAGCATGACTATAAAAAGTGAAATAGCGATTTGAATCAATGGTTATGTTAACCACCTTTTTATTTTTTAAAATTAACTCATTTAAAGTTGAAGCTATATAATATTTTCCCATATAATTCACATCTTTTTTTATAACATTTTTAGCAGCATTAAATAGCAAGTCTAAATTCTTAAAATAATAAAATCCAGCAATAGCATTTTTACTTATAGGTTTTTTTTCAAAAGATTCTAAGACTAAATTGTTATCTTCATTACATTTTACATAAGCCCATCTTGGATGAATACTTTCAAAACTTAATACACCGGCATCACATTGCTCAAATTTAAAAAGAATCTCTCTTAAATCATATTTAAAAATTTGATCCATATTAACCACCAAAACAGGATTGTCTTTCTGTATATCATCTATAGCCATCATAAATGAACAAAGCATTCCTTCTGTTTCATTTTTTAATACTACTATTTTGCTTTTATTATTAGTTAAAACATTAATAGCATCATCTAGATGATATTTTCGAACATCATCTTGTTTTAAAATAAAAATAAAGCGTTTTTCTTTTATATTATCATAATTTTCTATAAAATGCTCCAACATAGTTTTACCACAAATTTCAATAAATGGTTTTGGGAAACCATCTTTATCTTCACTAAAGAAAGAACTTTTACCCGCCAAAGGAACAACTATGTCAATCATCTATTCTCCTTTTGGAAGTTATTAATATGCCTTATTATATTTTCATAATTAACCTCAGTAATTTCTTCCACTATCATTACATTGGCTCCACTAGCCCTAGCTGCTTTTATGCCATTTTCATTATCCTCTATAATCATACATTCTTCTGGGCGTAAATTCATTCTTTCTATAGCCTTATTATACATCTCGGGATCAGGTTTTCCTTTTCTAACATCTTCATTGGAAATGTAAAAATCTAAATATATATCAAGAGAAGCTTTTTGCATCATTATTTCTATAGTATTTCTAATAGAATTAGAACATACAGCCATCTTGTAACCACTCTCCTTAAGTTTTGAAAGAGCATATTCATGGTGAAACCTTGGCTTGCATAAACTATGAACCAAATCCATGGTATATTGTTGCTTCAGCTCATTGATAAATCCATGTAAACCTACAGGCAAACCTTTTTCCAAAGAAAGCATTTTTAGTTTATCTTTTGTTGGTAAACCATCAAAGGTTGTAAGATGTTCTATACGAGAAATTTCCATTCCGAAAAGTCTTAGCACTTTATTTAGCGCATCATAATGCCAATCTTTAGCCTCAATTAAAACCCCATCCATATCAAAAAGTATCGCTTTAATTTTACACATTAAAAAACTCCCTTGCTTGAAGAGGATAATCCGTACAAAGCATCAAACTATCATCGTTATCTAATTTTTTAGATATTTCTTTATATTCTTGCCACTCTTTTTTAAAATCTCTTTTATGTAATTCAGAGGAAACAATACATATTTTTTTATTATTTTCTAAATGTTCTCGAATAATCTTCTCATTAATCCAATGTTCATAAAATTCATCCATCCACACTCCGCATGCTTCATTATAAAAACTAGGTTGTTCTTCATATTCACTTTGTCTTGTAAAAACATTAAAGCCTGCTTTTATATAAAGCAAAGCATCTGGAACTGACATATCAAATACAAAATAGTTGTTAACATCATATTTCTCTAAAAACTCTTTTAAAATACTTTGAAGTCCATCGGCTTTTATATTTAATGCCAAAGGAAAATTATTAGAGAATCTTTTACATAAAGCAAAAAAATCATCTAGAGTCAAACAACTACTATTTGACATATCATGTGATATAACAATTTGCTCTAACATATCTCGTAAATCAGTCTCAACTCCAAAATTATTCTCAAAACTTCGTTCAAATGATTTTAAAGTATTTTTTTCTGAATTTTCAATCCAAAATCCACGATGAGAAATAATTTTCATATATAAAACACCTAATAAAAAATTTTATAACATTACATATATTTTATAAAAACTATCTTTACATAATTTAAATAAAAATATACTTATGCAAACTATAACTATCATTAAATAATAATTTTCACATTTACAAAATCTCATCAACAGCGTTAAATATTGCGGCTAATCTACATCCAAAACCATCATTATTTAAAGCTAAAATATTTTTCATTTTTTTAATCCAATTATTTTTATCATTTTTTTGAATAGATTTTCTTTTTGAAACTCTATGGGTTTTAAAGTGGGTTTTAAAGAATGAGCGTAAGCTAATAATTTTTCATCTTTTATTAGTGTATCTAAATACTCTTGCCATTTTTTAATAGTTTCCTCTGACTTTTTATATTTATCTTTTTCCCAATTTTCAATAAAATCTATATCATTCTCATTCATTGGTTCAATATAGCGAGATAATTTAGAAGAATATTCTTCTCTGTATTTTTGTGGAATAAAAACAATTGTTTTATAGTACCAGCGTTCCATCCAAGAAACATCTTCCTGTGAATTGCTAATCCGTTTTTTTAATTCATTAAAAAACGGATTAGCAATTGCTTTGTTTGCAATATACCTATAAATATTTTGTACACGATGAATATCAGGATATATATTTAAAATTACTTCTCTACTATTAATATTAAAAACAATATCTTCTAGTTTTACATCCTGTTTTAATAAAACTTTTGTTAGTGTATTTTTTCTAAAACATTTTATACACTTATTGCAAGGCTGTAAACTATTACCTCTCATACAAGATCTTGTAAATAAAGAATGAGGATTTTGAATATCGATTTTAGTAGTCGCAACCTCCGATAATCCTATTGTTGGAAAAAATAACTCGCAAGCAATAATTTCAAAAATTGGTGCCCAAGAAATCACAAAAGGAGTTAAACCAAAATTTTGAAATTTTTCAAAACCAGTGCCTGTGCCAACTTCTAAAATAGTGCCTGTGCCAATACTGTCAATTTGAAAAATATCAGCTAACAACAAGAAAGGAATTCCAACAGCTAAGGGGATTTCAGGGTTAAATGTGTCCACAGGAAAACCTACTGGGGTTCTTAAATATTCTAAATTAGTAGGAATAGAATATACTTCTTCTCTAATAGCCTGTAAATCCTTCAAAGCACTCAGTGGAGCTGTTTTATCATACAAATGTTTTTTAAAACTTGGCATGATTCTATCCAAAAACATAACCACTGTATTTTCCGGCATTAACGATAAAGCAGCAGTTGAGTCTACTCCCCCACTATAAGCCAAACCAGGTCTTCCATTATCAATTTTTCTTGGTGCAAGATTCGCATCTTTTTTAGGAATATCTATGTTTAATTGCTTTTTTACAATACATGCAAATTCATTTGACACCCCAAAAGGTAAAACTAATTCATCTGATATAAAAGGGAAAACACACAAAAGACTTGCCATAGCCAGTAAATCTGGATGAATGTCTTTTTCATTTATTTTTACTGGTAATTTAAAAAAACAACTTCTATTGTTCATATGAACTTTATGCTGTAATTTTTGCTCCTCTTTTTGATTTAAATAAAAATCAAAAAAAACATAAACATCATTAAAAGATATTTCAACTTTCATAACTAATTCCTTTCATTTTTAACTAAACAACATCAACTTGCATTTCCAATGGAGCAAAAAATGGTCGTTCTTTTAATGGAAAATCCAAATAAAAATTATCATGTAATTGCATATGCCATTTTTTAAAAGACAAAAGATATTCTTTTCTCATAGCCGACATACCCGAAACTTTGGAAACACCAAATTCTGGATGATTTGTTAAGCTATTTTCACTTTCTAAACAAATCATAGAAAAAATATCCTCCTCATGATATATGCTTTCGTTATACCTTTTAATTCTATTCATAATTTCAGAATCACCGCCAAAACGGACACTATCCCAATAACCTAGCACATTTTTCATAAAATCCGCCTCGATCATACAAGATATATAAGCTATTGATAAAACCCCATCATCTTTACCATTTTTGCTAATGTAAATATTATGAATTCTTCCTTCTATATCCATTCTTATTTTTTTTGCAACCAAAGCTTTAATTTTTCTATTTTCCAACATAAAATTTACTTGTTTTTCTATCCTTTGAGGATGCGCCCAATCATCTGCATCATGTCCTGTTATATATTCACCACTTGAAATGTCTAATGCTTTATTTTTAGAAACATAAGGCCCTAAATTTTGATCATTACATATTATTTTTATCCTAGAATCCGTCTTTTTCTTTTGTTTTATAATTTCCAAAGTAGAATCAACACTACAATCATCTATAATGATTAATTCAATATTTTTATAAGTTTGATTTAAAATAGAATCAATAGCAAAACCTATTGTTTTTTCTGCATTATATGCTGGCATAATTATACTCACCAAAGGCCCACAATCAATACTATAGTCAACTGGACACTCTATTCTAAAAAACAATCCATTGCAGTCTTCTATTTTTCTTAACTTTAAAGGATAATTGCAAAAATTTTTTAGATATCTATTAACATAAATAAGCCACTTTTCCTCATCATTCATTTTAGCATTAGCCAATAAAATATCTAAAGATCTTTTACAGTATAGAGGTAAATTATTTTCTGCAAATCGTATTGCTTGCTTATCTTTTTTCAACCCTATCAGAATATTGCAATACCAACAAACAAAACCATGCTTTAATAGCTTTTCTTTATTTTCTTTATTTTCTTTATTTTCTTTATTTTCTTTATTTTCTTTATTTTCTTTATTTTCTTTATTTTCTTTATTTTCTTTATTTTCTTTATTTTCTTTATTTTCTTTATTTTCTTTATATATTAAAAATAGTTCACACGGTATTTTATACCAGGAGTATAATTTTAAATTTCTTAAAATTGCACGGGAAATCTTATAGGATATAAAATTCTGAATTTTATCATTTTCTTTTTTTAATTTTATAACCATATTGTCTAACTCTATATTTTTTTTTAATAAATATTCCACCTCATAATGCAAAAACTCATTAGCTAATTTCAATGCC
>NZ_JAKMQP010000021.1:0-7975 GCF_025771615.1 Campylobacter sp. IFREMER_LSEM_CL292
TCCACATCAGAAACTCTTTGGCAAAAACAATGATAAAATACATTTACAGCTACTACATCAAATTTTTTAGCTATAAAATTTCTATAACTTTCTAGAAAATGTATATTTGCATTTGCTCCATATCCACCTATGATAAAAACAATAGCTTTCATTTGCTTACTATCATCATAAGTAATTCTATATTCTAATTTACTTTCTCTTTTTATATTTAATTCTACATCATCACAAGAGTCTATAAAATAAGTTTGATTTATGAGCATATTTTTCTTTCTTGATATTATAATTTATATGCTATTATAACTAAAAAAATCAAGGAAGCTCATGACAACTCATATCAATGATTTTTTACAAGAAAGTGTTGCTAAATTTGGAAGTAAAAATGCTTTTGTTGAGTTTAATGGTAAAAGTATAAACTATAAAGAATTTGATGATTTAAGTAAAAAAATAGCAAGTAAAATTCTTTCTAAACTTCCTACTAAAAGTACACAAGATCCTGTATTAATCATACTTCCTAAAGGGATTGATTGTTTGCTTTCTTTTTTTGGTGTAGCAAAAAGTGGAAATTTTTATACACTTTTAGATGAAAAAAGTCCCAAAGAGCGTGTAGAAAAAGTTATAGAAGTTTTGAAACCAAAGCTTTTAATTACTTCTAAAAAATTAAATTTAGATTTTAGTCTTGATACCATTTTCACAGAAGATTTTGAAAGCTTTGTTATAAATGAAAATGCTTTAGAAAAAGCTTTAAACGATCACATAGATACTAATTTACTTTATGTCTTTTTTACAAGCGGAAGCACAGGAACTCCAAAAGGAGTAAGCATAAGCCATAAAAGTGTGATTGATTATACTTTTTGGGTATGTGAAACTTTTAAGCTAAGCCATGAAGATATACTTGCTAATCAAGCGCCATTTTACTTTGATAATAGCATATTAGATATATTTAGCTCTGTTAAAATGGGAGCTACGCTTCATATACTGCCTAATCATCTTTTTGCTTTTCCAAATAAAATTTTAAAGTATCTAGAACAAGAAAAAATAACAACAATTTTTTGGGTACCTTCAGTACTGATTTATTTTGCTAATACTAATGCTCTTGAAGCCTTTACACTAAGGCATTTAAATAAAATTCTTTTTTGTGGTGAAATCATGCCAAATAAACAACTCAACATTTGGCGTAAGCACCTTCCTAGTGCTTTATTTGCTAATCTTTACGGACCTACTGAAATTACCGATGTGTGCTCTTTTTACATAGTTGATAGGCAATTTAGCGATGATGAGCTTTTACCTATAGGAAAAGCTTGTAAAAATACCCAACTTTTAGTCTTTGATGAAAATTTAAATTTAATTACTCCAAGTCAAGTGGGAATTAAAGGCGAGCTTTATGTAAGAGGAACTTGTCTTTCTTTAGGCTATTACAACGATAAGGAAAAAACAAAGCAAGCTTTTGTGCAAAATCCTTTGCACGATAATTACCTAGACTTGCTTTATAAAACAGGTGATGTGGTAGCTTATAATGATTTTGGTGAACTTTTATGTTATGGACGGATAGATCATCAAATCAAATATATGGGTCATCGCATAGAACTTGGAGAGATAGAAAGTATTATCAATTCTCATGAGAATGTAAGAAATTGTGCTTGTATTTTTAAAGAAGAAATTATTTGCTTTTATGAAAGTAAGGAAGAGTTAGATTTTAAAAACTTTTTAAAAGACAAACTCCCTGTTTACATGATACCTAAAAAATTTGTTAAAATAGAACAATTTACTTTAAATGCAAATGGGAAGATTGATAGGAAGGTTTTAAAGATAATCAAATAAAAAGTATTTAAGGAAGTCAAAAATGAATACAACTTTTCCAGTTATCACTTTAACAGGTCTTGCAGGGAGTGGTAAAAGCACGATAGGAAAAGCTTTATATAATACACTCAAACAAGATTATGCTAATATTATTTATCTTGATGGTGATGAATTTAGAGATATTTTAGAAGCATATGATTATGATAAGCAAAGTCGTATTAACTTGGCTATCAAGCGATCTAAATTTGCCAAATTTTTAAATGATCAAGGCATGATAGTTATCATCACCACAATATCTATGTTTAATGAAATTTATAAATACAATAGGCAAATTTTTCAAAATTATATTGAAGTTTATATTAAATGCAATATGGATGAATTAATAAAGCGAGATCAAAAAGGTCTTTATACTAAAGCAATAAATAAAGAAACACAAAATGTAGTTGGCATTGACATTAGTTTTGACCAACCTCAAGCTAACTTGACCATCGACAACTCTTCTCAAGATAAAATAAAAGAAAAAGTTCAAATGATTATTAAAATCTTAAAAGAAAATAACAATGATAACCATTAACCATGAAAATTTTTTAGATCTTAAATATCTTGCATCAAAAATTTTTGATCCCTTGGAAGGTTTTATGAACTATGAAGATTTTAAAAGTGTAGTTTATAGCATGAAGCTTTCAAATGGTTCAATTTGGACTTTACCTATAACCTTAGAGGTGGAAAATTTAAATTCTTACACTGTAGGTGGTACAAGAGATTTGTATTATAAAAACGAATTAATAGGAAATATACACATAGAAGATAAATTTCAGGTGCAAGATAAAGATTTGTTTGAAATTTATCAAACCAAAGATCTAAATCATCCTGGTATAAAAAAAGAAAAATCAAAATCTTCCTTTAAAATTGCAGGAAAAATACAACTTAAAGAAGAATTTTATCAAGATAGCTTATATAAAAATATATTGCAAGATATTTTTAGTAAAAAAAATAAAGAAGTAAAAACCATTGCTGGTTTTCAAACAAGAAATGCTATACATAAAGCTCACGAGCATTTACAAAAAATCGCTTTAGAACTTTGCGATGCTTTGTTTATTAATCCTTTAATCGGATGGAAAAAAGAAGGTGATTTTACCCAAGAAGCAGTTATGAGTGCATATAAAATAATGTTTGAAGAGTTTTATCCAAAAAATAGAGTATTTATACAAGGTTTAGAAACTAATATGCGTTATGCTGGTCCCAAAGAAGCTATTTTTCATGCAATAGTTCGCAAAAATGCAGGATGTACTCATTTTATTATAGGTAGAGATCATGCTGGCGTGGGTGATTATTATGGAGTGTACGAAGCGCACAAGCTTGCGAAGGAATTAAATTCTGCAAATGAGCTTGGCATAGAGCTATTACTTTTAAAAGAGCCATATTTTTGTACTAAATGTCAAGAGATAGTTAGCGAGAAGGTATGTTCACACAAAGATACTCATAAAATTTCTATCAGTGGTACCAAAATTAGAAAAGCCTTAATTTCGGGAGAAATTCCAAATGAGAGATTTATGAGAAAAGAGGTTGCTCAAACACTCATAAATCTTGGAGTAAGTAATATTTTTATAAAGGATTAAAATGCAAAAATATATATTAACAGTAGGTCCAAGCTTAGGTAATAAATTCAAAATTAATGAAATTCATCAAGATAATTTTATTTATAGAATAAATGGAGCTCATGGTAATTTAGAAGATATAAAAAATACTATTTTTAATATAAGAAACCAAAGCAAATCTGCCAAAATTTTAATTGATCTTCCTGGCAATAAGATAAGAACTGCTAATATTAATGAGCCTATACAAGTTTCCAAAGATCAAGATTTTACCTTAAAAACCACACAATTTAACTTTAAAGATTTTTATAAACTAATTCAACCAGGTATGCAAGTATATGCTAATGATAGTGTGTTTTTGTTTATTGTTAAGTCTGTTAGTAATGAAGAAATAATATTTACTTCCAAAAGCGATGGATTATTATTAAACAATAAAGGTATGCATATAAGAAATCTCCATACAAATATTCCATTTTTATTTGAAAAAGATATGGAATTGATTAAATTCTGTAATGAGTTTAAGATTGACTATCTTGGAGCTTCTTTTGTAAGAAAGGCTCAAGATATAAAAGAGTTAAAACAATCATTAAATTCAGACACCAAGATCATCTCAAAAATAGAAACCTTAGAAGCAGTAAATAATCTATATGAAATTTTACAAGAAATTGATTTTATACTAATAGATAGAGGAGATTTATCTACAGAAATTGGTATCGAAAAAATTCCTAGATTTCAAAATTATATTATTCAAATGGCTAATCATAATGGTGTAAGAGTATTTTTAGCAACTCAAATTCTTAAAAATATGGAAGAAAAACCTATACCTACTATAGCAGAAATCGATGATTTATATAATATATCAAAAAGTGGTGTTTATGGAATTCAATTATCTGAAGAAACAGCTGTTGGGAAATATGTGCAAGAATGTATAAAAATCTTGAATTTAATGAAAAATGAGATTAACTCTGAAAAAATAACTTTATAAAGGGTTGGACAATGAAAATAGAATCTTTAAGTCCTGATAATCTTACTGCTATATTTTTATCTTTAGGTGTTTTACTTTTATCAGCTTTTGTTTTTGGTAAAATTTTTACCTTTTTAAAAGCACCTAAGGTTATTGGGGAGATTACAGGAGGATTTATATTAGGAGCTAGCGGGCTTTATATTATAGCACCTGAATTTGTTACACATATATTTTTAAATTTTCAAGAGCAAGGAAAAATTTTAAATACTTTTTATCAATTAGGTCTTATATTTTTAATGTTTATTGCAGGTTTTAATACACAAATTAATTTTGAAAAACAAAACATTAAAATCATTTTTACTTTATTTTTAGGAGCAACCTTTATACCTATTGCTTTAGGCTATTTTTTTATTGATTATTTCAAAGATAGTTTTATTGGAGAAAAAGGAAATGATTTATCTTTTAGTTTGGTTTTTTTAATAGCCATAGCAGTTACTTCAATTCCTGTTATCTCAAAGATTTTTTTTGATATAGGCATCATAAAAACAAGATTTGCTAGTATAGTTTTAACTACCTCCACCATACAAGATTTATTTTTGTGGATTTTACTCAATGTCGCTATTAATGCCTCAACAAGCAATTCTTTTTCAATTGAAAATAACTTATGGACAGCTTTTATTACTATTATTCTTTTTATCCTTGTAAAAGTTTTAGCAAATATTGTTAGCAAAATTCATTTTCATTTTGAATCTATAGACTTTTTTACGCTTTCTTTTGTGCTATTATTTTTAGCTATTGCGTTGTTAAATATTGTTCATATTAATCCCATGTATACTTCCTTTTTAGTGGGATTTTTAATCAAAAATATATTGCAAAACAATCATGAGTTAAAAGAAAAAATTACTAGTATATCTGATTTTTCTTTTTCTTGTTTTATTCCGATATATTTTGCACTAATTGGAATACAGCTAAATGTTATTCATGAATTTTCATTTATTATGTTTGTTATGTTTTGCTTATTAGCTTGCGTTTTTGAGTTTTTAGGATGTTATTTATCTCTTTTAACTTTAAAAATTTCTAATTTATCAAGAGTTAATTTTGCTATCACCATGAATGCAAGAGGAGGTCCTGGTATTGTTTTAGCTAGCGTTGCTTTTTATTATCAAATTATCAATACTAGCTTTTTTACAACTTTGATACTTACCACTTTATTCTCTTCAATGTTAGCTGGATATTGGCTAAGATATCAAAAAAATAAAAATGATGAAGTATTTTATAAGTTTTGATATAATTGATATAATTGTTTCCTTTAAAAATTTTTATAACTTTGTTTTTATAAAAATTTAGATATCATAATAAAAAAAGGATAAAAATGAAAATTGATTTTAGTAATATACAAAATATGTTTAATGCAATTAATAGAAGTGATATAAATGAAAATAGTCGTAATTTAGTGGATGATGATATTATTGATAGTATTGATATGATGAAATTAATACTTGAAATCGAAAAATTTATAGGAAAAAATTTAGATGCTAAATATATCACTCCGGATAATTTTGAGGATTTTTCTACGATTAAAAATATGCTTGAGGAAGTTATATAATCTCAAGCACAAATTTATTACTTTTATCTTTAAAAGTAAAAACCTTATCCTTACAAGGATAACTTATACTATCTTCTCTTAGGATGAATTTTTTATCCTTAAATTTTTCAAGCATTTTTGGTAATTCCCTACCAAATAAAGCTTTAACTGTTATTCCACCTCCATGTGTGAGTTTTTTTATAAACTTACCATCAATATCTTTTTCATCTATCAAGTGAAAATTAACATCATAACCCAATGTTTTTAAAACTTGCATATATTGAGTTTTAAATTCGCAAGAAGTCAATGGGTCAGCAGAACTATGATAACTTGCATAAAGTATATTTTTATTTTTTTGAGCTTGTAAAATTAAATGAGTTTGATTTAATAAAGTTCTTATTTCATAATTCTCATCTTTAAAACAATATGGCGATTCTTTATTGGCATTCCAATAAGTTTTTAAAAAAATTCCAACCTGAAAATTTCTGGAATAATAAAGCGCATCAGGATGATCTAAATCTTTTCCTATAATATAACCCAAAAGCAATATTGCTTCACCAGAATTATCTATAACTCCATCAACATGCGCCAAGGAGCTATTTTAGATATCAATAAAGATAGATAACCTCCATAAGACCCTCCTCCATAAATTTTTGGTAATCTTCTAAAATCAGGAAAGTTTTTACACAAATCTTTTAAGCTATTAATACAATCAATAGCAGCCATAATACCATAATTTTGATATTCATTATTAGCTGGTAACATAGTAGAAGTTATAAAAAACTTATAATCATTAGCTAAAACACCTTTTAATTTATAAGTATCAATGGTAGATTCCAATGAAACAAGATATTCTTCCATATTCCATGTATTAAGTCCATGCGTATTAAAATTCATCTTTTCTAGGGATTTTTTAATTGATTTACATTATATTCATCATACGAAAATTGTGCACTATATCTTTTATCTTTTTCATTTATTCTACAGCTAAAACAATGATATAAAACACTTACAGCCACTACAAATTTTTTAGCTATAAATTGCCTGTCAAAATCAATGATTGATAAATCAACATTAGAACCATACGCTCCTATGATAAAAACGATAGCTTTCATTTGCTTACTATCATCATAAGTAATTCTATATTCTAACTTACTTTCTCTTTTTATATTTAATTCTACATCATCACAAGAGTCTATAAAATAAGTTTCATTTTTAAGCATAATTTTTCTCTAATCATTAAAATACTTTGTAAAATGCTCTTGATATCGCATCTCTAAATTATCATATATATCTTGAATTTTGTCAATAAATTTTTCATTTCTATATGCTTGCATAGTCATAGAATTAATCTCTTGAAAAGCAAAAAAATCAAATTTTTCTTCATGTGTTAATTCTTCAAGATAAATTACTTTTCCATAATGATCATAAGTATACTGCTTAAGAGTTTCTTCTACTACTTCAAGCACCTTAAACACAAATATCATTATAGGTTCCTTTCTTAATACCTGTGTGCTTTGCTCAAATTCCTTTAAAAACTCATCATTTTTTCTATGGGTTATAGTACAATAATGCTTTTGGGCATCTTTATAAAAAATATCAAATAACGCACAAGGTTTAACCCCTAAAAAATTTCCATCATAATCAACCTGAGGATAATAAGGATAAAGCTTGCATATCAAAGGTCTAAGACTATGAGGATTACAAAGTCCATTTAAATCACATTTTGCAAAATAAGCATTGATTTTTTTTCCATTTTTTAAAGTAAAGGTATTGACTTTTCCATTTTCTAAATATGTATTACCGGCTTGCTTTAGCGAAAGATATTCAACTTCAAGCATAGGTAATATCACCGCACTAGATTTATTAAATTTAAAATATTGTGCATGAATATTATGACAGCATCCGCCATTGCATGTTTTATAGCATTGTGGCGCAAAAATAAATTCTTTATCTTGTAATGAGTTAAAAAAATTTTTCATTTCTTTCCTTTCTTGCATCTTTTAGTTTAATTTTTGAACATCAAGTAATATT
>NZ_JAKMQP010000022.1:0-6626 GCF_025771615.1 Campylobacter sp. IFREMER_LSEM_CL292
CCAATTTAATAAAACTTTAAGCTTTTACTGCTATAATTTCATTTCCTTTTCAAATAAAAGGGGCTTAAAAAACTTAAGATTTTTATCTTAATTTTTAATATTTGTTCTTTAAATTATTAATATTGTTAATCAAATCTTATAGTCAATCTTTGAAATCTAAATAAGTGATCGATTGAGCCAGAGATTTACCTTAATAATGTAAATCTATCAATTAATAATTAAAGATTATTTTATTAATCTTTAAAATACTTTTTCTTTGGAGAAAAAGATTAAACTATCTATATTTTTTATGGAGAGTTTGATCCTGGCTCAGAGTGAACGCTGGCGGCGTGCCTAATACATGCAAGTCGAACGATGAAGCTTTTAGCTTGCTAGAAGTGGATTAGTGGCGCACGGGTGAGTAAGGTATAGTTAATCTGCCCTACACAAGAGGACAACAGTTGGAAACGACTGCTAATACTCTATACTCCTGCTTAACATAAGTTGAGTAGGGAAAGTTTTTCGGTGTAGGATGAGACTATATAGTATCAGCTAGTTGGTGAGGTAATGGCTCACCAAGGCTATGACGCTTAACTGGTCTGAGAGGATGATCAGTCACACTGGAACTGAGACACGGTCCAGACTCCTACGGGAGGCAGCAGTAGGGAATATTGCGCAATGGGGGAAACCCTGACGCAGCAACGCCGCGTGGAGGATGACACTTTTCGGAGCGTAAACTCCTTTTCTTAGGGAAGAATTCTGACGGTACCTAAGGAATAAGCACCGGCTAACTCCGTGCCAGCAGCCGCGGTAATACGGAGGGTGCAAGCGTTACTCGGAATCACTGGGCGTAAAGGGCGCGTAGGCGGATTATCAAGTCTCTTGTGAAATCCAACGGCTTAACCGTTGAACTGCTTGGGAAACTGGTAGTCTAGAGTGAGGGAGAGGCAGATGGAATTGGTGGTGTAGGGGTAAAATCCGTAGATATCACCAAGAATACCCATTGCGAAGGCGATCTGCTGGAACTTAACTGACGCTAAGGCGCGAAAGCGTGGGGAGCAAACAGGATTAGATACCCTGGTAGTCCACGCCCTAAACGATGTACACTAGTTGTTGGGGTGCTAGTCATCTCAGTAATGCAGCTAACGCATTAAGTGTACCGCCTGGGGAGTACGGTCGCAAGATTAAAACTCAAAGGAATAGACGGGGACCCGCACAAGCGGTGGAGCATGTGGTTTAATTCGAAGATACGCGAAGAACCTTACCTGGGCTTGATATCCTAAGAACCTCTTAGAGATAAGAGGGTGCTAGCTTGCTAGAACTTAGAGACAGGTGCTGCACGGCTGTCGTCAGCTCGTGTCGTGAGATGTTGGGTTAAGTCCCGCAACGAGCGCAACCCACGTATTTAGTTGCTAACGGTTTGGCCGAGCACTCTAAATAGACTGCCTTCGTAAGGAGGAGGAAGGTGTGGACGACGTCAAGTCATCATGGCCCTTATGCCCAGGGCGACACACGTGCTACAATGGCATATACAATGAGACGCAATACCGCGAGGTGGAGCAAATCTATAAAATATGTCCCAGTTCGGATTGTTCTCTGCAACTCGAGAGCATGAAGCCGGAATCGCTAGTAATCGTAGATCAGCCATGCTACGGTGAATACGTTCCCGGGTCTTGTACTCACCGCCCGTCACACCATGGGAGTTGATTTCACTCGAAGCCGGAATACTAAACTAGTTACCGTCCACAGTGGAATCAGCGACTGGGGTGAAGTCGTAACAAGGTAACCGTAGGAGAACCTGCGGTTGGATCACCTCCTTTCTAGAGTACAAACTGATAAGTCTCACAACTATCAGTTCATATATAGACTCAATCATCCTTGTTTAGATTTCAAAGATTGATGAAAAGCTAATTTTGGGGAATTAGCTCAGCTGGGAGAGCGCCTGCTTTGCACGCAGGAGGTCAGCGGTTCGATCCCGCTATTCTCCACCATTTATTAAGGGCCTATAGCTCAGCTGGTTAGAGTGCACCCCTGATAAGGGTGAGGTCACAAGTTCAAGTCTTGTTAGGCCCACCATAAAAAAGATTTGTTTATCAATCATATAATAAAGTTTTAAAACTTAAAGCAAGTATATAGCTAATAATAAAGTAATAATTAAAGTAAAATACTTTATTACTTATGTTTTTAAATTATTTAAACTCTTTATATATACTTCCTTTAGGTTTTAAGACCTAAGCTAAATAAATAATAGAATATTTTATATATTAGATTAGTTATTTAATGTTATTTGAATTATCATTGTTAAGAGTCACAAGCAAGTTTTAATAAAAACAATTTTACAGGACTTGTTAAAGGATAAAACCTAACTATCTTTTCTTTAGCTTTTAGTTAAAGACAAGTTTTAAACTCACAACTTAGTTAGACTAATGTTTTTAGTTTTATTAAGTGTTTAAATGCTTTCCGTCTTAAGATAGTAAAGTCTTATCATAAAAACTTTAACAAGGAAGTGATGCGTTTTAGAATGAATTAAAAGGTAAGCTATTAAGAGCGAATGGTGGATGCCTTGGCTGGTAAAGGCGATGAAGGACGTACTAGACTGCGATAAGCTACGGGGAGCTGTCAAGAAGCTTTGATCCGTAGATTTCCGAATGGGGCAACCCAGTATATAGAGATATATACTACCATAATGGAGCGAACGTAGGGAATTGAAACATCTTAGTACCTACAGGAAAAGAAATCAATAGAGATTGCGTCAGTAGCGGCGAGCGAAAGCGCAAGAGGGCAAACCCAGTGCTTGCACTGGGGGTTGTAGGACTGCAATGTGCAATAGGTAAGGTTAGTAGAACACTCTGGAAAGTGTAGCCATAGAGGGTGATAGTCCCGTATACGAAAACTAAACCTTAGCTAGCAGTATCCTGAGTAGGGCGGGACACGAGGAATCCTGTCTGAAGCTGGGTCGACCACGATCCAACCCTAAATACTACTACCAGACCGATAGTGCACAAGTACCGTGAGGGAAAGGTGAAAAGAACTGAGGTGATCAGAGTGAAATAGAACCTGAAACCATTTGCTTACAATCATTCAGAGCACTATGTAGCAATACAGTGTGATGGACTGCCTTTTGCATAATGAGCCTGCGAGTTGTGGTGTCTGGCAAGGTTAAGCACACGCGAAGCCGTAGCGAAAGCGAGTCTGAATAGGGCGCTTAAGTCAGATGCTGCAGACCCGAAACGAAGTGATCTATCCATGAGCAAGTTGAAGCTAGTGTAAGAACTAGTGGAGGACTGAACCGATAGGCGTTGAAAAGCCCCCGGATGACTTGTGGATAGGGGTGAAAGGCCAATCAAACTTCGTGATAGCTGGTTCTCTCCGAAATATATTTAGGTATAGCGTTGTGTCGTAGTATAAGGGGGTAGAGCACTGAATGGGCTAGGGCATACACCAATGTACCAAACCCTATCAAACTCCGAATACCTTATATGTAATCACAGCAGTCAGGCGGCGAGTGATAAAATCCGTCGTCAAGAGGGAAACAACCCAGACTACCAGCTAAGGTCCCTAAATCTTACTTAAGTGGAAAACGATGTGAAGTTACTTAAACAACCAGGAGGTTGGCTTAGAAGCAGCCATCCTTTAAAGAAAGCGTAATAGCTCACTGGTCTAGTGATTTTGCGCGGAAAATATAACGGGGCTAAAGTAAGTACCGAAGCTGTAGACTTGATTTTATCAAGTGGTAGGAGAGCGTTCTATTTGCGCCGAAGGTATACCGGTAAGGAGTGCTGGAGCGAATAGAAGTGAGCATGCAGGCATGAGTAGCGATAATTAATGTGAGAATCATTAACGCCGTAAACCCAAGGTTTCCTACGCGATGCTCGTCATCGTAGGGTTAGTCGGGTCCTAAGTCGAGTCCGAAAGGGGTAGACGATGGCAAATTGGTTAATATTCCAATACCAACATTAGTGTGCGATGGAAGGACGCTTAGGGCTAAGCAAGCTAGCGGATGGAAGTGCTAGTCTAAGGTCGTAGGAGGTTATATAGGCAAATCCGTATAACAATACTCCGAGAACTGAAAGGCTCTTCAAAGTCTTCGGACAGCGAGGAGAATTGCTGATGCCGTCGAGCCAAGAAAAGTTTCTAAGTTTAGCTAATGTTGCCCGTACCGTAAACCGACACAGGTGGGTGGGATGAGTATTCTAAGGCGCGTGGAAGAACTCTCTTTAAGGAACTCTGCAAAATAGCACCGTATCTTCGGTATAAGGTGTGGTTCGCTTCGTATTAGGATTTACTCCGAAAGCGAAGAAACTTACAACAAAGAGTCCCTCCCGACTGTTTACCAAAAACACAGCACTCTGCTAACTCGTAAGAGGATGTATAGGGTGTGACGCCTGCCCGGTGCTCGAAGGTTAATTGATGGGGTTAGCATTAGCGAAGCTCTTGATCGAAGCCCGAGTAAACGGCGGCCGTAACTATAACGGTCCTAAGGTAGCGAAATTCCTTGTCGGTTAAATACCGACCTGCATGAATGGCGTAACGAGATGGGAGCTGTCTCAAAGAGGGATCCAGTGAAATTGTAGTGGAGGTGAAAATTCCTCCTACCCGCGGCAAGACGGAAAGACCCCGTGGACCTTTACTACAGCTTGACACTGCTATTTGGATAAGAATGTGCAGGATAGGTGGGAGGCTTTGAGTATATGACGCCAGTTGTATATGAGCCGTTGTTGAGATACCACTCTTTCTTATTTGGGTAGCTAACCAGCTTGAGTTATCCTCAAGTGGGACAATGTCTGGTGGGTAGTTTGACTGGGGCGGTCGCCTCCCAAATAATAACGGAGGCTTACAAAGGTTGGCTCAGAACGGTTGGAAATCGTTCGTAGAGTATAAAGGTATAAGCCAGCTTAACTGCAAGACATACAAGTCAAGCAGAGACGAAAGTCGGTCTTAGTGATCCGGTGGTTCTGTGTGGAAGGGCCATCGCTCAAAGGATAAAAGGTACCCCGGGGATAACAGGCTGATCTCCCCCAAGAGCTCACATCGACGGGGAGGTTTGGCACCTCGATGTCGGCTCATCGCATCCTGGGGCTGGAGCAGGTCCCAAGGGTATGGCTGTTCGCCATTTAAAGCGGTACGCGAGCTGGGTTCAGAACGTCGTGAGACAGTTCGGTCCCTATCTGCCGTGGGCGTAAGAAGATTGAAGAGATTTGACCCTAGTACGAGAGGACCGGGTTGAACAAACCACTGGTGTAGCTGTTGTTCTGCCAAGAGCATCGCAGCGTAGCTAAGTTTGGAACGGATAAACGCTGAAAGCATCTAAGCGTGAAGCCAACTCTAAGATGAATCTTCTCTAAGCTCTCTAGAAGACTACTAGTTTGATAGGCTGGGTGTGTAATGGATGAAAGTCCTTTAGCTGACCAGTACTAATAGAGCGTTTGGCTTATCTTATTTAAGCATCACTTCCTTGTTAAGGTTTTTAATAAAGCTTTGAGTATTTTTATGTGAAATATTTATATAAAAATTACATTCTTAAGTTTATAAAATCTTACAAGTAAAGTTTATATTAGAACTTGCTCTTAACATTGTTTTTTAAGTATTCTAAAATAAAACAATAAAGTATTTAGTTCAATAAAACATCTAAATATAAGAATAAGATGAAAGTTAAAATAAAAATGATTTTTATGTTTAAATCTTATTGATTGTTTTTATTATGCTATATTAAATAGAATATTTAAATAACAATGTCCGTGATTATACAGATGTGGAGACGCCTTGCTCCATCCCGAACCAAGAAGCTAAGCACATCGTGGGTGATGATACTACGCCTTACTGGCAGGGGGAAAGTAGCTCATTGCGGACTTGTTAATTCTTATTATTCTTACTTTATATATAATCCTATAGTTATTTTAGTTATTTATAAAATTTATTTTTATATATTATTTAGTTATATTGTGAAAATTTTTAATTAATTTGTGTTGATTAGATAGGGTATTTATTATTTTTTTTTATTTTATAAAATTTAGTTTTATATGCATTTAGCTGTTTATTGGTTTAATTTTTAGAGTGGTTTGTTTTTTTTATTTTGTTATCGATTTTTATTCTTATATGTTATGGTTTTTGGGTTTATTGTTTTATTTTTTTATGGTTTAGATTTGTGTTGTTAGTTATTGAATTGTTTTAATGGCTTATTTGGTGGTTGGGTTTATTGTTTTATTTTTTGTGATTTTTATTTAGTGGTTTAGCCAACTTGGTTGTTAACTGTAGATAGTTTTTAATTCTTATTTTTAGTGTTTGATTTAGTTTTAGGTTTTTTATGGTTTGGGGATTTAGTTGTTTTAACTTTAAAATGTTTATAGTGAGTTTGATAAATTTTGTTTTTTAGTTTTTATCGCTTATGTTTTTGGTTTTTTATTAATCTGATAAATTAGGTTTTTTTTATTTTTAGTATAGTTTTTAGATTTGGTTTTTAATCTATGTTGAAGTATTCTAATAATTTATTGGTGGTTTATTTTTAATTGTTTGTTGACTTTTTTATCAATTTGCTAAAATTATTTTTGTTCTTTAGTGGTTTGCTAAATATGTTTTAATTTTTAGATTATATTTCTTATATTTCTTATATTTCTTATATTTCTTATATTTCTTATATTTCTTATATT
>NZ_JAKMQP010000023.1:0-4613 GCF_025771615.1 Campylobacter sp. IFREMER_LSEM_CL292
CATTTACCTTGTCTTTTAAAGTAGTTTGGATAAAGTTATTTACTTTATCTTTGTTAATATTAGCTTGATTAGAAGCATTTGAAACTTCAGCTAAAATATTATCTTTAGTCTGTATAGCTTCATTATCTGCAAATTTATCATCACTAGCTTTGTCTAAGCCATTGTCTTGATAAGCTAGTAAAAAATCTAAGCTTTGAATCATAGAATGAGCTATATCAAGTCTTTTATCATCATTTGGATATTTATCTTTACTTAAAAGATAATTAGCTAAAAATTCTGCTTTAGAGGTAGGATTGTCTTTATCAATCTTTGCATAAGCTTTTAACAAATCATTTAGTGTATTTATATCTACTGCATAGAATTTATCTTTTAAGTCGGATATGATTTTTTCTAAAAGTTTTGGGTCTAAGATATCATCATCACTTAAGATAGCTGTTTCGTTTTTAATATCTTCTACATCAGGGATATTTGTAATAGGTTTTTGTGGCAAATCAGATATAGCAATATTAGGATTATCTACTTCAAAATCAGGAATATTAACTTCTGGAATTTGAGGTATTGTAACATTAGATGGAGGGGTTATAATAGGCAATATGGGTCTTAATACCAGCTTATCTAAGTTATTAAACTCTCCAAGAGCTAAATTTTTATCCATGTAAGCATGTATATTCACTTTTCCCTTATCTACTACATTATTGCCATTTACTATATTCCATATGTATTCATCAGCAAATTTGCCGTCAAGCGCAACTGAATGATAAACGTGAATATTACCCAATTCTTTAATTTTATCAATACCTCCAACAATAAATTTACCTTTCCATAGACTTTCTAAGCTATTTATTTTATCATCATAGTCAGATTGTATTTTAAAATTCTCATCTAGAAAAATAAATACATTATTAGCTTTTAAATAACCTTTTGAACCACCTAAGTGATCAGAAATACTCCCTATAAAACCTGAAGTATAATTTTCACCAACTACAATAATATTATCCTTAGAACTTATTTTTTTATTTATATTTTCAATCTTGCCAATTTTTTTTATGCTGATATTATTTAAATTTAACTGATTTGCATATCCAATAAATCCCCCTATATAAGAAATAGGGTTATTTTTATTGTCTATCGTATTAGTAATGCTTTCGATACCATCAATACTTATATTATTTATTGTATTAAACCAAGCATTACCTGCAAACCCTCCAACATAAGCAATATTTGCTTCATTGCCTTTTATACAGCTAGAGATATCACCTAATTTTTTTAAACTTATATTTGACACCTTTTTATTATCCCATATTTTTCCTGCAAAACCACCAACATAAGAATTACCGCCATTTCTAGATACATTGATCAAAGAAGAAGAGATAATACCAATATTATCTAAACTTATATTACTAAAGTTTCCGACGCCTTGACCTGCAAAACCACCTGCATAAGCATCTCCATTGGATTTTGAGTGAGTTACACTTTCAATAGATGAGATATTGTTTACCTTAATCTTATCATAAATACCACCACCACCATATTTTTGACCACCTACAAAACCACCTGCATAAGCATCTCCATTGGTTGCAGTGCTAGATATATCTGATTTTACATCAATAACTATATTGTTAAAATTAGATGTGCTTGTTCCAGCAAAACCACCTGCATAAGAATTTTTATCTGCAATGCTTGTTATTTCTAATTTATCACCTTTAACAACAATATTTTCATACACAGATTGATAATTTTCATCACGTCCTACAAAACCACCCGCATAAGCATCTCCATTGGTTGCAGTGCTAGATATACTCCCATTAAATGCAAGATTGATTGTATCAAAATTACTTTTTCCCCACATATTTCCTACGAAACCGCCTGCATAAGAATCATTTTTAAGTGAGGTGCTAGATATATCTCCATTAATATTAAGACTTATATCTTTCAATTCATTCGACCCGCCTATTAATCCAGCAAAACCACCTACATAAGAAGAACTTTGACTATAATCTATCGGATCTTTTGTTATGCTAGATATTTTTGAATTACTATTTACTTTTATTGATATTTTTTCATAACGGTGACTCAAGCCACTTTCACCTACGAAACCGCCTGCATAAGAATCATTTTTAAGTGAGGTGCTAGATATATCTCCATTAATATTGAGATTTATATTTTTAAATAATAATGTTTCATCACCATAATGATCAAATCTTGGACCAGCAGCTCCAGCAAAACCACCTGCATAGGATCCTCTTGTATATTCACTGTTATTTTCAGTGCTAATTATATCTCCATTTACAGTTAGGTTAATATTATTAAATGTTCCATTATCAATATACCCGGCAAAACCACCCGTATAGGATCCTCTTACATATTCACTGTTATTTTCAGTGCTAATTATATCTCCATTTACAGTTAGGTTAATATTATTAAATGTTCCATTATCAATATACCCGGCAAAACCACCCGCATATTTACCTCCATTTATATCATGATATGCTAAATTTAAATTTATATTTTCATATTTACCATAATTTATTGTTCTAGCAAATCCATAAATTTTATAATCTTTATTTTTATTATTAAATTTAAAATCAGAAAAGGATATCTTATTTGCACCATAAAAACAATCTGTGCAAAAATAAGCAGCTTCTTTATTATTCACAAAATTGAAATTTTTCATTAATACATTATTTCCCCCACCTGCTCCAAATCCACTAGCAGAATCATTATTTATAAAACTAATTTGATTCATTATTATATTGTTTGATTTTCCAATACTACCAAATCCACTAGCAGAGTTGTAACCACTACCACCATCTCCTATAAACTTTATATTGCTTAATTTTACATTGTCAGCTGTTGAATTTTCGCCAAAATTACCAAAACCGCTTTTGGAGCCATTGCTTTTAAATTCAATTTCATCAAGAATTATATTATTAAAGAATATCTCAGAATCAGTAAACATATTAGTTCTTGTACCAAAAGTACTATATCTTGCTTTTAAATTTTCTAGTTTAAGATCGTGAATGCTTCCGCCATCAATATAACTAGAAAAAATATTATCAAGGCGACCTTTTTTGTTGTTAATTTGCACTAAACTAATATCTCCATCTGCAATAATACCAGCAAAACCATTATTATTGCTATCACCATAGAAATTTATTCCTATATTTTTATACAATCCTCCACCTATATACCCAGCAAAACCTCCTCTGTATATATGAGAAAGAACGGATTCAGTATTAATATTGTGATTTTTATCATAACCAATCATTATATTTGAAAAAGAAGCATCTTTACTTTTTATATATCCAGCTAATCCACCTAGATATGTTTTCGAATAAATACCAACATCTGTATAGTCGGCTCCATGTTTTATAAAAACATCACCAAAAATATTATCAAATTTAATATTACTAAAGGTTTGTTTTTTATCTCCTTCTATAACCCCAGCCAACCCACCTACTCTCAAATAATTTGCCATCCAATAATAATCACTCACATAACGTATATCTATGGAATTTAAATTACTTATTCTAATATTATCAAAATTTGAATTTTTAACTACGCCAACTAGTCCACCTATACTTACATCATAAAAATCATTATGGTACTTTATGCCTCCATTTTCATAATCTATATGAATATTTTTAAAGCTACTATCCTCTATAGTTCCAAACAAACCAAGTCTTTTATATAATATAAAAGACCCTGTATCTACATTATCTAAATCCATATTAATATTTTTTAAAGCAAAACCTTGCCCATCAAAAATTTTATTTTTAAAACTATTAAATTCTAAATATGAATTATAATCTTCAGAATCTTCAACTAATCTAACATGATACCCAATCATCATATTAGTAAATTCATTATCTTGTCTTTTACCATCACCATTTAAGTCTACCCAATAATTAGCATAGTTTTGACCATTACTTGCTTTAAAATCTATATCATTAGTAAGTCTATACTCATTAGCATTTTTTCTAAATTCGCTATCTTTAAATGCATTTTCATTCCACCCTTTAGCAAAATGCCACCAGTCTACATCAGAGCCTATGCCTACATATTTATATACTTTAAAATTACTGCTTGAATTGTTAAATTTATTAAATACTTTAAAAGAACTAGGATTATAATAGTATCCACTAGCATTTAGATACATAGAACCTTCAAAATTATTACCATTGCCTCCCTTGATATTTAATTTGCTAAGTTTATTACCATTAATAGAGCTTACATCAACATAAACTTCATTGCCTTGTAAGGTTATCTCATTAGCTGAAATTTGTTTTGAGTGTTCTCCTAAATTTTTATCATAGTCAGCATATGCATTAGACACTACTTTATTACCTTGTAAAACAACGCTAGCAGCATTGATTTCACCTCCCATATTAATCACATTTCCACCCTTAGGATTTGGCTTAAACACCGGAGAAAAAGCTGCACCTTTAGAAAAGAAATTTTTATAATCATTTTCATTTAAAGACGAAGTCGAAGCCACAAAGCGATTAGCATTGATAGTTCCTGTTTTAGTAATGATTACCCCATTAGGATTGATTAAAAAGACATTATTACCTTTTGCATTTAATAAACCTTCTATCATAGATTTACTAGTA
>NZ_JAKMQP010000024.1:0-3638 GCF_025771615.1 Campylobacter sp. IFREMER_LSEM_CL292
TATCATTTAAATTACTTAGATTTTCTAAATTACTTGCAATTGTTTTATTCTCAAGAGCATTTGAAACTTCAGCTAAAATATTATCTTTAGTCTGTATAGCTTCATTATCTGCAAATTTATCATCACTAGCTTTGTCTAAGCCATTGTCTTGATAAGCTAGTAAAAAATCTAAGCTTTGAAAAATTTCTTTTTGAGCTATTTCTATTGATGGATTATCTTTATTATTTTTATCAAAGAAATAATCCATAATAAACTTAGTTCTAGCTTCGGCACTATTTTTATCTAAATTTTTATAAGCTTCTAAAATAGCTTTCAAATCAGCTATATCAATGGTGTAATATTTATTTTTCAAATCGGATATGATTTCATTGATGATAATATCTTTATAAAGATCATTTTCATCTAAAGTGGCTGTTTCATTGATGATGTCTTCTGTGCTAGGGATATAATCTGTATTTTGTGATGGTTTGGATACTATAACATTACTTGGATAGTTTGGATTAGATGGTTTTTCGACTTCAAAATCTTTTGTAAAAACTAAACATTTCTTACTAACACCACAATCTATTTCCTTTAAGCCATTTAAAGCTGCTAAAGCTGCTGTTTTAAAATCTATATAACCTTGACTATTATCATCATAAGGACGGAGTCGGATTTCTTTATCCCAATATTTTTGATCCGATGTTGCATTAGTTAAGTCATCTTTATAGTAATAAATATAAGTGTTTTCAGTATTCGGAATAAAATACTCATCTAAATGGCCAAAAAATTTACCACTACTTTCTAAGCCTTCTATAATAGCTCCTTTATCAAAATATATATAGATATTTTTTCCTCCAGTTCCAAATCCTGCAAAACCTCCAGCATAAGTTCCTTGGATATATTTAATGTTGTTTAATGCTATATTTCCATAATTACCCAGTCCCTTTCCTGTAAAACCTCCAGCATAAGTTCCTTGGATATAATCAATATTATTTAAAGAAATATTACTCATTTTTGCTCTAGTATCAAACCCAACAAAACCGCCTACAAAGTCTTTACCTATGATATTTCCAAAATTATTTAAGGAAATATTATTAAATTCATTTGGATTCGATGAAGAACTGCTAGATATTTCTCCAACAAAACCGCCTACAAAGTCTTTACCTATGATATTTCCAAAATTATTTAAAACAATATTTTCAAATTTCGAACTTCTTGAGATTCTCCCAGCAAACCCACCAGTAGATGCTGAGCCAGTTCCTAAAGATTCAACTTTAATCTTATCGATATTACTTAATTTTATATCCTTTATCGTGGAAAAAGATGCAAGCTCCCCTAAGAAACCGCCTGAAACAGCATAATACCCTCCTTTAGCTTCAATGTTATTGATATTATCAATACTAATCCTATCAAAAACAATAGAATTATCTTCTACTGTATTAACAATTTCTCCAGCAAAACCACCGGAAATAGACATTTCTCCATGACTTGATATATTTAAAATATCTTTTAAATATATATTTGTAAAATAAAAGCTAGCATAAGGATTATTTATAGAGCCTCCAGCAAACCCTCCTGCGTAAGAAGAAGTAGATTTTGATATACTATTTATATTAGTAATATTTTCAAGTAAAATTCTTTTAAACTCTCCACTATCAAATCCTCCTACAAATCCTCCAGAATATGCAAAACCATTAGAAATGCTTGAAATATTTCCTATGTTTTTAACTGTAATATCTGAAAATTCTCCATAATTATTAAATCCGATAAATCCACTTGCATAATTAAAGCTGTTACTCAAGTTATCAAATTTATCAATACTTTTAGAAGATATATTTTTAATATCACTTATATAAATTTTAGAATATTTTCCACCGTTATTAAAACCAACAAAACCGCCTGAGTTTTTTGTACTTAGAATATTATCTATATCCTTTATAGTTATATCAACATAATTTGCTCCTCCATAAGAATCACTCCCTATAAATCCACCTGAGTTACTATTTGAAGTAATATTGCCTATGTTTTCTATAAAAATGTTTCTAAAAAACATATTTTTCCGACCATTTAAAAAGGCACTCCCAGCAAATCCACCAGAATTACTCTCAGATAAGCTACTTTTTCCAGTATATATATGATTAATATTTTTTACAACAATGTCTTTAATATTAAAATTTTCGCTTACTTCAACTTTTCCTACAAATCCACCCGCATTAATATTACCATCTATTTTATCCTCAGAACCAGATTTAATATTATTTATATTATTTAATTTTACATGCGAAATATAACCATCTTTAGCCATACTGTCTATTGCACCAGCAAAGCCGCCTGCAGATAAGTCTTGGCTACCACCAGCAGTATTTATAGCAATAATACTATCTATATTTTCTAATGCAATATCTTTTATATACATAAATTCTCTACCGCCAGATATACGACCAGCAAACCCACCTGTAAACATGCCAGTAACTGAAACTGCATTTCCTACAGCCTCAATAGTACCTATATCCTTTAAAACAACATTGGATGTATTTGTTTTTTTAATTTCGCCTACAAATCCACCTAAATATATAGATCCTATTTTACTTTTATCGCTACTGGTAGAAATATAAGTAAGATTTTTAAGATTAATACTATCTATCTCTGAATTTTCAATACTCCCAGCAAAACCACCTGTGTATTTTTGTATATAAATATATTCTTCATCGCCACCATATCCATATGCCTTAACACTTCCACCCATATAATCTACATTAATATTTTTAAATTTAGCTCCATCTGCTTTACCAAATATACCTACATATTCACTAAGATTATACTTCCCAGGATAAAAAAATCCTGTCGTATCTATATTAATATTCTTAAGCGTATACCCTTGCCCATCAAATGTTTTAGTAAAAACACTATCATATTTATATCCTACTATCATATTAGTAAATTCATTAGCATCTTTTTTACCATCACCATTTAAATCTACCCAATAATTAGCATAGTTTTGACCATTACTTGCTTTAAAATCTATATTGTTAGTCAGTCTATACCCACTAGCTGTGTTTCTAAAATCTTCATTTTCATTCCATCCTTTAGCAAAGTGCCACCAATCTAAGTCAGAGCCTATGCCTACATATTTATATACTTTAAAGTTGTCGTCGTTTGTGTTTGTATATTTATCAAACACTTTAAAAGAATTAGGATTATAGTAATAGCCCGTAGCACTTAAATAAGCAATTCCTTTATTTTTTGCTTCTGTAGTTAGGCTGTTAGAATTTATAGTAGAAATATCAACATAAACTTCATTACCTTTTAAATCTATATTATCTGCTGTGATTTGATTGAGTTTTATTTTATTATTTTTATCATCCCAACTAGTATCAGCACTTAACATTACTTTATTACCTTGCAAAGTAATGTTTTTAGCATTAATAGTCCCCATGTTTACTACATTACCACCATTTGGCTTAAACACCGGAGAGAAAGAAGCGCCTTGTGCTTTAAATTTATCAAAGTCTTCTGGTTTTAAAGACGAAGTCGAAGCCACAAAGCGATTAGCATTGATAGTTCCTGTTTTAGTAATGATTACCCCATTAGGATTGATTAAAAAGACATTATTATTTCCAGCTTCTAATATACCAGCTATGGTAGATTTACTTGTC
>NZ_JAKMQP010000025.1:0-3485 GCF_025771615.1 Campylobacter sp. IFREMER_LSEM_CL292
GCTTTATCTCTTCCTTAATAACACCTTATGATTATCTACAAGGTCTTATATATTCTCTCGCAACATCTACCATCTCTAAAAGTAAAAGTTGAATCTATATTATCTTTATAAACACCAAAAGGTTTACAATTGTTTCGCAATAAGTTTTCTAATTCTTTTAATAAATTTTCTTGATTCTCAACAACTGGCCCAAAACCATCTTTTTTATAATCAAAATACCCTTTTTGCAATGTGTGGGAAGTAAAAAAGTCCTCTTTATCAAATTGATAATAAATTACTGGTTTTTCTAGATACGCCATCTCAAAAGCCGTGCTAGAATAATCTGTAATCATCAAAGAAGAATTGCAAAATAATATCTGTAAGCTTTCATTTTGATTGGCTATTTTGATATAGAGTGGAATATTAAACTCTTTTAAATATGGCATAATATTAGGATGTGGATTAAAAACTATGGTATAAGAATATAGTTCACATAGTTTTTTTAAATTATCACTATTCAACAAAGAATTCCATTTTTGAAAATATTCGCTTTGTTTAAAATTTTCTTTTAATTCTCTTACCCCTGAATTCTCTATCATCAAGCCACTTAGATACTGTCTCCAGGTTGGCATAATAAGAATTTGTTTAATATTAGTATTAGTATTTTTATTTTTAAGCAATTCATCATGTCTTGCAAATCCAGCTAAAACAACCTCTTTTTGTCCAAACTTGTAATGAGTATAATTCTTTATAATGGAATTAAATTCCATTTGCGTTGAAACAAAAAATAAATTTATTTTTCTATTATTTAACCATTTTGAAACATCATTTTGCGTGACACCATGTTGTAAGAAAATAAACTGCTGTCTAGATGTAATATATCTCATTAAATACTCATCAGCATGAGAACTAATAACTTTTGAAGATTTTTTTATAATCCTTTCAAAATTAAAACTCCCAAAATCTACCAGAGCAAACCCTTCTTTTTCTAATCTTTCCCAATCTGAACTTTCTTTTCTTAACGCAAAGATTATTTCTTGTTCTGGATGATTTTGCATGATATATCTATATAAATGCTCTGCATTATCATCTGCTTCATAATCTCTATCCATTAAAAGCCAAATATTACTCTTTGGTAGTCTTTTTTGAAATTCTTTTCTGATACTTTTAATATCTAAGGAATATTTACCATACTTGCCAATCATGCTTTGCTTGTCATTAATCCATATCTCTAATTTATCTTTGGCATTTTTTGGCATATGGACCCATAATCTTTTTTGGTAACAAAACACTCTATCTAAAAAATCATATTTAACTATCTTTTTATAATCTACATATACTTCTTCTTCATCTACAAGAATTCTTTCTATGTCTTCATCATCTCCAATATAATAAGTAATTAAAATTTGCTCTTTGTAAGGATCATAATCTTCTATATAAACTATCTGAAAAGGTAGTTTTTCATTTTTAAAACAATTTAAAATTCCTACTTTGCAAAAAACCGAGCAATCAGCCAAACTAAAATTAATTATGATATCATTATCTATATATGCAAAAATTTGTTTTAATAGTTTCAAATATTCTCGTTTTTCATTATTTTTCAGAATAGAAATTTTCTCAGATGAATCAATAATGAGTTTAACTTGCCAACATATATCATACAAAACTAAATTTTGAATAAACAAAGGTATATTTTTCTTATTTTTTACACAATCACTTAAAATCTTTAAATACCCATTTCTAGTCACATTTAAATAATAATCTTTTGATTTTAATTTTAAATCCAAAGTTGAGCTACCATCTTCTCTTTTTCTATAAAAATATTTTGCTTTTGGTAAAAAAGCACTTTTTAAATCAATATTTTCTAGCAAATACTCGTTTATAAATTTAGCATCTTCAAAATTTGGTTTTAATTTCTCATCAAATATTAAATTATTTAAAAATGTGATATTCATAAAGCAGCTTGCAGCAGACAGTTGTATGAAATTATCAAGATTATGATTTTCTTTAATTTGTATACCATTTTTAAATTTAAAATTTAATGGATGATTATCTTTATATAATTTTTGCTTTTCATAATAAAATATTATATTACATCCTACCATACAAATATCATCATCTTGGTGAATTGATAAAAATTTATCTACTTCATAAAAATAATTTCTATCTAAAAAATCATCTGGATCAGTAAAAGCAACCCAAGGGGTTTTATAATTATTTTCTTGTATATACTTTAAGCCTAAATTTCTAGCACTAGCTTGTCCACCATTTTCCTTATAAAGATAAACGATGTTTTTTGGATATTTTTTTTGATATTTTTTAATAATATTTGCAGAATTATCAGTAGAACCATCATCTACTAATATCATAAAAATATTTTTTTTAAAATCAAGTCTTTGATTAATGAAAGAATTAAAATAATCATCTAAATATTTTTCTACATTATATACAGCTGAGATTATTGTGTATTGAGTAAAGCCTTTGTGTTTTTTAGGAAGGTATTTTTTATATACATTGCTTAATTGGAAAACTTTTTTTTCTATAGCATCTTTAAAGAATAGTTTCGGATTAGTTCTAAGCTTTCTTAATTTTTTAGAATTTAAAATCATAATTTAACCTTTAAAAAACATAATCTTTAGTCCAATACCGTGCAACGATTGAATTAATTTTTGGTTTTTTAAGCTCAAAGCCTGCTGATAATCTCTGTAAAATTCTAATGGCAATCTTTTATTTAAAACATCTCTTTTAATACTTTTTTTGTATTCTATGGCGTCTTTTTGATGTTGTAAAGATACTCTAATAACACTAAAAGGTAGAGTTAATTTTAATATGCCTTTTTTTCTAGAGAGTTCTTTTGCAAGTTTATATGAAAGATATTCTTTCACTCTATCAACTGCCCCTAAGGGTTGATTTTGTATATATATTTTTAAATTTTTAGTATATTTTTTTAAACATAGTGGATCTTTATCAAGCTTTTTTAAAGTCAAAGCCTTATTACAAACCACTGGTAAAAAATGTGTTTTTATATCTTCACTTAAATAATGATTAGAATTAATTAATTTAATAAAATCTAATGCGATTTGCATCCAGCTTGCACTTTCATAATACAGCCTAGTCGTATTTGAATTCTCAAAAACATCTATTTTTTTAAGATGCGAATTAGGATGTATTACCCATTTTTTATTAGTAAAATTCATAGAGCTTAACTCTCTTAAGCGATAAACATATATTTGCTTTGGAAATATATAAATATTTTTACTTAATGCAAATAATAACACTCCAAAATGACAATCTTCCGCAAAAATTCCATTAATAAATTTTAAATTTATATTTTTTAAAAAATTAAAATTAATCATACCTTGCCAAGCAAACCAAAAATAAAAAAGTTTTTTTTCTCTAGCTTTCTCTAGCCATTCTTTAGGTGTGATGATAATCTCATTTTTATAATCAAAATAAGTCATTTGGCTGATGTGTTTTCTTTTGACTTTATCGTATAAAGGCCTATA
>NZ_JAKMQP010000026.1:0-2942 GCF_025771615.1 Campylobacter sp. IFREMER_LSEM_CL292
ATCACCTATGGTGGCAGCAGATAAACCACTTAATCCAAATCACTTACCTAGTGGGGGTAAATTTACTCATGGGACTAGTGGGAGTATAAACAAACCAAATGACAATACCTTAAATATTAATGGACATGGAAAAAACTCTGTTATCCAATGGGGTGGTGGTTTTAGTATAGGTAAAGATGCACAAGTAAATTTTAATGGCTCTAATAAAAACTACCTAAACATTGCTCATGGAACAAGTAAATCTACCATAGAAGGTGTATTAAATGCAAAAGGTAATAATGTCTTTTTAATCAATCCTAATGGGGTAATCATTACTAAAACAGGAACTATCAATGCTAATCGCTTTGTGGCTTCTACTTCGTCTTTAAATGAAAATGATTATAAAAATTTCTTTTCTAAAGGTGCAGCTTTTTCACCGGTGTTTAAAGCCAATAAATTGGGTAATGTAGTAAACATGGGGACTATCAATTCCGATAACATATTACTTATAGGAAATAAAGTTAAGGTTGAAGGTAGTATCGTACCACTTTATTCAAATGGTAATATGGTTAATTTGGTTGGTAATGAAATAGATATATTATTAGATAATATAAAGGCATATCGAATTGTAGCTAGTGCATATGAAAAAGGAGAATTACGAGAGTTAGCAACATCTGCTTATTATGATTCTAAAATAACAGATGCTATATATAAATTTAAAACGCAAGAATACAATAATATAGAAAATTTAGGCAATAAAAAATTGGTTACAGATGATTTTCAAAAATATATTGGTATAGGATCTGATTTAGATTGGTTTTATTTTTCGAAAATGTGGAACGAATCTAAAACAGTGGCTCGGTTTAATAATGATTATAGATTGGTAAATGATATTTATTTTGAAAATAAAAACTATGCAAATTATTGTATATCAGGACATGGATGTGCAAATATGATTATCGGATATGATATTGTATTTGCTAAAAATTTTGATGGACAAGGATTTGCTTTAAATAATATTAATATAGATACAACTATCTTAAAGGATAAAATAGATTATGTTGGTGTATTTGGACGAGTAGGGCATGATGCAAGAATAAAAAACATCAAAATAGATTATAATTTAGGAGGGATTAAAACTTCTGCGGCTTATGCCGGTGGATTTGCAGGGGAAATTATAAACAATGCGGAATTTAGTAATATATCTTTAAATAGAATAGAAGGTATAAGTGCTAACCATGTTGGTGGATTTGTGGGTATTATCAGGAAAGATAAACAATCTTATCCAAGAAATCCAGTATTCTCAAAGATAGAATTAAACAATATTAAAAATATAGGAAAAGAAAATAGTAGATATGCTGGTGGATTTACCGGATATATAGTTAATGGCACATTTAATGATATAACATTAAATAATATAGAAAATATCAAAGGAGATAGAGCTGGTGGTTTTGTGGGATATATCAACAATGAATACAATCAATATAAAGATGCAACTATAAAAATACAAAACATATCACTAAATAATGTAAAAAATATAGGAATCCAAGGAGTTACTACCTATTCTGGAGGTTTTGCAGGTGAAATAAATTATGGGGATTTTTCTAATATATCTTTAAATAATGTGGGAAATATTTATGGTAATGCTGGTATAGGAGAATACTATAAAGGTTATGCTGGTGGATTTGCAGGGTATATTCTTAAAGGAAATTATTCTAATATATCTTTAAATATTTTTGGGGATATTATAGGAAATCATGCTGCTAGTGGTTTTGGAACTTTATTTAGTTTCCAAAGCAGACTTTTATCAAATATCTATATGTATTTTCAGCCTGATTCAAAATTGATTAGTAATAATTATTTATATAAATTTGTAAACAGCTCATCGGGTTTAAATAATATTAATATTTATCATAAGGAAGGGGAATTGACAAATGCAGAAGAAATACCAGATAAAATGAAAATTTATACCTATACAGATGAAAATGGTTATATAAATTTTAAAGAAGCAGTACTAGGTAAATTAGAAGGACTACGCGAAGAAGATGGAAATTTAATCTTTGCACAAAAACCTGATATAAATATAGATATAGAAAAACCTTCAGAGGATGTTGTATTGGAAAAAGATGATGTGGTTAGTATTAAAGATTTGCAAGATATGCTTGATGTTATATCTAATGGTAAATACTCAATTCATATAAAAAACCCTGATATAATTTATGGAATAACTGATAGCATACGCCAAAGTTTGGATTTTTTAAAAACATTATATGCTCAAGAAAAAATAAGCGAGATATTAGAGAATATTGATGTGGAATATAAAAATATATATAATAAATATCAAGATATTTTAAAACTAATTGATGAAAGTAAAATCTCTCTTAATAAATTTATTAGTGGATCTTTAAAACCTTTAATCCAAGAAACAGAAAATTTTATCGAAAGATTGATTATTTATCAAGGACAACTTAATGATAAAATTGCAGAATATAATGATTATGTGGATTTAATTAACCAGGGTTTGGCAAATAAAAATGATGAATATCTTGATGATTTGAAAAAAGATATGAATATGTTGATTAATGCTAGTAAGAATTTGGCAGATAAGATTAATAAAAATCAAGAGCAATTGATTAAATGGAAAGAAGAAGCTCTAAAACAATCTCAAGGGCATTTTGAAATTAAAGGTGCTTTTGCTAATGTAATACTAAATACAAATTTAGATCTAAATGAAATAGATCCACCTAAGCCTATAATCCCACCTACACCAATAGAACCACCAATTGTAGTACCACCTACACCAATAGAACCACCAATTGTAGTACCACCTACACCAATAGAACCACCAATTGATAATAAACCTATTGACCCAATAGAACCACCAATTGATAATAAACCTATTGACCCAGTAGAACCACCAATTGATAATAAACCTATTGACCCAATAGAACCACCAATTGATA
>NZ_JAKMQP010000027.1:0-2668 GCF_025771615.1 Campylobacter sp. IFREMER_LSEM_CL292
AATAACATTGATACAGTTATGCCTGAGAGTATGATGTGATTTGATAGTTTATGTGTTTTCATAATTAATCCTTTTGGTGCATTGTTTTAATTTAAATTCACTACTATGCTTTTTGCATCTTTACTTACACTTAGAGTGTATTTAGCTTTTTGAACTTTTGCTTTGATGTTTTTATGTAAGCTTTGATTGTTTTTAGTAATAGTTTCTAATAAGCTTTGTAAGTCTTTTTGATTTAAGTGTTTATTATTTGCATCTACAAAGCCTTTTTCACTTTGCATTAAAATAAAGCTTTTATTTTTTACATTATTGTTAGTATATACATTAATAGAACTATCTTTAGAAAGATTAATCACTTCTTTAGCACTTAAATAAGCTTTAGTATCATCTTTTAAGATAAAGCTATAATGATCAAAGTTATTGATAGTATTTGCTTTTATATTTGTATTTAATATTAAATGATTATTAGTACCATTTTTATGTGTTAGAACTTTTGATACAAAGTTATTGTCTTTTTTAGTTTGTAAAAAGCTTCCTGCTAATACATCTATATTGGTATTGTTAAAAATATTAGTATTACCGCTTAAGTATAAAGTATTATTATAGCTTTTATCATTTTCACTATATACACCAGAAGCTGCTATGATGATAGTAGAGTTGTTTTTATACTCATCTATATTTAAATTATTTATATGAGTATAATTATCATGAGTATTCTTAGCTATACCTGCACTAATTATTATTTCCCCTTCTCTTTTATCAGAAGCTGTACCTAGGGCTAAATTATCAAAGATAAAAGTATTATTAGCGCTTTCATTTTTTGCATTAATAATATATACATTAGAACTAGCTGCACTTGAATAATCTTTAATATTTAAAGTATTATCATTAGCATTTTCATTAGCTCTTAAAATGATTTTAGAACCTTTATCTATATTAGAAGCATTAGATAAAGATTGCACCATATTATATTTTATAGTGTTTTTTTCTAAATTATCAGCTTCTATAATAGCAGTGAGGTTTCTACCTGATTTTACATTATCTAAAACTATACTATTAGCATTAGCGCTACTTGCATAATAATCTTTATTATCTAAACTAACCTTACTAACTCCATATAAGTATAAAGGCATAGCTATATTTGAGTTTTTAATAACAATACTATTATTATTTGCTTTAGAACTTAGAGTTTGTGCTGCTGTGATTTGAATTTTATCTTGATGATTTTCAGTGGTAAGTCCTTTGGTTAAGTCTCCATTGATATTTATACTATTTCTACTAGCTCCTTTAGTAGCTACCCCACCATAAAGATTAAACTCATTTTTACCTGTAAAATTAGAATTGATTTCAAATGGCTTTTTAAGAGTAATATTGATATTATTATCATTAGCTATGCCATTATTAGTTATACCTGCATAAAAGTCTAAGAGTGCTTTTACTTCTACATTAGTATTTAATGCTAATAAGGTTTGTAAGTCTTTTATATCTATGGTGTTTTTATAAGCATTACCTTGTATGATTTTACCCCCATAAACTGCTCCTACTAAAATAGCATTGTATGCTAATGGAGTATTTTTAGTATCCACTCTTAAATCTAGTTTTAAATCATTAATAATTACACTATTATTGCTTACTTCATAGCTTTCATTGTTATTTACATCTACAAAAGCTCCACCTAAGTGAGTAGCAGCTGATGTTGAATAAGCTCCACTTGGACCATGGACTAATAAAGAAGCTCCATCTATAATAACCTTATTATTTTTAGCATTGCCATTATAAGTATAAGCTCCCACTACATGAGTCATTCTCTCATCAAAAATATTATCCCCTAAAGTGCTTTGTTTATAAGGGGTAGTATGAAAGTCTATCTTTACTCCCTTATTTAATATCACAGTATTATTATTAGTATTAGCATCAACCCCAAAAGCACCTAAGATATAAGGAGCACCATTTAAAGGTAAGGTATAGGTGTTTTCAACACCCATATTTACATAGGCATCTTTTAAGAAATTTAAAGTATTATTGCTTGCTTCACCTTTTCTTGCTATGGCTGGAGTGATTAAAAAATTATATTTATTATCTAAGCCACTAGCTTTAGGATTAATTACTTCTTTATCGGTAGGTTTTAAATAATATACTGAAGATAATTCCCCTGCTTTTAATACTAGAGTATTATTATTTGCTTTTGCATTAAAGGTATAGGCTGAAACTAAAAAAGGTATATAGCTGATTTGATTTAGGGTAGTATTAGCTGAGTTAGAACTATGAAAACCATTAACTACAAAAATATCTTCTTTAATACTTGGAGTGAGTATGTCTTGTTTAAAATATAAATCATTCATTTTTTCATGAGCTTTGTTTTTAGGATTATCATAGATTAAAGTAATATTTGAAAGGTTTTTATTGCTAGCCATTTGACCATAGAAGTTTTTACCACTTAAGAGTTTATATGTATCAAGATTATAATCATAAACATCATTATTATTATAATGGTGTTTTTTAATTACATAAGTATTAGAAGCTTTATCATAATTTGCCTGGGTGGCAGCTTCTAAAGAGTTTAGTGAAAGTATAGTGAGTAGGGAAAGTTTTAATAGATTAAAGTTTTTATAGTTTTTTAAAGGGTTTAAAGTATTTGAGTTAAAACGAAAATTATCGTATCCCCCCCCCC
>NZ_JAKMQP010000028.1:0-2034 GCF_025771615.1 Campylobacter sp. IFREMER_LSEM_CL292
AAAGCCTTTGCCTCCACTTTTAGATGTACTTCCAAACATAGTAGTACCATCATCATTAACCTTACCTATACTTATCTTAGCACTATAACTTAAGGTATTATTTTCAAAGCCTCTAAATAAACCTTCTAAACCCATACTACCTACATTAGAATGTTTATTAATACTATAATCTTCAAATATGTTTGAAAAAGGTTCATCTTTTAATATCTTATGATAAATACTAGAAGTAAAGTATAAAGATGAATTAGTATTAATCCATACAGGATAAGAAAAGTCTATACCGAAATTTCTAGAAGTACCGCTAAAGCCAACTTCTTGATAATCTCCACCTAAAGAATAAGAGCCTTGAGATATGCTTGGAGTAATTTTTAAATTTCCTAAAAAGAAAGTATAACTTGCTCCATAGTTAATTTGTTTTTCATTGCTTGATTGTAAGTAAAAATTATAATAATCTCCCATATTAAGTATAGAATTAAATCCCATACTAATACCAGCTCTAATATCCCCTGCACTTTTAATACCATAATTATCAGCATATAATAATACATTAGCCTTAGTATCAGGAACTACTTCTATAACTATATCAGTTTCTCCTACATTCTCTCCTGCTTGTAAGCCTGCTAGGGTTTGAATGCCATACATTTCATTGACTTTATACACACTATCTTCTATTAATTTGGTAGAGATGATTTTACCTTTGATTCTTTCATTAAGCTTACTTTCAATAAAATAATCTTTTATAGTAGTTTTATTCTTTATTATATACTTACCTAATGTTCCCAAAGCTATGTTTATTTGCACACTATCTTCAAATTCTTGTTGGGGTACATAAGCTGTTGCAGCAGGATAGCCATTAACTTGGAAATAATAAGCAATAATATTAGATATATCTTGTAAATCTTGCAAGCTAAATTTTCTAGTACTAAACTCACTAATGAGTATTTGTAAATCTTCTTCTTTAATACCTAGCTTTTCAAAGCTAGTGTTTTCATTAGTGATGATGAATTTGTATTTGGTTATTACTTCTTTAGTAGTGGTAGTATTGTTAGAACTATTATTGCTTTGATTGTTTAAATTAATAGTGTTGTTATTAGTTTGATTACTTGAGTTAATAGAGTTATTATTAGAACTATTGTTTGTTTGATTATTTGGATTACTTGTATTATTGTTGGTATTGACTTGATTATTTAATTTGGTAGTGTTGTTATTAAAACTATGATTGTTTGAAGCATTATTGGTATTAAAGCTATTATTAGTTGAATTAAAATTATTGTTTGTTTGATTATTTATACTAGAGTTAGTGTTAGCTTTGTCATTGTTTGTGTTAGTGTTAGTTTGGTTATTTAGGTTGGTAGTGTTATTATTAGTTTGATTGTTAGTTTCCTCATTAGTTTTATCTTCTTGATTTAGTTTTTCTTTTAATTCTTTCTTTTTTTCTTCAAAGTCTTTTTTAGCTTCTTGAGTTTTTTTATAATCATCTTTAGTTTTTAGATTTTCTTTGATAGCTTTGTTTTGAGGAAGATTTCTATCAGGGGATAGTTCTATAACCTTTTCTATATCATTTTTAGCTATGATAATACTTCCATTATTAGCATAGACTAAAGAGCTAATTACTATAGTGCTAAGTAAAAGTTTTTTCATACTTATTTTTTCCTTTTAATGATGTATTTTAATTTTAAGTTTTTGTTTTTCAATATTTATATTGATTAATTAAAATATTTTTAACATGAGTATATTCATTAATATACTCATTATATACACTAGGATAAATCCTAGTGTTTAGTGTTTAATTTTTATGTATCAAAGCTGTAGATTATAATCCCCCAACTACACAAGGATTCATGGTTTTATAATTATCACTGACTATGCAAGTTTTACTTTTTTGCACTAAAGAAGTTTCATCTATTTCTTCAGTTTCTTCTTCTTCATTTAAAGTTTCATTACCTATAGAATTAAAAGTAGAACTTTGTTCAAATGCTAAAGAATCATCAGGTTTATTATCAATTGGTGGTTCTACTGGGTCAATAGGTTTAT
>NZ_JAKMQP010000029.1:0-1774 GCF_025771615.1 Campylobacter sp. IFREMER_LSEM_CL292
CTTTATATGATTGAAGGTATTTGGTGTTAAAAAATTATAATATTTAGTATAATCAATTTCTTTTCCAAAACCTATAACCCTCCATAAATTAGTAAGACTAACATGAGAAGAATTATCTATTACAACATCAACAAGCCAAGGAGCTATTTTTGCACATAAATGTGCTAAATATCCTCCATGCGAGGATCCGATTAAAATATGCTTTATACCCCCCCCCTCCATAGCTTTAAAAGGAGAACTTTTTCTAATATATAAAAGAGCATTTAGTATATCTATTGCTTGCATAATACCAAAATTTTGATATTCATTTTTGGTAGGTTGAAGAGTTATACTTAATTTTAAATATACGAAACATCTAATATCCATTTTGATTTTAAAATAGAAATTTGATCATCTATATATTCTAAACAATGATTAATTTTTTCAAAAGTATCAATATGATTAATATTAAAAGGTGGAATAATACTTATAGCTTTTAAACTAGTGTCTAAAATAAGCTTGTCAATATCATCTAAATAATATGTTGCTCCAGTTTGAGGACGATTTCCTATGCAATGATAATTTACATTTAAAACTGCTACATTATAATTTCTAGCACAATAATCACTTATATAATAAATGCTTTTTATATCACTGCCAATACCGTTTATAACGCAAACAATGGCCTCTATTTCTTTACTATCATCATAAGTTAATTTAAATTCTAATTTACTTTCTCTTTTTATATTTAATTCTACATCATCACAAGAGTCTATGAAATAAGTTTCATTTTTTAACATTTAAAAAACCTTTGCTAGTTTTAGATATATTTTATCAAACAATCTCTAAAACAAATTTATCATTTTCATCTTTAAAGGTAAAAACTTTATTTTTACAAGGATAAGATATACTATCTTTTTTCATACTAAATGTTTTATCTTTTAATTTTTCAAGCATAATAGGTAATTCTTTATTAAATAATGCCTTATCAGGAATTCCACACCCATGAGTTAAATTTTTAATAAATTTACCATCTATATCTTTTTCATCTATTAGATGAAAATCTACTTCATAGTTTAAAGCTTTTAAAATTTCTATCATAGAAATTTTATGATCAGCTGGAGTTAAATCATCTTTAGCACTATGATAACTTGTATAAATAATATTTTTATTCTTTTGAGCTTGTAAAATCAAATGATCTTTATTAAGTAAAGCTCTTATTAAATAATTTTCATCAGCAAAATAATAAGGTGAGTTTGGGTTTTTGCGTGTCCAATAAGTTTCCACATAACAATGAACTTTACTATTTAACTCATCTTCGTTTAAAACAGCATCACCTTTATTTAAATCCCTTCCTATGATATATCTTAATGGAGGCAATGCAGCACCTGAATTATCTATCACTCCATCTACATACCAAGGAGCTATTTTAGCACACATTAGCGCTAAATAACCTCCGTATGACCCCCCCCCGTAAATTTTAGGCAAAGATTTAAATTGAGGATAATTTTTCATTATATCTTTTAAGGCATTGATATGATCGATTGCAGGCATAATGGCAAAATTATTATACTCATTGTTAGGTGGGATAAAAGTCACAGATAACTCAACCTTATAGTCTTGATTTAAAATTCCTTGTTCTTTTAATATACTCATTTTTTGATCAAGAATTTGATAATATTTTTCTATATTTTTTGTATTATCTAGCACTTCAAATTCTATTTCAAAATCCCTGAAAGCCTTTTCAAATGTTCTTATATCGTCTAATAAAAAAGTCATTTCAGCGCTATATTTA
>NZ_JAKMQP010000003.1:0-134334 GCF_025771615.1 Campylobacter sp. IFREMER_LSEM_CL292
ATGCCCTATAGCTAAAACATCTTTAGAAAAAGTATGTAAATTATAGTCACCTCCAACTACCGCTAAGAGTTTTCCATTAGCATAAACAGGAATAGCATAAGTAATTCCTATTTCTCCTGTTGTTACAGATTTATATGGATCAGTTGTTATAAATTTTCCAGCTGCTTTAGCTTCTTTATACCAACCTCTATTTTTAGTATCATAACCCTTTGATAAATCAAGTACTTGACCATCTGATTGATAATTTTTGCCACTATCTTCAAAACCAACATAAACTAGCTCAAACCCAGAAGTTTTTGCAGCTAGTTTGAGAATTTGCATAATTTGTTCTGAAGGCATATTTAAATTACTAGAAAATTGCTCTGCTAAAGATTCTATAGCTAATCTTTTAGTTTTTCCATAAAAATCATACAGAGCATTTGTATCCACCATATTGTTTACTTGTATTTCTGTTAGTAAATCAAAAGTACTATTTTTTGAATTAAAATAACTGACTAAATTAATCAGTATTACAATAGAAACTACACCTACACACATTATCCATATAAGCTTTGAAGATAAGCTCTTAGAAAATGAAAAAACCATAACAGCTCCTTAAAATTTTGTAGTAAATTTTTATACAACGATTATCATGCTATTAATATAACAAAATAACAACAAAATAATAAATATATAAAATAAAAAGTAAATTATTTATTACATGATGTCCTAGTTATAATATTTTAAAAGCATTTATCAAAAATGTATATTAATCAGTATATTTTGAGAGTATTGTAACTTTATAACACAATTTATGCTAAGCTGAAAGAAAAACTTTCAGCTTAAAAAATTATAATTTATTTTCGTTTTTACTTAGATAATCAGCAACACCTTTAGGGTCAGCCTTCATACCTTCATCGCCTTTATTCCAACCAGCTGGGCAAACTTCACCATGTTCATTAGTAAATAACATAGTATCAACCATTCTAATCATTTCATCAATGTTTCTTCCAAGTGGTAAGTCATTTATAACTGCATGGCGGATTGTTCCATCAGCATCAAGCAAGAAAGAACCTCTTAAAGCAACTGCTTCTTCAAATAAAACATCAAAATTTCTAGCAATTTGTTTTGTTAAGTCAGCTACTAAAGGAAATTTAACTTGACCTATACCACCTTGATTTACCGGCATATTTTTCCAAGCAAAGTGAGAGAATTCGTTATCGCAAGATACACCAATTACTTCAATACCTCTATCTTTAAAATCTTGATATCTTTTATCAAAAGCAATAATTTCAGAAGGGCAAACAAAAGTAAAATCTTTTGGATAGAAAAATACTACTGCACCTTTTGGTCCTATATTTTTATAAAGATTAAAATCTCCAACTATTTCATTATTACCTAATACAGCAGGTGCTGTAAAATCAATAGCTTTTTTAGTTACTATCATCGTTTATCTCCTAATTAATAAATTTTATTTGTAACAAAATAATATCATTTGTAAATTTAAAAATTTATTAATTGTGTAAATTTGTATGTAAATTAATTTTATTATCAAAATTAAAAGATTTTAAGAATAAAATTAAGACAATTTTGATAATCTTATATTAAACTTTTAATATTTAAGGAGTAAAAAATGGCAGTTAAAATTACTGATATTTGTATAGCATGTGGTTCTTGTATAGATGAATGCCCAGTAAGTGCAATCGTAGATGATGCAAATAACCCTGAGGGCGAAGATAGATATTATGTTTATGCTGATAAATGTGTTGAATGTGTAGGACATAATGATCAGCCAGCATGTGCAAGTGCATGTCCAACTGATGGCTGTATTGTATGGAGCGATGTAGTTAGTGGTCAACCAAGTCGTGATAATATCGGAAGCGATTTAAGAGATGGCTCAACTCCGGTATTTGCTTAATTAATACCCAATACAAGCATCTTTCTAGTATTTAAGATGCTTGTAGCTTCTTCATTTTATAACTCAAAATTACAATTTTTATATAATTTTAAAGCATTTTTTGATATAATTAGCTCTTTTATAAATATAAAACTTATCTAAATTAAGGGGACGATTTTGGAAAAAACACTTTCTATTATTAAACCTGATGCAGTAAAAAAAGGCGTTATTGGTCAAATTTTAACACGCTTTGAAAGCAATGGTCTAAGAATAGCGGCTACAAAAAAAATACAGCTTTCAGAAAAAGAAGCACAAGAATTTTATGCTGTACACAAAGATAGACCATTTTTTAAAGACTTAGTTGAATTTATGGTCAGTGGTCCGGTTGTGGTTTCTGTTTTAGAAGGCGAAAATGCTGTGTTAAAAAACAGAGAATTAATGGGTGCTACAAATCCAAAAGAAGCGGCTCCTGGTACTATCAGAGCAGATTTTGCAGATAGTATTGATGCAAACGCGGTTCATGGAAGCGATAGCTTGGAAAATGCAAAAATTGAAATAGAATTTTTCTTTTCAAAAACTGAAATTTTATAATGAAAATTGCCTTTGCAAAACTTAGCTCTGTAGCTTATCCTTTTAAACTAGATCTTGATAATATAGTTTTTGAAGGAACTATTACAAAAGTTAATCCAAAATTAGCTAAAATAACAGCTAATTTTAAAGGATTTACTTATAGAAATTGCGATCGATGTGGTGATGAAATGGAACTTGAAATCGATCAAAATATAGAGCTTTTTGCAAGCGATGGAATTTTTAAAGATGAAAATAATACTTTAAGTGATACTATGGAGTTTTTTGACTCTCATATTGACTTAATAGAGCTTGCTACAAGTGAATTACAATCTTACTTAAGTGATTATTTTTATTGTAATAAATGTTTAAATTAATAAAGGAGTAAAAAATGGCAGTACCTAAGAGAAGAGTGAGCAAAACTCGCGCAGCAAAACGCAGAACTCATTACAAAGTTACCCTACCTATGCCTATTAAGGATAAAGATGGTAGCTACAAAATGCCTCATCGTGTAAATCCTGTAACTAAGGAATATTAAGAACAATGACGAGCATTGCTATTGATGCAATGGGTGGTGATTTTGGGGAAAAGCCTATTATAGAAGGTGTAATTCAAGCTCTAAAAGAGCGAAAATTTAAAGCCGTCTTAGTAGGAGATCCTCAAAAGCTTAAAACCTTAATCCCTCAAGAATTAAACTCATATATAGAATATGAAGAGGCTTTTGATGTGTTTGCTATGGAAGAAAATTCTACAGATGCATTAAAACGAAAAGATAGTACAATCTACAAAGCCATAGATTTAGTAAGAAATCAAAAAGCAAAAGCTGTTGTGTCAGCTGGACATAGTGGAGCTACTATGAGTTTGGCTACTTTAAGACTTGGAAGATTAGCCAATATCGCTAGACCTGCAATAGCCACTTTAATGCCAAATATCCATTCAAGAACATTAGTGTTAGATGTTGGTGCAAATGTTGATTGCAAAAGCGAGCATTTGTTTCAATTTGCCATTATGGGTGAAGCCTATGCTAAAGAAATTTTAAAAATTGCTAAGCCTAGAGTTGCTTTGCTTTCAAATGGTGAAGAAGAATGCAAAGGAAATGAGCTTACTAAAGAAACCCATCAACTTTTAAAGCAACTTCCAAATTTTGTCGGAAATGCTGAAGGAAGAGATATATTTAATGGCACGATAGATGTATTAGTATGCGATGGTTTTAATGGAAATATCTTACTTAAAACCGGTGAAGGTGTAGCAAGTGTTATTACAAAACTTTTAAAACAAGAAATTCAAAAATCTTTTTTATCAAAACTTGGCTATCTTTTAGCAAAACCTGCTTTTAATGAATTAAAAACCCACATTGATTATGAAGAATATGGAGGGGCTCCACTTCTAGGTGTGAAAGAATGTGTCATTATAAGTCATGGTAAAAGCGGTCCAAAAGCTATTAAAAATGCTATTTTTCAAGCATTAAATTTTACACAATCAAATATAAATCAAACTATAGAAAAAGAACTTGCCAATTATGAAATCAACTAAAGCTTCATTAAAAAGTATAGCTTCTTACATCCCTGAAAAAATACTTAGCAATAAAGAATTAGAATCTATGGTGCAAACTAGTGATGAGTGGATATTAAGAAGAACAGGAATAGAACAAAGACGCATAGCAAATGATGATGAAAACACAAGTGATCTTGGTACTAAAGCAGCTATCAAAGCTATACAAAGAGCGAATTTAAAACCTCAAGACATAGATGCTATTATTGTTGCTACTTTAAGTCCTGATTGCTTTACTATGCCATCAACTGCATGTAAAATTGCTCATAATCTTGGATTAAAAAACATCACTGCTTTTGACATTTCTGCAGCATGTTCAGGGTTTATTTATCTTTTAGAACTTGCTAAATCTATGGTTGAAAGCAAAACAAAGAAAAATGTTTTAATTATTGGAGCTGAAAAAATTAGCTCTATTATAGACTATACAGATAGAAGTATTTGTGTTTTATTTGGCGATGGAGCTGGTGCTGGAATTGTATCTTTAGATGATAATTATCCGATTATAGATACTCATACAGCAAGTGATGGGGAGTTTGGAGATTTATTAATAACTCAAAGATCTCAAAAAAGTAGCATTTGCTCTCCTCTTTCTATGCAAATGAAAGGAAACGAAGTATTTAAAATTGCAGTAAATACTCTAAGTAACGATGTTGTTGATATTCTTACAAAAAATAATATAAAAAGTGAAGAAATTGATCTTTTTATACCTCATCAAGCTAATTTAAGAATTATTAAAGCCGTGCAAGAAAAATTAAATTTTACAGATGAACAATGCGTAGTTACAGTGCAAAAATACGGCAATACTTCAGCAGCCTCAATACCTATGGCAATGAATGATGCTTATGAACAAGGTCGTTTAAAACAAGGCTCACTAATATTGCTTGATGCTTTTGGTGGTGGATTTACTTGGGGTTCAGCATTGCTTCGTTTTGGCGGAGAAAATAACAAATAAGTTTATAAAGCTTATTTGTTATTTAAAAGTTTCTATTTGATCTAATACTGACTTTCTAACTTGATTGTCTGAAGAATCTACACGAATATAAAACTCTACCCTATTATTTATTTCATCTTCTTTATTTGTACTTAAAGGATAATTATCACCAAAACTTACAACTATAAGTTGAGTTGGATCGATTCCTTTAGCTATTAAATAATCAGCTACAACTTGAGATCTTTTACTAGCTAAATCAAAATTTCTCTTAGGATCCCGATCGCTTGCATCAGTATAACCTCTAAGTTCTATTTGAGCTTGTTTTGGCATTTTCTTGAGCACTTCACTAATACGCTTTAAAAAATCTTGTACATCAGCAGAATCAATCTGAATACTACCCCTAGCAAATTCAACTCTAGCTGGTAAATTTAAAACTATATTATTTTCTCTTTGATCTAATGCTGCTTTTAATTTTTCTATATTTTCTTGTTGAGTAATACTTAATTTCTTAAGTTTTTCAAGCTCTTCTACATTTGCATTTGAAGGTGCGCTATATTTATTATGCACTTCACTTTCTTTTTCTAAAGGACTAGAAGCAGTGAATTCAAAAATTTTAACAAATTCAGTTTTCAAAGCTTCAGTTTTTGCAGGATTACTTTCAGAAATCGCCCAAAGAGCAATAAAAAGTGCCAAAAGCAAACTTAAAAAGTCCGCATAAGGCACTGCCCATTTTTCACCTGCTGGACATTCTGGACATTTATGTTTTTTTCCCATTTTTAACTCTTATTTATCAAATTGAGAAATTCTAGGCTCATCATGACTTAAATAGTTAAATAACTTTGCCTCCAAATCTCTTGGATTAGCTCCTTCTGCAATACTTACAATAGCGTGAGAAATAACTATTCTTTCCTTAATTAAATCATGTGAATTAGCTTTCATTTTATTACCCCAAGGCCCAAATAAAGCATAAGCTCCAAAAATTCCCGTAACAGTTGCTGTAAAAGCTCCTGAAATACCCGCTGCCATAGCCTGTGGATCATCAAGTAGTTTAAGTGCCAAAATCAATCCAAAAACAGCACCAACAAGCCCCATAGTAGGACAAGTTTCACCAAAGCGTATCCAATATTCTGCACATTCTTTATAATATTCTTCCATTTCTTCTACTTGAATTTCCATACTTTCTTTAATTTCTTCTACGCTCTTACCATCTACCATCATCATCATAGCTTCTTTTAAGAACTCATTGTCAATTTCATTAGTTTTTGACTCTAAAGCCAAAAGTCCATCTCTTCTTGCTATAACAGAGTATTCTACAAGCTCAGCTATTCTTTGACTTAAATTTACCCCCGAACCTTTAAAAACTACCTTTAATTCCTTATATGCACCTTTAACAATTTTTTTATGTGTAGAAGTCATTGCGCAAAAAGCTGCTGTAGGCACCACGATAATAAAAGACGCTAAGTGTAAAACATGCAAAGGGTTACCACCCTCTAAAATATCCCCTACAGAAATACTAACAACAGCTAATACCATCCCAAGTATGGTTGAAAGATCCATTAAACATTCTCCTTATTTTAATATACCCCAATTTTTGGCAATACTTGATGAAGTTTTTAATTTAACTTTTAATTTTACAATATTTTCCATAATATCACTAGCTTTTTTTGCAAAATCCTCACAAAGTTCATCTTTTACTTCAAAAATAAGCTCATCATGAATTTGCAAAATTAAGCGTTTGTTTTCATCCAAATTTCTACTTATTTCTATCATTGCCAATTTTATTATATCGGCAGCTGAACCTTGAAGTATAGAGTTAATACTCTCTCTTTCATGCATTGCAATTTGCATAGGCTTTACATTTTCAAAATCAAAATAACGCTTACGACCTAGTAAAGTACTTATAAAGCCATTTTGCTTAGCTTCATTTTTTACTTTTTCAAAATAAGTTTTAATACTAGTAAAATTCTCAAAATATTTTTCAATATATTCTTTAGCTAATTTCGCTTCTATTTTTAAATTTTGGCTCAAAGTCTTATAACCCATACCATAAATAAGACCAAAATTTATACTTTTAGCAATACTTCTTGTCTCATAATCACTATGGCCAAAAATCATAATAGCAGTTTTTGCATGAATATCCTCATCGTTTGAAAACGCTTCTAATAATTTCTCATCTTCACTAAAATGTGCTAGCATTCTAAGCTCAATTTGTGAATAATCAAGTGAGATAAAACTAAATCCTTCTTTTGCAATAAAGCAAGATTTATAATCTTTAGCATATTGACCATGTGCAGGGATATTTTGCAAATTTGGATCTTTTGATGAAAGGCGTCCAGTAGCTGTTCCTGTTTGCAAAAAACTTGAATAAATTCTTGAATTTTCATCTTTTTTAGCTAATTTTAACAAAGGTTCACAATAAGTAGAAACTAATTTTGCAAGCTCTCTGTAAGCTAAAATTTCTTTTACAATCAAATGTTCATCTAAAATAGCATTTAAAACCTTTTCATCAGTAGAATAACCTGTTTTGCTTTTTTTACCACTTGGTAATTTTAATTTTTCAAATAAAATATCCCCTACTTGTTTAGGAGAGTTAATATTAAATTTTTCACCCGCTAAATCATATATTTTTTCACTTAGTATTTTAATATCTTGATTAAAACTTTGCATTAAGTTTTCAAGCTTTTGAGTGTCAAGTTTAATGCCATTATTTTCCATCATAATAAGCACTTTGATAAATTCAAACTCACTTTTTTGTGCAAGTTCAAATAAAGGCTTTTCTAAATTTTTTAAAAAATACAAATAAAATCTTAAAGTAATATAAGCATCTTCAGCAGCATATTTACAAGCTTTTTCTACATCCACTCCTGCAAAGTTTTCTCCTTTTTTTACCAAGTCTTCAAAATGTAAAGTCTCATAAGCAAACAATCTTTTTGCCAAATCATCCATATTTACACGCAAACTTGGCTCTTTAAGCCATGCAAGTATCATAGTATCAGCATAGTTTTTTGGAGGAAGTAAATTAAAATTATTTTTTATGATTTCAAAGTCATATTTAAGATTATGGCCTATAACCGTGCTTTGATATATTTTTTCTATACCCTTTTTAGCTACTTGCATAGAAATTTGCTTACAAACTCCTAAATAATCATGTGCAAGTGGCACATAAAAGGCTTCACTTTCATGAAAACAAAAACTAAACCCTACTATCTTAGCTTCTTTAGTATCCAAGCCCGTAGTTTCGGTGTCAAAAGCAACAATGCTTTGATCATCAATTTTTTCTAAAATTTCAAATAATTCTTTCTCATCTAAAATTAATCTTGCATTAAATCCTAAATTTTTATCTTTATTAGTAGGATTAGTGCGTAGTTTTTTTAACAAAGCATTTAATTCATAATGCTCTAAAATATCCATAATCTTAAGCAAAGGCTCATCTTTTGGATACTCACAATTTAAAAGCATATCTTTTACATCTAAATTTTCATACAAAGAAGCAAGTTTTTTACTCAAAAAGGCATTTTCTTTGCCTTCAAGCAACAAATTACGACTTCTCTCATTACGCACTAGTGTTAAGTTTTCATAAATTCCCTCAATACTTTCAAACTCATCAAGTAAATTCTTAGCACCCTTAGCACCAATTCCTTTTACCCCTGGGATATTATCTGAACTATCTCCGCATAGAGCTAAAAAATCTCTTATTTGGCTAGGTTTTACCCCATATTTTTCCAAACACCCTGCTTCATTATAATCATTTTTTGAAATAGGGCTATAAATACTAACTTTATCATCTTTTATAAGTTGATATAAATCTTTATCTTGAGTGATAATTCTTATAAAAATATCCTTACTTTCACACTCTTTAACTAAAGATGCGATGATATCATCAGCCTCATATCCTTCGCAAGAAAAACTTGAAAAACCCATTTTTTCTATCATTTGAATGCAAATTGGAATTTGAGCTAATAAATCAGGCGGAGGTGGAGTGCGGTTGATTTTATAATTTGGATCAATTTCACTTCTAAAAGTTTTTCCTTTACTATCAAGAGCAAAAATAATCATATCACTAGGATGTTCATTTTTCAAACTATAAATAAAATTAGCAAAACCACTAATCATATTACTAGGCTCACCTTTTGAATTTTTCAACCCCTTTAAAGCATAAAAAAGTCTAAAGAAAAAGCCAAAAGTATCAATTATTGTTAAAGTTTTCATTTTTTTCCTATATTAAAAAATAATAATAATTATCGCCCAAAATTATTTAAAAGTCGGTAAAAAGTATTAAATTTCCATTTTAAGCATTTTAGTTACAATTATATTTTAAATTTAAAACAAAGGTTTAATCTTGCAAACAAAATCAATCGCGGATGAAAATTTTCAAACTCCACAAGGAAAAAAGGCATTTAAAAAGGCTGTGTTTTCATGCTGGCTAGGAACTGCCATGGAATATGCAGATTTTGCACTTTATGGCTTAGCTGCAGCTACTGTTTTTTCAGAAGTTTTCTTTCCTGAACAAACTCCTGTTATAGCATTATTGCTTAGTTTTGTTACTTATGGTATAGGTTTTATTGCTAGACCTATTGGAGCTTTATTTTTTGGATATTTAGGAGATAAATACGGAAGAAAAAATGTATTAATGAGCACCATTGCATTAATGGGTATTTCAACTACTTTAATTGGTTTTATACCAAGTTATGCAGTAATTGGAATTTGGGCTCCTATATGTTTGGTTATTTTGCGTTTTATGCAAGGCTTTGGAGCAGGTGCTGAGCTTTCAGGTGGGACTGTCATGCTTGGAGAATATGCTCCTAGCAAACATAGAGGTTTAATCTCTTCTGTTATAGCACTTGGATCAAACAGCGGAACCTTACTTGCAGCTTTCGTGTGGCTTTTAGTTACAAGTATGGATGATGCTAGTTTTAAAGAATGGGGATGGAGAATTCCTTTTATAGGAAGTATTTTTATAGCACTTTTTGCTGTTTATATGCGTTTAAATGTAAAAGAAACTCCTGTTTTTGAAAAACAAAAAGAATTAATGCTAAAAATTCGTCATGAAAATGAAGCACATATGAAAAAAGATGAAAGAACTTTTTGGCAGAAAAGTCGTGCATTTTGGACTATGGTGGGTATAAGGATAGGAGAAAATGGACCATCTTATCTTGCACAAGGCTTTATAGTAGGTTATGTAACTAAAATTTTACTTCTTGATAAATCAGTAGCCACAACTGCTGTTGTTATCGCTTCTTTGGTGGGATTTTTGGTTATACCTTTAGCAGGATATTTAAGTGATAAATTTGGAAGGCGTATTACTTATAGAACCTTTTGCTTGCTTTTAATGCTTTATGCTTTCCCTGCTTTTATGCTACTTGATAGTAAAAATGAAATTATTGTAATTTTAACTATCATCGTAGGTATGTCTTTGGCATCTTTAGGAATTTTTGGCGTACAAGCTGCGTGGGGTGTGGAGCTTTTTGGAGCAAAAAATCGCTATACCAAAATGGCACTAGCAAAAGAATTTGGCTCTATACTTTCAGGAGGAACCGCTCCTATGATAGCTTCAGCTTTACTTGCTTATTATGGCACTTGGTGGCCAATAGCCTTGTATTTTGTTATCACTGCAGGAATTGGTTTTATCACAACTTTCTTTGCACCAGAAACTAGAGGTAGGGATTTAAATTTAATAGAAGATGCGATATGATACGCCTTATTTTAGATACTGATATAGGCAATGGAATAGCAGGGGCTAATACTGATGATGGTTTAGCCCTTGGACTTATTTTAGCCTCCAAAGAAATCAAACTTGAAATGATTAGCACTTTAAGTGGTAATGTGCAAGCTTTAACCGCTTATAGTGTTGCTAAAGATTTATTAAATAAGCTTAATCTAGATATACCTTTGTATTTAGGTGCTCATGAAGCTTTATGTGAAGATAGTCATTTTTGGAGACAAAGACTAGATAAAGGCGTAGAAGAGTTTAAGCTTACTCATCTTTGGGATCATATAAAACCTATAAAAATCTTAGAAAACATAAACCCAAATGCTTGTATGAAAATGGGTGAGCTTATTATGCAAAACCCAGGTGAAATTTCAATTTGCACTATAGGGCCTTTAACAAATATAGCCATAGCTATGAAGCTTTTTAAAGACTTTGATAAAAATGTAAAAGAAATTTTTATCATGGGTGGAAGTTTTGATATGCCTTATCATATCAAAGATACAAATTTTGGCTTTGATCCTGAAGCTGCTAGTATAGTTTTAAACTCAAGAGCTAAAATCACACTTGTTCCTTATAATGCAACAATGCAAACTATGCTCACGCATGAAGATTTAAATACTTTAGAAAATCAAAATCCACTTTGTGATTTTTTAGTGCAGACTTTAAGAGTTTGGATTGATTATGCAAGCAAAACAAGAGGCACAAATGGCACATGGATACACGATGCATTAACTATTGCTTATATGCTTGATCCAAATTTAGCAAATTTTGATGAGTATTTAGTAGATGTCATTTGTGATAGTACTTTTGCTAGAGGAAGCACGATAAGGTGTTTTAAAGATGCAAAAATGCCTATGAAAAATCATGAATTAAAAAACACCATAAAAGTTTTAAAAGATGTTGATAATGCTAGACTTTTAAATCTTTTAAAATCAAGGCTTTTAAATGGAATTTGCTATGAAAATTACAAAAGCATAACGACTTAATTTACCCAAGGCTATAAAAATACTTGCTTTTAAAAAAGAATACTTAGCAAATCCAAGCCCTAGTGCAAAAAGATCTCCCACTATGGGCAAAAAAGTAAAAAAAGCATACAAAGAGCCAAATTTTTTAAAGTTTGCATTGATTTTTTCTAATTTACATAAAGAGTTTTTAAAATATTTTTCCAAAATTTGACTCTCTCCAAAATAAGCTAATGCATAAGTACTTAAACTACCCAAAGTATTTCCCAAACTTGCTATAAATAAAACCATATAAGCATTAAAATCTAATTTCACAAAAGCAAGCACAAAAGCCTCACTTGCCATAGGTAAAAGCGTGCTAGAGAGAAAACATACTATAAAAAGCCCTATATAGCTTATATCATTATATAAAAAATCAAACATTACAAATTTTCTTAGTATTTATTTTATAAACTATCATTTTAAAGAATTTTTAATAATAATTATCTTAGAATGTAAAGTCATTTGGCAATTTTTTAAAAGGAAAAACTATGGAAAGGAAAAAATTTTCTAAACTAAATTTAGAATACTCATTTAACAAAGCTTCTTTTTCTTGGCGTTAAGCCTGCTACTACATTTTCAATCATTTTTTATTTTACATTTTTAGTTTTAGTTAATCATTTTTTGATTTTAAATTATTAATCATTTTAAGGAAACACTATGAAAAAATATTATGGAAAATTTGGTGGGCAATTTGTGCCAAATGAAGCAAAAATAGCATTAGATGAAGTAGAAAAAGCTTTTTTAAAACTCAAAAAAGATAAAGATTTTAACACAGAATTAAAAGAACTCTTAGCTAATTATGTGGGAAGACCTACACCTTTATACCATGCTAAAAATTTAAGCAAGCTTTATAATCATGAAATTTATTTAAAAAGAGAAGACTTAACTCACACAGGAGCTCATAAGATCAACAATGCCATAGCTCAAGCCTTAATGGCAAAGAAAATGAATAAGAAAAAAATTATTGCAGAAACCGGAGCAGGACAACACGGGCTTGCAACAGCTACTGCAGCAGCACTTTTGGGGCTTGAATGTGAGATATTTATGGGAGCTATTGATGTAAAAAGGCAAGCCTTAAATGTCTATAAAATGGAGCTTTTAGGAGCAAAAGTTCACGCAGTAGAAAGTGGAAGTAAAACTTTAAGTGATGCGGTAGATGAGGCTTTAAAGTTTTGGGTTAAAAATACCAAAGAAGTATTTTATGTAGTAGGAAGTGCAGTGGGACCTTATCCTTATCCACAAATTGTTACGCATTTTCAAAGTATTATAGGTAAAGAATGCAAAATGCAACTTAGAAAATTAAATAAAAAAGTTGATTACATCATAGCAGCAGCTGGAGGTGGTAGCAATGCTGCTGGAATTTTTCATGCATTTTTAAAAGATGAAAAAGTTAAGCTCATAGGTGTTGAAGCAGCAGGTTTAGGAAAAGATACACCTTATCATGCAGCCACACTTACTAAAGGCAAAGAAGGTATTATCCATGGTATGAAAACTAAAGTTTTACAAGATGATAAAGGCAATATTGCTCATACTTTTAGTATTTCTGCTGGGCTTGATTACCCTGGCATAGGGCCTTTGCACGCATATTTGCAAGAAAGTAAAAGAGCAAGTTATCATGCTATTAGTGATGATGAGTGTATTAATGCTTTAAAATTATTATGTAAAGAAGAAGGTATTATACCCGCTATTGAAAGCTCACATGCATTAGCTTATTTAGAAAAACTTTGTCCGATTTTAAAGAAAAAAAGTGTGATAGTTGTAAATCTTTCAGGAAGAGGCGATAAAGATATGCAAAGTATTTATGAATATAAAAAAGGTGAAATTTATGGTTGAAGAATAACTTCAACCAATTTATTTTTTTATGCTTTTTAGCTCTAAATTTAGATAATACCCTGTATAAGAACCACTTTTTTTATGATTTTTAGCAAGCTCTTCAACGCTACCTTTAGCTATAACCTTACCACCTTTAACTCCACCTTCAGGTCCCATATCGATGATATAATCAGCATTTTTAATCACATCTAAATTATGCTCTATCACAAACACACTATTTCCAAGATCAACTAAATGTTGCAAAACTACAATAAGTTTATTAACATCTTCAAAATGAAGTCCTGTTGTAGGTTCATCTAAAATATAAAGAGTTTTTCCTGTATCGCTTCTACTTAATTCTTTAGCTAACTTAATACGCTGAGCCTCCCCACCACTTAAAGTAGTTGCATTTTGTCCTAAGGTAAGATAATCAAGCCCAACTTTTACCAAAGTATCAAGCTTTTGTTTTATCTTTGGCACAGAAGTAAAAAACTCACTTGCTTCAATAATACTCATATTTAAAACATCAGCTATGCTTTTACCTTTATATTTGATCTCTAAAGTTGCATCATTATATCTTTTGCCATTACAAACATCACAAGTTACCATCACATCAGGCAAAAAGTGCATTTCTATTTTAATTTCACCATCGCCGCTACACTTTTCACATCTTCCACCTTTAACATTAAAAGAAAAACGCCCTGCTTTATAACCTCGCATTTTAGCTTCTTTAGTAGCTGCAAAAAGATTACGAATTTCATCCATAGCACCTGTGTAAGTAGCAGGATTTGAACGAGGAGTCCTTCCTATAGGACTTTGGTCAAGATAAATCACCTTATCAAGTTTTTCTAAACCTTCTATCTTAACCCCACTTAGTTTTTTAACTTTTTTAGCACGGTTAAGCTCTTCTTTTGCAAATGGAAGCAAAGTTTGCAAGATTAGTGAGCTTTTACCGCTTCCTGAAACACCTGTAATTGCTACTAAATTATGCAATGGAAAATCTACACTCAAATTTTGAATATTATTAATACTCACATCTTTTAAACTAATAAAATCTTTTTGTTCTCTATTTTTTTGATGAGCAATTTGCTTTTTACCACTCATATAAAGGGCGGTTTGACTTTTGCTTTTTAATAATTCTTTATAAGTTCCACTAAATACAACTTCACCACCAAATTTACCAGCATTTGGACCAATATCTACGATAAAATCTGCTTCTTCTATTGTCATTTTATCATGCTCAACCACGATTAAAGTATTACCCTTTTGCTGAAGATTTCTTAAAGTTTTAATGAGTTTTGCTGTATCTCGCTCATGCAAACCAATGCTAGGCTCATCTAAAACATACATCACTCCACTTAAACCACTACCAATTTGAGATGCTATACGAATTCTTTGAGCCTCACCTCCGCTAATGGTTCTTGCATCACGCCCTAAAGATAAATACCCAAGTCCTACATCATAAAGAAAAAATAATCTTTCATTAATTTCTTTAAAAATAGGTTTAGCTATCAATCTTTCTTGCTCACTTAAATACGCAAAATTAGCTTCTTTTGAAAAAAATGCAGTGGTATTTTCTATGCTCATATCTAAAATTTCACCCAAATTTTTCTCAGCTACTTTTACAGCTAAACTCTCAGCTCTTAAACGATGACCATTGCAATCTTTGCAAGTTTTTTCGCTCATATACTCGCTTAAATCTTTTTCATCTTTTAGCATTTCATAAGCATATTTAACTGCACCTTCAAATTTGCGATTTAAGCGATGTCTTTTCCATAAAAAGTTAATTTCCTTGGCATTACCATAAAGCACCAGACGCTTTTCTTCTTCACTTAACTCATTATATGGAATTTTTACCCTGATATCATTTTGCTCACAAAAGGCCATTAAAAACTTATAATAATAACTTTTATTAAACCCATATAATAGCTTTACAGCTCCTGCTTCTAAGCTTAATTCTTCATTGATAAGTTTTTTCATATCAAGTGTGTATCTTATACCAAGACCATCACAACTTGGACAAGCACCTTTTGGAGAATTAAAAGAAAAACTCAAAGGCTCAAGCAAAGGAAAGGAAATTTTACAATCAAAACAAGCATTATGCTCACTATAATGAAAATGTTTTGCTATGTTTAATTCTTCATTATTTAAAACTTCAATTTCCACTTCACCAAAGCTCTCACTAAGACCTTTTTCTATATCGCTTGCAAGTCTTGCCAACATATCATCTTGCACTTGGAGTCTATCTATCACAAGCTTTATTGTATGTTTTTTAGTTTTAGCAAGCTCAATATCCTCATCAAGACGCGTTAAAACCCCATCAATTTGTGCTCTAACATAGCCTTTTGCGACTAAATTTTCCAAAAGATCTGCAAAAGTTCCCTTTTTTTCTTTGATCAAAGGAGCATAAATGATGATTTTTGCCCCTTTTGGAAGCTTTAAAATTTCACCTACGATATCTGCTGCACTCATAGATGAGATTTTTTGGCCACATTGATGACAATGTTGTGAGCCAATCCTTGCATATAAAAGTCTTAAATAATCATAAATTTCAGTAATAGTCCCAACAGTTGATCGAGGATTTTTAGAAGTTGTTTTTTGATCAATAGCAATAGCAGGAGTTAAACCTTCTATTTTATCAACATTTGGCTTACCCACTTTATCTAAAAACTGCCTTGCATAAGCACTTAAACTCTCAATATAGCGGCGTTGTCCTTCTGCATAAAGCGTACCAAAAGCTAAAGTGGATTTACCACTTCCACTAAGTCCTGTAAAAACTATAAGCTTATTTTTAGGAATTTCTAGGTTGATATTTTTAAGATTATTCTCTTTAGCACCAATTATATTAATAGTATCATTCATAACTTTTCCTAAATATTTAAAAATAAATTTATGATTTTAACATAAGAAAAATTAAAATATTTTTCTTTTTTATAAAGGAAAAATTAAAATACATTCTTAAGTTTCATATAAATAAAAATATATATAATGATTATCAAAATTATTTTAAAGGAGAAAAAATGAAATTTTCAAAAATGGTGTTTTTGAGTTTTTTTATAGCAAGTTCTGCTTTAGCTCATCAATTCTTTCCTATGCAAACTAGCAATGGATATGAAGTAGGTTTTTGGGCTGATGATCACTGGGGACAATATCAACCTGATAGGGTTTTTGGTATAAGTGCAAAAGATTCTCAAGGAAAAAATTTAAAAGCTGGCTATGACTACGAAAATAACAAAATATTTATTGAGGGAAAACCTGCTGTTGCAAGTGTTAATTATGATTTTGGATATTACACATTTACAAAAGATGGAAAACATTATGCACAAAAAAGATCTGATATTACAGATATTACTGGTGCAAATGAAGTCACTCAAACAAGAAAAATTTTCAAAATGGGAAAAAGTATTTTTTCTTGGGATGAAGGTTCAAAAAAACCATTAGGATTAAAATTTGAAATAGTTCCTTTACAAAATCCTTTAACACTACATGAAGGAGATAAATTAAAACTCCAAGTTTTACTAGATGGAAGACCCGTAAAAGGAGTTGAATTTGAAGATCAAAATGATGATATCGACAACATAGCAACAAATGAAAAAGGTATAGCAACAATCACACTCACAAAACCAAAAGATGGTTTACAAATAATAGCTGCAAACATCAAACTACCATACAATCTAGACAGATATGGCGATACTTTACAATTGACAGCGACACTAAGTTTTAAATCTAAATAATTTCAAATTCTTAGTCAATAAAATTAATTTTTAATTGACTAAGAAATATGTTACATTTTGTAATATATTAATTTTTTATTTATCCTATATAGCAATAAAATATAATTCTACGATACACTAAATAAATTCACTAAAGCAAAGGAATTAAATGAATATTACTAACAAAATATTATGGTTTTTTGTTGCCATTGTCGGTGCTGTTTGTTTTGGCATATTAGCACTCCAAAATGGCGAAAGTATTTCAGCGATTTATCTTGTTATTGCTGCTTTATGTATTTATATCATAGGGTATAGATTTTATGGTAGATATATTGCCTATAAGGTGCTAGAGCTAGATAAAAACAGAGCAACTCCTGCTGTAGTTAAAAATGACGGATGTGATTTTGTCCCTACAAATAAAATTGTGCTTTTTGGACATCATTTTGCCGCTATCGCAGGAGCTGGTCCTTTGGTAGGTCCTATACTTGCTGCACAAATGGGTTATTTACCCTCTATGCTTTGGATATTAATAGGCGGTGTTTTAGCAGGTGCGGTACATGATTTTGTAGTTTTATTTATATCTACGCGTCGTAATGGAAAATCTTTAGGAGAGATGATAAAAGATGAATTAGGACAATTTATCGGCGCAATAGCAATGATTGCTATATTTGGAATTATGCTTATAATTATTGCGATTTTAGCTATGGTTGTTGTAAAAGCTTTAGCAGAATCTCCATGGGGATTATTTACCATCGCAATGACCATTCCTATTGCTGTTTTTATGGGAATTTATATGAGATTTTTAAGACCTGGTAGGGTTGGTGAAGCTTCTATTATAGGTTTTATATTGCTCATATTAGCCATACATTATGGAAGTGAAATAGCTGCTGATCCTTATTGGGCGAAAATATTTACCTTTGATGCACCAACTTTAGCACTTATTATGATGGCTTATGGTTTTATAGCTGCAATTTTACCTGTTTGGTTTTTACTTGCTCCAAGAGATTATTTATCAACTTTTTTAAAAATCGGTGTTATTGTGGTTATGGCTTTAGCTATTGTATTTGTAGCACCTGATCTTCAAATGCCAAAAATTAATTCTCAATATTTAGATGGAAGTGGGCCTGTATTTGCTGGAGCAATTTTTCCATTTTTATTTATTACCATTGCATGCGGAGCTATTAGTGGTTTTCATGCATTAATTTCAAGTGGCACAACTCCTAAAATGCTTGAAAATGAAACTCATGCATTAGCTGTTGGATATGGCTCTATGCTTATGGAAAGTGCTGTGGCTATCATGGCTTTAATTTGTGCTTGTATTTTACACCCTGGTCTTTACTTTGCCATCAATGCGCCTGCTGCTACTATAGGTGTAGATGTTGCAAATGCAGCTGCTGCTATTTCTAGCTGGGGTTTTAAAATAACTCCTGAAGAAATCACTACTTTAACTACAAATATAGGTGAACAAAGCATATTATCAAGAACTGGTGGGGCACCAACATTTGCTGTAGGTGTTGCTTTAGTTTTACATGAATTATTTGGTGGAGTGAATTTAATGGGCTTTTGGTATCACTTTGCTATTTTATTTGAAGCCTTGTTTATTTTAACTGCAGTTGATGCTGGGACAAGAGCTTGTAGATTTATGGCTCAAGATATATTGGGTAATGTTTATAAACCTTTAGGAAATATCAATAATACCTTAGCAGGAATTTTTGCAACAGCTTTAAGTGTTGGTGGATGGGGGTATTTTCTCTATCAAGGAGCGATAGATCCAAAAGGTGGAATTTACTCATTATGGCCACTTTTTGGAGTGAGTAATCAAATGCTTGCTGGTATGGCATTGCTTTTAGCAAGTGCGATTTTATTTAAAATGGGGAAAGCAAGATATACTTGGATTACTCTCATACCTGCTTGTTTTGTTTTAATCGCAACACTTTATGGAGGTATTCAAAAAATTCTTCCTTACAAAGAAGGAGATCCAATCCATAATGCTATAAGTCATGTTGCTGCTGTACAAATAAATACGCAAAAAATACAAGAATTTAATTTAAAACTTTCTCAAACACAAGATGAAGCAATAATCGAGCAAATCAAAAAAGATATAAAATTAGCATCTCAAGCTAAAAATTCCAATTTAATAAATGCAATTTTATGTGTGTTTTTCATGATTACCACTTTGCTTGTTATACTTTCTTGTTTTGGAATTTTTATCAAAAAATTAAACATTCCTTTAAAAGAAAGCCCTTATATAGCATTAAAAAAGGAAAAAACATGATAAAAAAACTTAAATTATGGTATGAAAAATCCGAAAGGTTTTTTCATCCCTTAGTTGGAGTTGCAAGCTATGATAAATATCTTGAACATATGAGAGAAAAACATCCTAAAGCACCTTGTAAAAGTAGAAAAGAATTTTTCAAAGATTTTCTTGAAAAAAAATACAATAGTGGTTTAGGAAAATGCTGATAAATATTAAAGAGTAAAGTTTTTACTATACAAATGATTTTTGGTGAAAATCACCAAAAATCAAGCATGTTTTTTTGCAAAAGCTTTCATAAATTCACTTAACTTTTGAACCTTTTCAATGCTGATAGAATTATAAATACTAGCACGAATTCCACCTAAAATTTTATGTCCTTTAAGACCTATCATACCATTTTCTTCAGCTTCTTTTACAAAAACTGGCTCTAAGTTTTTATCATAAGCTATATTAAAACTAACATTCATTAATGATCTATCCTCTTTTTTGGCATGACCTTTATAAAAACCATTACTCTCATCAATCACATCGTATAAAATTTTGGCTTTTTGTATATTTTGCTCATTGATTTTGTCTAATCCACCTTGATTTAAAAGCCATTTCATTTCAAGATTAAACATATATATAGCAAAGGTTGCTGGAGTATTAAATAAAGAATTATTTTCAGCATAAACGCTATATTTTAACATACTAGGTATATTTTTGTTTTTACTACGCTCTATCATATCTTTACGCACAAAAGCACAAGCAAGCCCTGAAATTCCTGCATTTTTTTGCACCCCACCAAAAAGCATAGCAATATTAGAAAAATCTATCTTTTTAGAGAAAAAATCACTAGAAGCATCAATTATCAAAGGACTTTTAGTCTTTGGATAGCTTTTATATTGAGTTCCATAAATGGTATTATTAGAGCATATATAAGCATAATCTGCATTATCGCTAAATTCAAATTGTGGGATATGATCAAACTCACTTTCTTGAGAGCTTGCTACTATTTTTGTATTTACTCCTAAAATTTCAGCTTCTTTAATAGCCTTTTTAGTCCAAACTCCCGTATTAGCAAATTCACAAACTCCACCCATATATAAATTCATAGGTATCATAGCAAATTGCAAACTAGCCCCACCTTGCATTAAAAGCACTTCATAATCATCATTTACACCATAAAGTTCTTTTGCCATTTTGATAGCTTCAAAATGCACTTCTTCAAAAACCTTTCCACGATGAGAAACTTCCATAATAGAAAAGCCTTTACCATGATAATCAAACAAATGTTCCCTAGCTTCTTTTAAAACCTCATCAGGCAGGTTTGAAGGACCTGCACTAAAATTCATCACTCTCATTTTATCTCCTTTTTATAGTATTTGAGCTTCTTTACTCTCATTTATTGAGCAAAGCTTTATAATATCTCCTTTTTTTAGCTTTTCAAGAGAGATATTTTTGCCATCTTTTTGTAAATTTATCAAATTTTTACTTTTATCAAAGAAATTTTTATGCTGAGTTAAAAGTTCCTCAAAATTATCAAGCTTATTTTCATAATTTAATAATTTTAAATTTAAAACACTCTTTAGTTGGCTTTGTAAAAAATCAAGCTTTTGTTTTCTAAGAAAAAAAGCATTTTCTAAAGACTTAGCTTTGGCTAAATTTTGCAAGTGATCGATTTTGTTTTGATAAAACTTAAGATGATTTAACATTTGGTTTTTAAAACGCATAGCAAGCTCATCAAGTCCTTGTTCTAAGCTTAGTTTATTTGGAAAAATCATATCAATAGCTGCACTTGGAGTTGGTGCTCTTAAATCTGCTACAAAATCACTAATAACATAATCAATCTCATGTCCAATAGCAGAAACAATAGGCGTTTTTAAAGAAAAAATACATCTTGCAAGTTCTTCATCGTTAAAACAAAACAAATCTTCTCTGCTTCCACCACCTCTTGCCAAAATAATCGCATCTAAATTATACTCATTGGCTTTTTTTAAAGCATTTATTAAAGAATTTGGGGCACTTTGTCCTTGGGTAAGGGCATTAAAAATAGTTATTTTGCAAAGATTGTATTCTTTTTGTGAAATTAGCTTTAACATATCTTGCAAAGCAGCTGAAGTAAAAGAAGTAACTATGCCTATTTTTTTAGGAAATTTAATAATGCTTTTTTTAACATTTGTATCAAACAAACCTTCTTTTTCAAGCTTTTCTTTTAGAGCTAAAAATTTAGCTTCTAAATCTCCAAGACTTGTTTTTTGCATACTTTTGGCGATAAATTGATACCTGCCACTTGCTTCATATAAACTTACATAACCTCTAAGTTCAAGCATATCGCCAACTTTAGGTTTAGCTTGGACAAACTGATTAAAACCTTTAAACATCACACAAGCTATACTTGATTTTTCATCTTTTAAGTCAAAATACCAATGTCCTGAACTATGAATGGTAATTTTAGAAATTTCTCCACTAAGCTCTATATCATCAAGATGAAATTCTAATAAACTTTTAGCTTTTAAATTAAGTTCTGAAACTTTCATTTTTTTCTTGCAATAAACATAGAACAAACACCAAAACTAAAGCTTTTATACTCTAGCATTTCAAAATACTCACTCAATTCTTTAATAAATTCTTCTTTGCTTAAAAAATCTTCTATCGAATTTGGTAAATACTCATAAGCACTATAATTTTTACTGATAAATCCACCCACTTTTGGTAAAATATTTTTTAAGTAAAAATCTCTACAAGCAGCTATAAAACCACCCTGCTCTCTTTTAGTAAATTCAAGCACAAGTAAAATCCCATCCTTTTTCAACACTCTTGCAAATTCTTTTATAGCTTCTTTCCTATCTACCACATTGCGTATGCCATAACTTATACTTATGATATTTGCACTTTCACTTTCAAGTGGAAGTTCTTGTGCTTTTGCTTGCACAAAAGTCGCATCAGGAATTTTTTTCTTAGCCACTTCAAGCATGCCCGCACTTGGATCAACCCCTTTTATACTAATGATATTTTTATTTGTCCTTAAGGCTTGATTTTGCCATTCTATAATCATATCGCCTGTACCACAAGCCACATCGATAATATCAAGTTCATTGTTAGAAAATTTAAAAACATCTAAACAAGCTTTTTTTCTCCAACTCACATCACTTCCAAAACTTAAAATTCTATTAGCCTTATCATAAGTTGGTGCTATATCATCAAACATTTTGACTATTTTTTCTTGTTTTTGCATGTTTTTCCTAACTATATATTTTTAATTTTTTAATGCTTTTTTCAATTTGTTTTATTGTATTTTCATCATATGAAATTTGTTCTAAATGATTATGTTCAAAATAATTTTTTAGTTTTTCAATACTTTTTTCTTCAAACATAGTTGCAAAATAGCATAATAAAAATTTTATTCTTTCTAATTCTTCTTCATGATTTGTTTGAGATTTTACAATTTTTTTCTTTAAAAAAACTAATTCTTTTCTTAGTTTAAAAGCCACTAAAGACTTTAAAATTTGATTTTTCTCTCCTTGATAAAAACTACAATCATTCTTTAAAATAAAATCCATATCAAGAAAAATATCATTGATTTTTTCATCACTTAAAATAAAAATATATTTTTCTAATTCAAATTTACAAATTTTATCATTACAAATTTGTTTTTCCAAATTCAAAATATAATCTTGAAGTTTATTTTGAATACTCTTTTCAAAAAGAGTGCTAAAAAGCTCAAAGAAAATGCATATTTGCCTAAGACTTACAAAAAATTGCTCAAAACTTTCAAAATTTAATTTTTGTAAAAAATTCAATCTGTCATTTTTTAATCTTTTTAAAAGTACAAAAAGTAAGATTTTACCCGCTTCAAAACTTTGAATTTGATTTGGAAAATGTAAGCTAATATCTTCTTGCTTATCTAAAATTTTAATACATCTAGCACTATCAAAAATTTTAGAAAAATCTCCATATAATGCTAAATTTTTGCTGTAGAAATTTTCATCATCTGAAATCTCTTTATAGCTTTTAAAAAAGTGAGGTAAATTAAATTGCTTTGCTTTTTCAAAAGTAGGAAAAACAACTTTCAAAATGACCAAATCTTGTAGATTATTTTTAAACTTATAAAGTAAAAATCGAGCACTATTAATCTCAAAACTAATTCTAGTTTTCTTAATAACACTTCCTATAAGTTTTTTACTTTGCTGTTTAAATTCTTTTTTAGAAAGTTTATGATTTTTTTTATCTAAAATATCATGCAGTTTATAAAACGAAAATCGATAATAATTTTTATTAAATTTTTTATATTTAACATCACAAAAAGGACTTATACGCGTAAAGAAAACGCGTATTTTATCCTTAGAATATATAATTTTTTCTTCTTTTAAAATTTTTATAAAGTCATCATTTTTGAGTAAAAAGCGTCTTTGGACTTCACAAACCATTTTATTTTTTACAAGCTTTACAACCATTCACATAAGCAAATACGCCAAGATAATCAATAATATTGCCAATTTTTTTCTCAAGATCTTCTTGGTATTTATTTATCCCACTATCTTCATAACACACATCTTCTATATGATTGCATTTGCTACAAATTACATGTATATGAGGATATTCATAAATATCATAACAAGTTTTTTGATTTGGAGTGTTGATTTCTACAACCAAACCTTGTTCTTTTAAAGTATTTAAATTTTTATACACTGTAGCTAAAGAGATAGAAGGATATTCTTCCTTAATGCTTTCATATAAAGATTCTATATTAGGATGTTCATGGCGTTTTAAAATTTTTAAAATACAAAGTCTTTGAGGAGTAGCTTTTAAATCACAATTTTTAAGCAATTGAATAAGTTCCATTATTAATTCTCCGATATTTTTTATATAGTATAACGCTTTTTTTATAAAAAAATGATTATATTAAAGGATATTTTTTATCTTTTAATAAATTTTAATCTTTTTACACAAAGATTCAACATCAATTTCTAGAAATTTTTCTACTTCATTTGTTTTACCATGAGTTATAAATTGATCTTCAAATTCAAAACTTACTAGTTTTATATGATAAAGGTTTTCTTTTTGCAAGAAAGTTGTAATCAAACTTCCCACTCCACCTATCTTAGCACTATCTGAAAAAACAAACCAAGTTTTTGTATCTTTTGCCAATTCTTTTAAAAGCTCTTCATCTAAAGGTTTTGCAAAAATCAAATCTATTAAGCTTGCATAATCTAAACCAAGTTTATCTAAAGCTAGTTTTGCCTTAGCCACACCCTGACCAAAACCTAAAAATACTTTATCGCTTTGCACTTTAGATAAAATTTGAGCTTTTGCAAGTTTTATCTCACATGGATTAAAATTTTCATCTAATAAAAAATTACCTCTAGGATAACGAAAAGCAAAAACACCTTGATGAAAATAAGCATACTCCATAATTCTTTCCATCATAGCCTCATCTCTTGGAGCCGCTAAAGTAATATTTGGTATAGCACTTAAAAAACTAACATCAAAAGCACCTTGATGAGTTTCCCCATCTTCTCCTACTACGCCAGCTCTATCCATAGCAATAACTACATTTAAATTCATAATAGCACAATCATGGATAACTTGATCATAAGCTCTTTGCATAAAAGTGCTATAAATCGCTATAAAAGGCTTAAAACCTTCTTTAGCCATAGCTGCCATAGAAGTAACTGCATGTTGTTCTGCAATTGCTACATCCCAAAAACGCTCAGGATATTTTTCCATTAGCTTATCTATTCCAGTTCCACTTGGCATAGCAGCAGTTACACCTACTATATTTTCATATTTTTGAGCTAAAATTAAAAGTGTATTTGAAAAAATTTCTGTCGCACTTTTTTTGTTCATATTAGCCTTTAAACTCTCTCCGCTACTTCTATCAAAAGCACCTACTCCATGCCATTTAGCATTTTTACCTTCAGCTAATGTATAACCTTTGCCTTTGATAGTTTGCGCATGCACTACACAAGGTTTATTCATAGCTTTAGCTTGATTTAGCGCATTTATAACTTCATTTAAATTATGTCCATCAATAGGTCCTATATATTCAAGTCCTAATTCTTCAAATAAGAGTCCAGGTGTAATAAGTCTTAAACCCTCTTCGAAACGCTTTGCCATATAAGATGCGCCTTGAGGAAAATACTCTAAAAGATTTTCTATGCGTTTTTTAAACTTTTGATAAAACTGCGTTGCCATTGCTTGAGAAAGGTATTTTGAAATAGCTCCAATTGGCCTTGAAATACTCATTTCATTATCATTTAAAATAATCACACAAGGATATTCTCTATCACCAAGCTCGTTTAAAGCTTCATAAGCCATACCTGCACTTAACGCTCCATCACCTATTAATACAACAGGTAAGCGATCTTCTTTTTTTAATCTTATAGCCTTACAAGCTCCAACTGCTAAAGATATAGAAGTGCTTGAATGTCCTGCTACAAAATAATCCCCCTCATCAGGCTTTGTATATCCACTCAAGCCATTAAATTGTCTTAAAGTATGAAAATTATCTATCTTACCACTTAAAAGCTTATGTGGATAAGATTGGTGTGAAACATCAAAAATAAAAGGATCTTTTCGCACATCAAAAACATAATGCATTCCTATGCTAAGCTCAACTACACCTAAATTTGAACTTAAATGTCCACCATTTTTACTCACTGTATCTATGATAACTTCACGCAAATTACTAGCTAAATTTTCCAGTTCTTTAATTTGCATATTTTTAATATTTAAGTTATTTAAATCTATCATTCATTAACCATGTTTTTGATTTTTTGCAAACGATTGTTAAGGTTTGACTCTATATTACCCGCATCACTTAATATTAAAATACTTCCCTTATTAATCGCATCATCAAGACTAAATTTAATATTGCTTTGTTCTTGCAAGTGTGTTTTTACATATTCAAAATCATCAGGACTTAACTTTAATTCTATCTTAGTAGCATTTTTAAGTTCACTCATAAGTTCTTTTGCTAAATTTAATGCTATAAGTGATGAATTTTCCTCGAGCTCTTTTGCAATCACTTCTTTTGCAATAATTACAGCCGTATCGGCTAATTCTTTTTCATTTTTAGATAAAAACTCATTTAAATTTTGCACTGTATTTTCAAGCTTTTCTACGCTTTTTAAGTATTTTTCCTTCAAGGCTTCTAATTCGCTTTCAAAATTCTTTTGTGCTTGTTCATAACCTTCTTTAGTAAATTTTTCCTTTGCATGTTCTAATTCTGTATTTAAACGATTGTTAAATTCAGCCTCTTGGCTTTCTATCTGCATTTGCAACTTAATGATATTTCCTGACATTTCATCAGTTTTTTTAAGTAAATCTTCTACAAAATCAGGTTGAATTTGTGGTTGTGGGGTTTGTGGAGTAGCTTCTATTGTTTGATTTTCTACTGCTTGTTGTGTGTTTTGGACAGGAGAGACTTGATTTATAGTTTGAATTTCTTCTTGTTTTTGTTCTTCACTAGAGGGCATTTCACTCATAACTTTAAAATGATAACCCTCAACTACATGAGCAGAAATATTTTCAGGTGAAATTACATTGGTTAATTTTGCCATAATCTTACTCTATCATCTCATCAGCCTCACCCACTTGGATAAGACCTTGTTCTGCAAGTTTTTGCACCACTTCTACAACTTTTCTTTGTGCTTCTTCTACATCTTTAACACGCACAGCACCCAAAAAGCCCATTTCTTCTACAAAAGCTTCAGCAGCGCGCGTAGACATATTGGACATAAATTTTTGTTTTAAATCCTCGCTTGCGCCCTTTAAGCCTATCATCAAATCACGCTTGTCAGCAGCTTTTAAAACTTCTCTAATCGCATTAGTACTAAGTTGAGAAATATCATCAAAGGTAAACATTAAATCTTTAATGGTTGTAGCAAGTTTTTCATCACTTTGCTCAATATAAGAAAGTGTTGTTTTAGAGGCTTTTTGACCCAAGCGATTAAGCACTTCAGCAACTGCTCTTGGACCACCCACTTCAACTTTATAAGAAGTAAGACTTTCAAGCTTACTTTCAAGCACAGCAGATACTCTTTTGATAATTGAAGGAGATATATCTCCAAGATTTGCCATTCTTATTACAACTTCAGCTCTTAATTCATCGCTAAAATATTCCAAAGTTTCAGCAGCTTGAGTAGTATCCATATGAGCTAAAATCAAAGCTATAGTTTGCGGGTGTTCTTTAATGATAAAGTCTGCAAGTTGTTGTGGTTTAATTTGTGAAAGATAAGCAAAATTTTGATTATTTTCCATACTTTTGGTAAGTTTTTCCAAAATTTTATTGGCAATTTCAGGACCAAAAGTTCTAAATAAAATTTCTTTTGCATATTCCAAACCACCACTTTTTAAGTATTGATTTGATTGCAGTAAAGTATAAAATTCCTCAAGCACTGCAGTAGCAACTGGCTTATCAACATTTTTTGCTAAAGCAATATAGCGAGAAATTTCAGTGATGACATTAATATCCATATGAGAAAATAAAACTGTCGTTACATCTTCTCCAAGTTGGATTAAAAATATGGCGACCTTTTCTGGCATAGAAAGGTCATCATAGACCATTTTTTGTTCTTCGCTAAGCTTTATCATTAGATATCCTTCTCACCAAATTCAGCTTCATTTTCAACAAGTTTTTGCAACAATAATGCCACTTCTTCGCCTTTTTCATTAGCTACTGCTCTTAATTTTTCAAGTAAAACATCATATTGTAATGCATCCTCATCAAAACTATCTCCAAAACCAAGCTGTTCTTCAACTTTTCTACGAGCAGCATTGAATTTTTCAATAGCATCTTCAGCCTCATCAATAATCTGCCCATCCTTGCCTTCCATCTCTTCTTCAAGTCTAATATCTGCAAGCATTTTTTGAGAAAATGGCACAATAACTTTTTTGTAAAAGATAAAAAGCAAAATCGCGGCAAATACATACTTAACAGGTGGAATAAAAGGCTCAACAAATCTTGAATAAAAAGTTTGAACCTTATTTTCAACTTTAGCTGTTCTATGAAATTCCAAATTATTTACTTCAACCGCATCACCTCTAGCAAGATTAAATCCTATGGCACCTTTAGTAAGATTTTCAATCGCTTTAATTTCTTTATCACTCAAAGGAATATATTCATTAGTAATATTTCCCTGATCATCAGTAATTACTTTATACTTTCCATCTACCACAACAGCTGCAGAAATTCTTTTAATGGTTGCAAATTGCTTAGTGGTGTTGGTAATTTTTTTAGAAATTTCATTATTAGTTGTAGTTTGATTTTTAGTATAAACCTCGCGCGCACCTTTATCATCCAAACCTTCCACAGGACCGATGTTTGAAACAGCACCTGGCACACCTTGAATTTCTTTATCTTTATAGCCTTCTCTATGCTCTTCCAAGGTTTGCTCACTACGCACAACGGTATTTGGATCATATACTTCACTTTGTGATTCTTCTTTAGAAAAATCATAATCAATACTAACCTTTGCTACTACCCTATCATAGCCACCTGCAAATGGAGCAATAGAAGCAACAATTTTTTGCTCTAATTCATATTCTTGATCTCTTTTATATTTAATTTGAGCAGCAATTAAATCACTTTCAAAAGCACCCTCATCATCTAAAGGAATACCTTTTTGATCCATAATTTTTACATTTTCTGGAGTAAGTTTTGTTACTGAAGAAGCGATTAGGTTTTTAATCCCCATAATTTGCTTTTTATTAAGCTTTAAACCTTCTTTTATAGTCAAAGCTACTGAAGCAGTTGGTGGAACTTGTTGTTGGGTAAAAAGTGTATCTTTAGCAAAAGCAATATGAACCGTAGCACTATGAATAGGCTCTAAACTTTCAATCGTTCTAGCAAGCTCACCTTCTAATGCTCTTTGGTATTTTACCTTTTGCTCAGCTTCTGTGGCTCCAAATTCTTGTTTATCAAAAAGCTCAAAGCCTACTTTATTATCTTTTGGCAATAATCCTGCAGAAGCAATAGCTAAACGCTGTTTATATACTTGTTCATTAGGAACCAAAATCGTTCCTTCATTACGCAAAATATAAGGAACTCCACTTTTTTCAAGTTGAGTTACTATCATCGCTGAATCACTAGTATTAGCATTTTCAAATAATACTGAATATCCAGCTTCGCTAGCTACTGTAGAGCCACTTCTAAAAAGGGTTAAAAATACTAAAAATCCAACTACAACAACAATAGAAGCAGCAATAATAATACGCTGTCTTAAACTTAAATTTTGATAAAGCTGACCTACTTGGTGCAGTATAGTTTTATAATCCATTTATTTCCTACAAACTAAAAATTTTTAGAAAACTCTTCAAAAAACCTTGAATTTTCATACTCTGTACCTATACTTATACGCACAGCATTTAAACCATAACTTTGTAAATTTCTTATTATTATACCGTTTTTAAGCAGTTTTTCAGATAAATCTGTGCTATTTTTTTCATCAAAAAAATAGGTAATAAAATTTGTATAGCTTGGAATGTATCGAATTTTATAATTTTTAGCAAAATCTTCATAAAGTTTCATTTGTGAAAAATTATTTTCTAAGGTTTTTTGCACAAACTCATCATCATCTAATGCAGCAACAGCAGCTTTTAAACTCAAATTAGTCACATTAAAAGGTGCTCGTAATTTATAAAATGCATTGATAATTTCCTTGCAAGCTATACCATAACCCACTCTCATACCGCCCAAACCATAAAGCTTAGAAAAGGTTCCTAGATATACTGCATTTTGAAATTTATGGATTAATTCTTTAGGATTAATATGTTTTTTGCTATCTTTAAATGAAGCAAATTCATTATAAGCTCCATCAATGGCTACCAAACAATCCTCATCAATTTTCTCTAAAAACTCAAAAACCTCACTTGCGTCTAAACACTCGCCCAAAGGATTATTTGGCAAGCATAAAAAGATTACTTTAATTTCATTTTTATGCTTTTGATATAACTCATATAACTCATTTAAATCATGGGTTAAGCTTGGAGTTTTATAAACCTTAACTCCTAGTTGTTTTGCATAAATTTCATACATAGCAAAACTAACCCCGCATTGCAAATAAGCCTTAGAATGATCAAGTTTTGCATGTACTATATATTCTATGATTTGATCACTCCCACTACCTATGATGAGATTTTCTTTTAAAATATCATATTTTTGTGCTAGAGCTTGTTTTAATTCACTCATAGTATCATCAGGATATAAATGAGCTAAATGTGCATTATTTATGATGGCTTCTTTAGCTTTTTTACTTGTGCCATAAGGATTTTCATTACTTGCTAGTTTAATAACTTCTTTTAAACCATATTCTTTAGCAATTAAATCCATATCCTTGCCACTTTCATAAGTTTTAATAGCCTCTAAAAAAGGATTAAATTTCATTGCTTTCTCCTGATAAATATGATCCAAGCCATTTTATATGCTCAGCTTTTTTTAATACTCTTTGGACATTTTCATCATCAATATGTCCTTCAAAATCTATATAAAAACTATGCACAAATTCTCTTGTTTTTATAGGGCGCGATTCAAGTTTTGTTAAATTTATCCCCTCTTTTTTAAACTCATATAACAAATCGCTAAGCCCACCTGGTTTGTGTGCAGCAAGTGCTAAGATAGAAGTTTTACAATGAGGCATTTGAGGTATTTTTATATCACTTAAAATCAAAAACCTAGTGCGATTTGCCAAATTATCCTCAATCGTTTCAAATAATATAGGTACATTATAAAGTTTTGCTGCAATTTTAGAGCAAATCGCAGCTGAAGTAACATCTTGCGAAGCTAAATAAGCCGCATGAGCTGTGGATTTGCTTGCTACAAATTCTACTTCACTTAAATCATGACTTTCTAAAAAATTTCTACATTGATTATAACCTTGTGGATGAGAATATATGCGTTTAATATCTTTTAAATTTTCACTCATACTTACAAAAGAATGATGAATGTCCATATAAATTTCAGCAAAAATCTTTACATCCTCATATTTTCCAAGACAATCAAGCGTCACACCCACTGCACCTGCTGTATTATTTTCTATAGGTACTACTCCATATTTTGCTTCTTTGTGAGCTAATTCTTTAAAAACATCTTCTATATTTGCAAGTGGAGTATAACGACTCATAGCACCAAAACGCGTTCTTGCTACTTGATGCGTATAACTTCCTTCAGGCCCTAAATAAGCTATGCTTTGAGGCATTTCTAAATTTCTTGATACAGCAAAAATTTCTTGATAAATTGCTTCGATTGCATTTTGATCTAATAAACCATGATTATAATTTTTAAGTCTATTTATAATAGCTCTTTCACGCTCAGGTCTATAAATACTCCCACCTAAATTTTGTTTAATAACTCCTATATCTTTAACATGAAGCATTCTTTCATTAAGCAAAGCCAAAATTTTATCATCGATAGTATCGATTTTATTGCGTAATTTTTCTATATCTTTCATTTAAACCTCGATATGTAGTAATCCTTAATACTATCATATACAAAATTAAGTTTAGTTGTATCAAGACCTTGAGTGTTAGAAATTTTACCACTTAAAACTAAGCCTGTTTGCATACCAAGCTCATAAGCACCAAGCAAATCGCCTTTAAAATCATCACTAATAATCAAAATCTTTTTAAAACTCACATTACAATCTTGCTGTTTTAATAATTTTAAAGCACTTTCATAAAAAGCCTTACTAGGTTTTCCTATCACTTTATAATCAAACTCGCATGCATTTTTAAGCATAGACATGATGCTTCCAACGCCTGGATAAAGCCTTGAGTTTTTCTTATAAATACTACCCTCATGCATTGCTATAGCTTGCACGCCATCTTTAATATACTCTATCATATTAGCAAAATCTTGAAATTTAAAATTATCATAACTTGCTAGCAAAAATGCTTTTGGATTTTTATAATCAAGCTCATAACCTAACTCTTGAAGTGAATCTAAAAATTCTTTTGCCCCAAAAGCTGCTATTTTACAAGGTTTTAAATAATCTTTTAAAACACAAAAAGGATCAATATAAACCTTTTCATTAATTTCAAAACCCAAATTTTGCAAATAATTTAAAAAATCTAATCTTTTGGTGTTATTAGTAATAATCACATAAGGAATTTTTTCTTTATTTAAAGATTTAATGAGTTCTAAAGCACCATTTATAGGACTTTTATCATGATCTGAAATCAAAGTTCCTTGCACATCTAAAAACAACATTTTAATCCTTTAAAAAATCAAGCTCTAAAGCAATTTGATCCTCATAACTTTCTCTTTTTCTAATCATTCTTACTATGCCATTTTCACAAGCTAGCTCACATACTCTATTGCGAGTATTGTAATTACTACTCATACTAAAACCATATGCACCTGCGCTTTTAACTATGATCAAATCTCCTGCTTTTGTTTTAGCTAGTTTTCTATCTTTAGCTAAAAAATCTCCACTCTCACAAACCCCACCAACAATATCACAAAGGCTTTCTTCTTTATTTTCACTCAAAAGCTTGATTTCATGATAAGCACTATATAAACTTGGACGCAATAAATCATTCATCGCCCCATCAATAATCACAAAACGCTTTTTATCATTAAATTTTTCATATAAAACTTTAGTAACAAACTCGCCTGCATTTGCTACCAAAAACCTGCCAGGTTCCATACCTATACACACATCAAGACCTTGCAAACTTGCTAAAATTCCTTGAGCATAATCATATAAATTTGGCTCTTGTTCATCTTTATAACAAACTCCTAAACCCCCGCCTATATCAAAGAATTTAATATTAATTTTCAAAGCTAAAAGTTCTTTTACTAATTTTGCAACAATCGCTGAGGCCTCATGGATACTACTTATATCAAGAATTTGTGAACCTATGTGAAAATGCACTCCAACTGGCTCTAAAAATTGTGAGTTTTTAGCATAAAGATACATTTTTTTAGCACTTTCTATATCTACACCAAATTTATTTTCATGCAAACCTGTAGAAATATAAGGATGTGTTTTAGCATCTACATTTGGATTTACCCTTATGCTTATACGAGCTATCTTTTGACCTTCTTTAGCAATTTGCTCCAAAAGAAGCATTTCTTCATAACTTTCTAAATTTACATAAAGTATGTTTTGCTCTAAAGCATATTTTAATTCATCAGCACTTTTTCCAACCCCGCTAAAAATAATTTTATAATTTTTAGCCCCTGCTTTTAAAGCTCTATAAATCTCACCCGCACTAACACAATCAAACCCACTATCCAAAGAAGCTAAAAGCTTTAAAACACTTAAATTAGAATTTGCTTTGACTGCATAAAAAATTTGTGATTTTCTTGCCTTAAAAGCATCTTTTAACATTGTAAAACGCTCTTTAATTTTATCAAAATCATAAATATAAAATGGTGTGTTGTATTCTTTTGCTAGTTTTAAATAATCCATAAAAACCTCACTTGTAGTTATTTGTGTTTAAAATAATAAAAACTTCCTATACTTATTAAAATAAATACTGGTAGCATTATACCAAGCTCTGGAAGTAAAATTTCATTTTCACTCAATCTTGTTAATAAAAACAACAAACCCCAAACTAAAAGTATGCACACAAAAAACACAAAAGCTAAAAGTGCGAGATTAAAAAATCTTGCTGTTAAAGGAAAATAATAATACACAATAAGCATTAAAAATGGTGCAAAAAATGGTGTAAGAACTAAAGAATATAAACTTGTTCTAAGTGTATTAGTAGAAATATTTTGTTTTGCAAAAATTGCCATACTTTCTAGCGCGTCTAAAATAGAATAAGAAGGATTGCTCTCTACTAAAGAAATTCTTTCTAAGATTTTTGGAGAAAAATCTTCTAAGCCTTTGATATTTTTAAATTCTTCTACGCTTAAACCCTCTTTTGAAACAATCAAATTTTGTGGTACATTAGTAGCTTTAGCGTCATTTAAGTTCCAAGAATCTCCATCAAATTTAGCAGTTTTTGCATGGATTGTGCTTTGAATGTCTAAATTTTTTACATCAAAGATTTTTACATTATATAAGGTTTGAGAACTTGTTTTTTGTATATAAATAAATTTATCATTATATTTAATCAAAACTTCCCCACCCTCTCTATCTACAACACCACGCTTGAGAATATTACTTTTATATTCATCTGCATAAGCAAAGGCACTAAAATTAAGTCCTACATAAACACAACAAAAAAACATAGCCCATAAAAAAGGATAAAAAATCACTTGATTTTTACTTAAACCCAAAGCATATAAGCTAACAAATTCATTTGAGCGTATCATATTAAAAATACATAAAACCAAAGCAAGGACTATAGCTAAAGGTAGTATATAAGAAGCTGCTGAACATGTTAAGAAAAATATATACAAAAGCTCTAAATTTGCACTTTTTGGCAGTCTATTGAAATTGAGTAAAAAATCAATCGCTACGAAGAAAAAAGTCAAAGAAAAAAATAAAATAAAAAATGATTTTAAATACAAAGATGAAATATAGCGAAAAAATATACTCATCGTTTAACTTTTTAAAGAATATTTTGAAGCGATTTTTTCTATATCAGAATTTAAAAGCTCAAGTAAAGCTTTTTTGCTATGTTCTAAAACCTTAGTTAAACTTTCTTGTTCTTCTTGTTTAAATTTTCCCAAAACATGAGAAATTACATCTTGTTCTTTTCCTACTCCTATGCGTACCCTCTCATAAGCATTGCCACAAAGATTATCTATACTTTTAAGCCCATTATGTCCACCGCTTGATCCACCCATTTTAAATTTCAATGCACCCAAATTTAAATCTATATCATCATGGATTACAATGATTCTATCACATTTATAATATTCACTAACAGCTTTTACACTTTCTCCTGATAAATTCATATAAGTGGAAGGTTTTAAAAAAAAAGTAGAAGAGCCTTTAAAAAGCTCTCCTTTAAATTTGGCATTTGAAAGCTTTGCTGTTTGCAAATCTTTCAAAATTAAGTCAATTAGCATAAACCCTACATTGTGACGGGTTTGGGCGTATTGTTCTCCTATATTACCAAGTCCTACGACTAAGGTCATTTTATCTTGCTTTTTCTACGCCAACTACAGCTACTCTATCAGCATCAACCATAGTTACACCCTCAGGTACAACTACATCGCGGATTAAAAGTGCATCACCAACATCAAGTTTAGTTACATCTAATTCAAAATAATTTGGTAAGTTTTCAGCTGCACATTTTACTTTCAATCTTCTTTTTGATTGGATTAAAACACCTTTATTTTTAAGACCCATAGCTGTTCCTACGATCTTTACAGGAACCATATATTTAGAAATAACACCTTTTTGTGCTACTTTTAAATCTACGTGTTTTAATTCTGCAGTTACAGGATCTTTTTGATAATCAACTACTACAACATTTAATACTTTATCTGCTACTTTTACATCAAAAGCTAAAGTAGTTTTTTTGCGTACTTCTTTAATAAATTCATTTACTTTAAAAGCAGCATTGATGTTTTCTAATCCTTTTCCGTAGATGTTTGCGATTAGATAACCATCTCTTTTTAAAGCTTTAGCAGCTTTTCTACCGATACTCTCTCTAACGATACCTTCTAACATCTGTTTCCTTTCTAAAAAAATAAACGCTAATTATAGCCAAATAAGTTTATAAAGATTTTAAAATATCTTCATAAGCTATGCAAAATTGCTCCAAACCATCATCAAGCAAATCTTTACAAGCTTTACTTAAAGCATCTTTTGAAATATTTGCATTTAATTTTTTCTCTATACACTCATCTTTTAAAGGCTCTTTAAATATAATTTTCTTACCTTTAAAAGCCTTAATAGCATCTAGTGGTGCAGTATTAATAGCTTTATCATAGAGTAATTCTTTAATATAATAATCTTTTTCTAAATCATCACCCTTAACACCTGTACTTGCAAATAAAGCTCTAATATTTGTTTCATTTTGTTTAATGATATAATTATAAGCCTTTGTTGCAGTAAGAATTCCTATATAATTTTTATCTAAAACTTGATTATTTAATAATCTATCAAAACGGCTTACAAAAATACTAATAACTGCTCGAGGCTCTTTTTTAGCTGTGGTATTATTTTTTCTAAATTCTTTTAAACCTAAATTTAAAGCTTCAAAGCATTTTTTAGTTTGCTCAAAATCAAAAATCAAAGTAGCGTTAACATTAATACCATTTTTCATTAATTCTTGCATTACTTCATAAGAAGCTTCTGTAGCAGGAATTTTCATCATCACATTTTCTTTTGCAATTTGCATGTATAATCTTTTTGCTTCGGCCAAAGATAGGCTAGTATTATCTTTTAATCTTGGATCAATTTCAATACTAATAAAACCATCATTATTTTCATAATAATTAATAGCTAATTTATCCGCAGCCTTAGCTATATCTTCTATCGCAAGATACTCATATAAAGCTTTTTTATCTTTAAGATTTGATTTTTTGATTTTTTCTTTATAAATAGCTGAGTTTAAAATCGCATTTTTAAAAATAGCAGGATTTGAGGTAGCACCATTGATTGTTTTTGAGTAAATTAAATCTAAAAATTCATGATCTAAAAATTCATTTTCTATAAAATCACACCATAGTGAAAATTTTTTCATTGTATTACCTTTATTATTTCTTTTAAATCTTTCTTATCTATACAAATATCTGCATGAGATTTTAAAATTTCTTTGGCACAAAAAGCTATTTTTAATCCACATTCTTTAAACATAGAAATATCATTAGCTCCATCGCCTACACACATAATTTCTTCTGTTTTTAAATTTAAAAATTTCTTAAGTCTTTGTAGTATAATACCTTTTGAGTTATTAAACATAATTTCTCCGCCAACTTTTCCTGTTAAAAAACCATTTTTACTATGTAAAAAGTTAGCAAAACCAAAATCAAAATGAAGTTTATTTTGTATTAAATCAATTCCTTCATGAAATCCACCACTAAAAACGATTATTTTTATATTCTTACTTTTTAAATATTCGCATAATTCTTTAGCGCCATTCATCAAAGGTAAATTTTCACAGCATTTCTTTACCTGCTCTATAGGCATACCTTCAAGCAAAGCTACTCTAGCACTTAAGCTTTCAAAAAAATCAAGCTCACCATTCATTGCTTTGTTGGTGATTGCTTTTACAGCATCACCAACATTATATTCTTGTGCTAAAATATCGATAGTTTCCCCATCCATTAGCGTAGAATCAAAGTCAAAGGCACAAAGCTTTATCATTAAAACTCACGCTTTAATAAAGCTTCAGCTTTTAATATAGTCAAGATATTTTCTTCTCTTTTGCCTATACCAAAAATCATACCTTTTTCTTTTAGTAAAGTTTCAGGTGGCGGATCAATCCTGCTTCTGTGAATTTTAATAGCTTCTGTTAATCTATCTATCACAAAGCCTGCATTACCTGCAGGAGTTTGATTGCCATTTGCTATACCTTTTAAAACAATATATCTTGTTTGAGGAGTCATTTTAGAACTACCTTGATTAAATCTTTTAGCAAGATCAATCAAAGGCATAACATTACCCCTCATATTAAACACACCTAAAACATAATCAGGTACACTTGGAACCCTAGTATATTCTATAGGTTTAATAATTTCTTGGATATTAAGAATTGGAATAGCGTATTCCTCATCTCCTACCACAAAGCCAACAAGCTGAATAATATCCTCTTCTTTATCTACATCAGGTTCTGCAATTTGCGCTTGTTGTTTTTGCAAAACCTGGTTTAATTTATCATTCATCTTCTTATCCTAGTTTTAAATTTTTTCTAACTACATTTTCTAAGTACTCTGGAGAGTAAGGCTTAGTAATATACTCAGTCATTCCTACTTCCACACCTCTTAAGCGGTCTGATTTACTAGTTCTTGAAGTTACTGCAACAAGTGGGAGGTTTTTATATTTAGAATATTTTCTAATTTCACCTGCTAAGGTATAACCATCCATTCTTGGCATTTCAATATCAATCAACACAGCATCAATATCATGCTCGCCTGATTTAATTGTATTTAATGCTTCAACACCATTAGTTGCTTCTATAATACTTACACCTAGTGGCTCTAATGATTTTTGCATGATATTTCTATCCATTTTAGAATCATCCACTATAAGCACTGTATAATCACTTGGTTTTTCTTTAGTTGTTTTTTTAGATTGCGATTCAATTTGTGCTTTAATATCAACTTTAATTTCTTTAGCTATATCCATCATAGCAGCAACATCGATAATCAAAGTTACTCTACCATCACCACGGATAGTTGCTCCTGCTATACCTTGGATATTTTGCAAATACTCACCCATAGACTTGATAACAATTTCTTCTTGACCTACTAAAGTATCCACTATAATACCAAGCTTACTTTCTGCCACACCTATAACAACTACATAAGTTTGATCAGTATTTTCAAGCACTTGTTTTACGCCAAATACATCTGAAAGTCTTACTAAAGATAAAACCTCATCTCTTAAGCGAAGTACATTTTTACCTTCAATGGTATAAATATCATCAATTGGCACTCTAACTGTTTCAAGAACACTTGCAAGTGGAATAGCATAAAATTCTTCTTGAGTTCCCACAAGTAAAGATTGAATAATCGCCAAAGTAAGTGGAATTTTAAGCTTCATCACAGTGCCTTTTCCAAGTTCACTATCGATTTCAATCACACCATTTAATTTTTCAATATTAGTTTTAACAACATCCATTCCAACACCACGCCCTGAAACATTGGTGATTTTTGCAGCGGTTGAAAAACCTGGTTTGAAAATCAATGCAAATGCTTCTTTATCACTCATTTGATCAGCTTCACGCTCTGTGATTAAGTTTTTCTCTATTGCTTTTGATTTTAACACATCAGCATCTAAACCTTTACCATCATCGGCAATTTCAACAACGATATGATTTCCTTCATTATATGCTTTAAGATTAACCGTTCCTTTTTCTGGTTTACCATTAGCTATACGCGTTGCTGGATCTTCTATACCATGATCACAAGAATTTCTAATCATATGCATAATAGGATCGCCAATTTCTTCTACAATAGACTTATCAAGTTCAGTTTCTTCCCCTGAAATTTCAAGCTCCATTTGTTTACCAAGTTCACGGCCTAAATCACGCACAACTCTTGGGAATTTATTAAATACTTTCGCAATAGGTTGCATTCTTGTTTTCATAACCGCAAGTTGAATATCTGTAGTGACAATGCTAAGTTGAGAAACAACTTGATTTAATTCTTCTAAGAATTTTTCTCCATCATATCTTTCTTCAACATCATCATAAATTTTTAACAAGCGGTTTTTACCTAATACAAGCTCACCAATTAAGTTCATTAAATGATCAAGTCTTTTAACTTCAACCCTAATTGTTTGATCCATATTTGCACCGCTGCTTCCACCACCTGCTGCAGGGACCTTTTTCTCAGCTGCTGCATTTTGTGCCTGTGGAGCTGGCTTACTTGGGGTTGGAGTTGATTCTTGAGTTTTTTTCTTTTCAGCGCGTCTTGCTTGATCTTCAGCTTTTCTTACTTTTAAAAGTCTTTCAATTTCAGCTTCAACTTCATCATCACTAAGTTTATTTACATCAACTTCAGGTTCTTCAGCTTTTGGCTCTTCTTTAACTTCTTCTTTTGGCTCTTCAGCCTTAGCCGGAGTAATTGATTCTAAACTTTCTCCTTCTGAAATTGCGGTTAATCTTGCACAAATTGGAGCTATATCAAGTCCGATTGCTGTATCATTTCCATTATCTCTAATAGAATTTAATAAAGTTTTCATCATATCAATAGATTCTAAAACTACATCCATTACTTCAGGAGTAATTTTAAGCTCATTATGTCTTGCTTTATTTAAAACATCTTCCATATGATGAGTAAGTTTTGTTAAAACATCAAAATTTAAAAAGCTTGATGATCCTTTAACAGTATGCGCAACGCGGAAAATTCTATTTAATAGTTCTAAATCTTCAGGATTTGCTTCTAATTCAACCAAATCATGATCAATTTGCTCGACTAATTCAAAGGCTTCAACTAAAAAATCCTCAAGTATTTCTTGAATATCTTCCATTTTTACTCCTCACCTTTTTCATGTTTTGCTATGATACGAGAAATTTCAGCAAAGAAATCACTTGCATTAAATTTAACTAAATACCCATCTCCACCTGCTTCTTTAACACCTTTATCACTCATAAATTCATTTGATAAAGAAGAGTTAAATACGATAGGAATATTTTTAAATCTCTCATCATCTCTAACTTTTGCTGCAAAATGGAATCCATCCATTTGTGGCATTTCAACATCACTTACAATAATTTTTAAATGTTTATTTAAATCACTGCCATAAGTACTATAAAGCTCTTCTAGTTTATGTAAACCTTCAACACCATCTTTAGCTTCAATTACTTTAAGACCAATTTTATTTAGTAAATCTTTAACAAGTTTTCTTGCAGTTGAACTATCATCAAGTGCTAAAGCCATACCTTCGATTTTTTGAATTTTATCATCGTCAATATCAGTTTGCGGGGTATAAATTCCAAGTTCTTGTACTATACTTTCTAAATCTAGGATAAGTAAGACCTCATCTCCTTCGATCTTAGTTACACCAGTAATTTTACCCTTATCTAAACTACCCGCGCTTGTTGCAAAAGTAGCTGGCTCAATATTTTTCCAGTTAATTCTACGAATTCTTTTCGCCTCATGGACAATAAAACCGATTAAAACATTACTAAATTCAGTAATGATAACTCTAGGTTTTATATTTGTCATTTCTGGTTCTTGAATTTGCATCCATTTTGCTAGGTTGATTACAGGAATCACCACGCCACGAAGATCAAAAATACCTTCTACATATTCAGGCACTCCTGGAATTTCAGTCAAAAAAGGAATTTTAATGATTTCTCTAACCTTAGAAACATTTACACCATAAATTCCCTCGTAGACTTTATCGTGGCCTTGCTTAAAGATGCGAAAATCAACAAGTTCCATTTCATTTGAACCTGTTTTAACGACATTCTCATCAAACATTATGCCTCCTTAAGTTCTATTTTGTGAAATCTGATTTCTGGCTCATATTTTACTATAAAAAAACTTTCCTTGTATGCAAAAGTAGCTAAATTTAGATATTTTATATCTTCATTTTTTAAAAATACATCTTGATGATAATGACCTTCTATTACAAAGCCTATATTATAGTGCTTTAAACGCTCTTTTACTAAAGCAGAAAAATGAGGAATTTTTCTAATAAGTTGTTTTTTGTTTTGATTTTTTAGAATTTTTTGAGTAATTCTTTCTTTACTAATAACATTTAAAAAATTTAAAAAAAGTAGCAAATAATGATTTCTCAAACTTTTTAAGCAAAACTGCAAAAAAGGTTTTAAAAAAATATCCCCATGGGCTAATTTTACTAAGGTTTTATCTTGAAATTCGCAAAGCAAAGGTTGTTGTTTTATACTAAAAACCTTCACTTTTTTAAAAAATTTAGCTAAATTAAAATCATGATTGCCTTCTAAATAAATGATTTCAATTTCATACGCAAGTTCTTCAAGTAAGTCTATATAAGCTTTTGCAAAATCATGCGTGGCCTTTACTTCATAAATTAAAAGATCAAATATATCACCCATTAAAAAAAGCTGTGGAGTTTGAATTTTTTTATTTTTTAAGGCTTGCAAAAACTCCCAAAAACCACGCCTATTTTTATTTTCATGCGCATCGGCAATAAAAATAGCATTTTCTTTTATAATTATTTTTTGCAAAAATTAAAATTCCAAAGCTTTGTATTCTATAGAAATGATTTCAAATTCACTCTCGCCTTTTGGCAAACGCACTTTAAAATCATCCCCTTCTTTTTTACCAAGCATTGCTTTAGCAATAGGCGAACTAATGGAAATATAGCCTTTTTCTAAATTTCCTTCATTTACCCCTACCAAAGTATAAGTGCTTTGTTTTTCACTTTCTAAATCCTCTACAACAACAGTTGAGCCAAATTTCACACTATCATGCTCATAAGAAGATGGATCGATGATTTGTGCTCTTGAGATCAAATCTCCAAGTTCAGCAATCTTTCCTTCTATAAAAGCTTGTTTTTCTCTAGCCGCGTGATATTCTGCATTTTCTTTTAAATCTCCATGGCTTCTTGCTATGTCTATTTCTTCTACTACTTTTGGGCGTTCAACTTTTTTTAAATGCTCTAATTCTTTTTCTAATTTCTCATAGCCGTATTTACTCATAGGTTCTTTTTGCATGATTTATCCTTATTTGATTTCATAAAGTATTTTAGCCAAATTTTTTGCACTTGCAAATTGCAAATATTCTTTTAAAAAATCTACTTTATCAAAAAATGCCTTATAATCGTATTTAAGATAAGCTTGATATAAATTTTCCACATTCACTTGCTCTTGTAAAAATTCAGGATTAAGCTCGCTTTTTCCTGCAAAATCTAAAAAGATATTTGCAAGGCCTATATGTTTGAGTTTTACAAAACATCTTGCGATAAATACATCAATAGCTTTAGCTTTATAAGCAAGCACAAAAGGCGTGCCGACCAAAGCTGCTTCAAGTGTAGCTGTGCCACTACAAATAAAAGCAAAATCAGCATTTTTTAGCACCTTTGGGGTGTTAGTTTGAATTTCAAAATTACTCACTTTTCCGTAAATTTCTAATCTTTTTAAATTAAACTCGGGCACACAAAGGATTTTTTTACCTTTAAATTTAGTGCTTAACTCTCTAAAAATAGGCATCAAACGCTTTATTTCACTTTTTCTTGAGCCCGGTAAGAAAGCGATTACTTTTTCATCATCATTTTTTGAAAGTATAGAATTTATATCTTCTTGATTTTTAAATTCTTTTATCTCATCTAAAAGCGGATGTCCCACATAAGTGCTTTTACTAAAAAACTCACTATCAAAAGGTAAAATAGAAGCTAGCACATCAAAATGACTTTCTATGATAGGAATGCGTCCTTTTTTCCATGCCCAAACTTGAGGTAAAATATAATAAATTCTTTTTACTTTGGAATTTGCTTTTTTTAAAGCCTTTGCAAAAGGTAAGTTAAAGGCAGGAGAATCTATACATAAAATCGCATCAATTTTTTGAGCAAAACTTAAACTCACCAGCTCTTTCATGGCTCTTTTAGCTTTTAAAATGAGTGGCAAAACCTCTATAAAACCCATAGCACTAAACTCATGTGAGCTATAAAGTGGCTTCGAATTTAAACTAAATTCTTCACATAAATTCTCATCATAAATTCCCACTAAATCAAATTCTTTATACTCATTTTTATAAGCTTTTAAAACTTCTTTTAAATGCAAATTTGCTGAAGGCTCTAAGGCACAAACTAAAAAGGTTTTCATTTGAAAATCTCAAAAAATTCATTTATTTTGTTTTCTGAAATTTTTACTATACCATTCTGTATATTACTAACTTCCACACTTTTAAATCTTAAATTAGTCATTTTGCAAAAAATTCTTTTATTTGAAACCCCCATTTTAGGATATATATATAAAAAAAATTCTTTTTTGATTACAATGCTTTCTTTGTGATATTCTAAATAACAAGATAAAAGATAATTTACAAATAATCTTGATGATTTTATTTGTTCCAATGCTTCATTTTCATTCTTTTTACTAAGACTTGATTTTATTTCAGAATAATATACAATTAATTCGTTATTCAATATTCTAAACACAATAAAATCGCACGATTTATTTGTAGAAAAGCTATTTAAAAGATTTAAGGTATGTTTGTTTTCATCTTGCCTAAGTATTAAAAAATCATCTTGATTTTTTAATGTAAATTCTATTTTTTTAATTTTACTATCTTCATGTTTTTCAAAGACTATAAAACAATTGCCATTTGGTTTTATTTTCAGATCATCTTTAATAGCATCTCTAAAAATTTTTAAGTGCTTATTTGTCATATCTAGTCTCACATATCTTTTCATAAATCGTACTTTGATTTTCATTTTGAGTATCTATAGGTTCATCAAAGGTATTCATAAAAATTCCTTCTTCTTTAGTGATTTTTACCCCTTCAATGGTATTTTTACCTTTAATGTTTTTAGCAATATAAGCTTTAATATCTTTAAAATCAATTTTATTTTCTTCTATATAACCTTTTGATTTGAGTGTTTGTATTTGTTCATTTGTTAATCCATTTAGCATTATGCAATTATTTAATTCTCTAACTATATAATCACTATGAGTAGTAATAAAAATTTTAACACCTGCATTTGCCAAAAGCGTAAAAAGTCTTGCTAGTAAAATTTGATTTTTAGGATGGAGATTAAGTTCTGGCTCATCTATCATCAAAATATCACCTTTTTGAGCTTCATGTAAAATATAATGATTTAGTATAAGCAAAGATCGAACAGAACTCGAAGCTCTTTGAATTAAAAATTTACCTTTGATAATTCTTTTTTTTGCACCCGGTGCAAATTCTACACCTTCTCCGCTAACCAAGTATTTTCCACCAACAATTTCAAATAATAAATCTAAAATATTTTGATATAAATTTTTACTTTTAGAATTTTTATTTATACCTTCTTGTATAAAGCTCGTTTTCTTTACTACCTCATCTAATTCTCTAACAAAATAAATATTATCTTTAACCGGTTTTGGATATCTAGAATATTTTTCTACTAAAATATCTATTACAGCTTCTTTAATATCACTACTTCTAACTTGAGATATCCTATCTACAATTTCATTTTTATTTACATCCAATTCCTTTTGAAACATTGAAGCTCCAGTTCTTTCTGCACTCAAAATAAAAGCTCTTGGGTATTTTGGAGTTAGAAATAAAAAAAAAGATGTTAAAAGCTGCATAGTTTTAATCATAATAATTCTATCTTTTACTTCAAAATTCTCATCATCATTCTTATAATCTAATTTTATATATTCGCTATTGATTTCTGACAAATTAATCAAATTTTTATTTTCTGAAAATTCTTTAAATCTATTTACAATATCTTCATTACTTAACTTACCTAAAAAATAATCTAATTCTTGGTTTAAGAAAACACTATCATCAAAATCTCCGTCTTTTCCTGCTAAGATTTCTGATAATTTTTCCTTATAATCATCGTATGTTTTTTCAATTACTTCTTTGTAAATAGCTAGAATTTCCCATGTTGATATTGTGATAGTATATTTTTCAGGAATTAAAATATTTGAATGTTTTTGAACTATTGAAAAAAATACACTAGTTAAATTATTACTTAAAAAATCCAAATAACCGTATAAACTATAAGTAGCATAAGTTTTCCCAGTATTATTTTCACCACAGATTAAAGTAATATTTCCTACTTCAAATTCTGCCTCATCAAGCATTCCAATATTTTTTAATTTTACTTTCATATTTTTCCTTCAATATATCTACTGTGTAGGATTTATATTTTGGCTATTAAAATTATCTACAAAAATTTAAAGACATTCTAACAAATTTTAACTTAGAGTTTAAACCCGCAAAAGCGGGTTAAATTTAATAAATCGGAGTTGCTTCAACAATAGCAGGAGCAAAGAAAAATAACTCTTTTAACTCTATCGGCACAGAAGGATTTACAGTGCAATCATCTAAGCCAAAACGATTTTCTATAGGCACGCGCGCTTCATAAAAGGTACTCATGCATTTTACCCCGCCATGAGTTAAAGATCTAATTTGCACAGCTGAACTTGTAGTAGGCATGATAGAAAAAACCGTTTGCATTTGCCCATCTTGCAAATCTTGCTTGCAAGATTTCACTCCAAAAGATTTTTCACTTAAGACAGCTAAACATACATCAGCACCTCTAGGGTTTATAAACTGCACATAGCCAAAAGGGCGTTGCACGGCATATCTATCTTTTTGTTTCAATTCTTTGCTAAGTATTATTTCCCTTAAAAACCAATTTTGCTCTTCTAATTTTTCAGAGCTATATCTAAAAGGACTAAGTGAAATTCCTGTTTCTAAAGATCTTATCGCGAACATAGGTGTAAAATCTTCTAAATCATCAAATAAAACTTCAGCTTTTAAAAAACTTAAAATAAAGCAAAATAAAATACAAATTTTTCTCATCATCTTCTCCTAAGGTCTTCTAAAATTTACAGGAAAATGATCCGAAGCTAAAAAAGTCCTAAGTCCTGCTACAGCTAAGATTGCAAGAATTCTAGGCGGACTATATAAAGATGTAGTACTTGAATTTCCCGTAATCGCATAATCAATTGTATTGCCACCTGTTTGTGTAAAAGAAGGAGGTGCGACTATATTAATGCGAGATCTTAAATCCGGATCAATTAAATTTACAATAGTCCCAGGAGGTCTGTTAAAATCCCCTAAAATCATCCAATTAACCTGTGGCATATTCCTAAAGTGCATATCCACAGCACTTATAATAGCCCCTGCATCATTACCACCTCTTGATAAAGCGTGTATGCTAAAAAACGCATCATTTCCTATACGAATTCCTATAATAGGCCTTGAAGCAACGGTTGGAGGTGGTAAAACTATTACCTCATCAGCTCGCATTCTACTCACAATAGCCATATTTACGCGATTTGCCCCAACATCAACTCTTGAGTAGTATATATAAACTGAATTTGGACGACTTGATGAACCCAAATTCCACTCATACTCATGAATAGGAATGCCAACTCCCACGGGTTGAACTTGTCTTGGCGTCATTATAGCAGTGCTTGGTAAAACCCCTGCTTCTTGAACAGCCAAAATATCCATAGGATTAGCACCAGTTACAAGCTGTCTTATGCTAATATTCCACTTACTTTCAGTAGAAGCTGATGCACCTTGTAAATTCCAAGTACCGCTATTATAATTTTCCAAAGCAGCAAATAATAAATTAAAACTAAAAATCAAAAATACTATCTTTTTCATCATCACTCTCCCGTATAAGCATAAGGCGATCTTGTTTGAAAAGCAGGCGCACTAATGCTCCATTGTCTATCTAAATTTTTTTCTTTTGATTTCAAACAAGGTGTCAAATAAATACTATAATAGTCAAAATAAAATTCCTCCATTACATTTCCAACTGTCGTTTGTATACATTGTTGTGTTGCAAAATTTTGAATTTGATAAGCACCATTGCTCATAGGATATAATCTCCAAAATTGTGCAAAATTTGTCTGATCGCAAGGATAATGTACTATACCATTACCATAAGCATTTAAGCAAGTTAAAGTTTTTGCATTTTTAATCATCACAGTATTATTTGGAAATTCAATGAGTTGCCACACTCTTGCATCACCAAAAGATTTACTATCAAATAAATTATACCCCCATATCCAATTGCCTGGATTTAAAGCCCAAACCGTTAGTGCAGCTCCATTTGGGTTCATAATAGTTACAAAATCGCTTACAAATCCTATATTTTCATACAAAGCATTTGAAGTAAATCCATTGCTTGATGTAAGTCTTGGTAATGGTCCTTTTACAGCATTATCTCCTTTAAAAGTATTGACTTTCATAAGAGGTGGCTCAAGTGGTATAGCTGGGATTTTCTTACCTTCCACTAAAGTTGGTGTTTTTTGTTTAGCCGGTGGAGTTGGATTTTTACCTATTTTCAAAGGATCTCCATCGCTAAATTCTCCAAAAGAACGCCCTAAAGGATTGATTTCTTTAGAAGAACATCCAACAAAAAAAGTTATAAATACGCTCAATATCATCATAAATCTAAGTTTTTGCATATTCTCTCCTTAAAAAATATAAATTTAAATATATTATCATAATTTTAAATAAATTTTGATAGAAAATATCATTTAATAAAATCTTCTTAGATTAATCAAATATTTTAAAAATGAATTGTTATAATTTTATTAATTTTAATCTAAAAAGGAAAAATTATGGATATTGTACAAAGATTTATAAATTACACTAAGATTAATACCACTACAAGTAGAGAAAATGGCGCCAAAGGCATTATGCCATCAAGTCCTAATCAAATGGAGCTTGCAAAATTACTTGAAAAAGAATTACAAGAACTAGGTTTAAAAGACATCAAAAGAAGAGAAAACACCATCACCACAGCTCTTTTACCAGCAAACACTCCAAATGCTCCTAAAATAGCCTTTTTTGCGCATTTAGATACAAGTATGGAACAAACTAATGACACCAAAGCACAAATCACTAAGTATCAAGGTGGAGATATATGCTTAAATAAAAACTTAGATCTTTATTTGAAAGAAAGTGAATTTAAAGAGCTTAAAAACTACATAGGAGATGATATTATCCACACTGATGGCACAAGCTTGCTTGGAGCTGATGATAAAGCAGCTATTGCAGCTATTATGGATATGCTTGAATTTTTTGTTAAAAATCCTGATATTAAGCATGGTGATATTTATGCTTGCTTTTTACCTGATGAAGAACAAGGTTTAAGAGGGGCAAAAGCTTTTGATATAAAAGAAATTAATGCTGACTTTGGATATTGTTTAGATTGTTGTGAGATAGGAGAATTTATTTATGAAAATTGGAATGCAGGAGATTGTGAAGTAGAATTTATAGGAAAATCTGCTCATCCTATGAGTGCTAAAGGAAAATTAGTTAATTCTTTACTTTTAGCACATAAATTTATCTCTATGCTTCCAAATGGCGAAGCACCTGAATACACAGAAAATAAAGAAGGATATTTTTGGGTTAAAGAACTCAAGGGAAATAGCGCTAAAACTATTTTAAAAATAGATATTAGAGAATTTGATGATGAAAAATACAAACAAAGAATGCAATTTTTACAAGATTTAAACGATAGTTTTAAAAAGCTATATGGAGAAGAAAGAATTAACATTAAGCTTAACGATCGTTATAAAAATGTCTTTAATAGTCTAAAAACAACCAAATCTTTGCCTATTAAACTTGCTTTACAAGCTTATGAAAATTTAAATATCAAAACTAAAATCATTCCTATGCGTGGAGGATACGATGGAGCGGTGCTTTCGGAAAAAGGCCTGCCTTGTCCAAATATCTTTACTGGAGCACATAATTTTCACTCTATTTATGAGTATTTACCTGTTAAATCTTTAAAAGCGGCAAGCAAAGTTATACAAGAAATCATCATCCTAGCCGCAAAATAAATTTAAGCCTTTTAAGGCTTAAAATTATAATAACACAAAAGCAATTACAACCACCGAAACAACACAACCTAAAGCAGTTCTTTTAACAATTTCTAAAGGACTAACCCCGGCTATAGCTGAAACGATGATACAAGCTCCTAAAATAGGCGAAAGGTATCTTCCAAGCACTGCTGACATTGCCACTGCAGTACCAAGTTTAACTTGATCAAAACCAAGATCTTGAGCATGAATAGTTACAGCCTTGTTAAATGCCATAGCAGCAGCATCACCGCTACCTGTAATCATAGCCATTAAAAATGGTATAAAAGTTCCACCAAAACGCACATAATGCTGTTCATTTTTAAGCCATTCTATGATAATATCAATTACACCGCATGCTTTTAAACCCGCAACAAAAACACTAGCAGCTATGATAATCCCTATAATCTCTGCATAAGATTTTCCCATGCCATTGAAAAACTCTTTAAAAATATTATCAGGCTTACTCATAGTTACCACCAAAGCTATAATCGCCCCTAAAAGCATAGCTTCAGCAACTCCAACTTGTTTTGTCCATGTTAAAAACTCATAATCATTTAAAGGACTTGCGCCTATGATTAGTACAATCAAAGGCACTAAAGGCATAAGCGCATAAAATACATTTACTTTTTCAATATTATCTTCAGTCTTGTTTTGATTAGCCACTTCAAAAACTTGCCCTTTTTGATAATCTTTAAAAATCACTGCCATAATCATCAAAGAAATCATCACTATCACTCCTGCTGTTAATGCATTTGGAGTTTGAGTTAAAACAATTTCTTGTATATTTTTCCCTGAAATTTCAGAAATCAAAGCCGTATGAGAAACACCTGGACTTAAAATTCCTCCTATAGTTCCACAAAGCACTGTTGCTGCTGCCATGGCAGGTTTTATACCCGAAGCCATTAAAAGCGGTATTAAAGTCGCACCAACTGCAGCTGAACATCCTGCCGCTGAAGGTATAGCTATAGCGATAAAAAAAGTCACCATAAAAGCAAGTGGGATTAAGAAAAATCCTACATTTTTCAAAGGTGTTGTAAGTAATCTAACCAAATGTTTATCGCATTTAGTCACTTTCATCACAAAAGCAAAACCCATACTCGCACAAATTGCCTTAATCAAGGCAGGTTGCACCATAGCATGCGTAAAAGCACTCAAAGCTTCAATGGGCTTAAGTGAAATCAAACATAAAATAAAACCAACACTAATTAAAGCTGTTTTTGTTTCTACTTTTTTAATAAGCAAATAAACCACAGCCACAATACCAAAAATCGCAGCTAAAAGATAAAAAGTTTGCATTTTTCTCCTTTAGATTTTAGTTATTTGATTGACTTTTAAATATTCTACATTAAAAGGATGACTTAGCTTTAACACATCATGATAACCTATGATTTTTAAGCTATCATCTTGCACTTTTAATGCAGAACCCTCCGGTATAGCATAAACAATGTCTTTTGGATTAGTTAATAAAAACTCTTCCAAACGCTCTTCTCTACTTTCTCCGTTGTATCCAGGAATTTTCCCGCCAATAAAATGTGGGTTGATTTGACAAGGAAAAACCCCTAAACTATCAAAACTTTTTGGCATAACAATAGGCATATCATTAGTTGTTTTTATGCTAAGACCTGCTATGTTTGAGCCTGCACTCCAACTTATATAACAAGCCCCTTTTTCAATACGCTCTTTTAACACTTCAAGCAAATCATTTTCATATAATTTATGCAAAAGCATAAAACTATTGCCACCACCTACTAAAAAAACCCTTGCATTTAAAATCGCTTCTTTTAAATTTTCAAAATGGTGTAATGATTTGATATTATCTTTTTTCAAGCCTTCTTTTACCTTAGCTTCATAAGCATCATAAGTCCTTCTAACACCCGCATAAGGTATAAAAAGAATTTCTTCATCTTTCATGGAATTTTCTTTTAAAAAATCATCTATAAATTCTCTAGTATGACTTAAATAAGCACTATCTTTATAGCCAGAAGCACTAAAAAGTAAAAGTTTTGACATCATTCTTTCCTTTAAAAAATTAATCAAAACTATAATTTTAATATTTAAAAAATGAAAAAACAATTTAGTAATAAAAAAATATTGTATTACTTGTGTTAGAATTTAAAAAAAGGAAAAAACATGAAAGAAATTTTAATAACAAACGATGATGGCTATGAAAGTGAGGGTTTAAAAAAGCTTATAAAAATGCTAAGAAAGCATTTTAAAGCTAAAATTACCATAGTAGCTCCTGCTAGTGAAAAATCAGCATGCTCACACTCCATAACACTAACTAAGCCTTTGAGATTTCATAAGGTTGGTAAAAGATTTTACAAGCTTGATGATGGCACGCCTGCAGATTGTATTTATCTAGCTTTACATGCTTTATATAAAAAGCGTTTGCCTGATCTTGTCATAAGTGGAATTAACAAAGGTGCTAATGTAGGCGAGGATATAACCTACTCAGGAACTTGCGCAGGTGCTATGGAAGCAGTACTTCATGGAATTCCCGCCATTGCTTTATCGCAATTTTACAAAGATAATCAAAAAGAGCTTGATTATAAACTTGCTTTAAAACTTACTAAAAAAATAGTCAAAAATATCTTTGAAAAAGGCTTTCCTTTAGATAAAAAAGAATTTTTAAATATCAACTTTCCTTCTAGCAAAACAGCCTTTCAAGGCTTAAAAATTTGCAAAGCAGGTAAAAGAATTTATAGCTATAAAGCACACTCAAATACAAATCCAAGAGGTGTAGAATACTACTGGCTAGCTGCTGCTAATCTTGATCATGAAAATGAAAAAGATTCAGACATAGCACTTTTAAAACAAGGCTATGCCACAATAACCCCTATAATGCTTGATCTAACAGCTTATAAACAAATGAAAAATCTCAAAAAATGGATGAAAAATGGATAGATACACGCGTATAAAATGGCTTATTAATGAAGAAAATTTTATCAAAATTCAAAACACTAAAGTTTTAGTTTGTGGGCTTGGTGGAGTTGGTGGAATTTGTGTTGATGCGCTTTTTAGAAGTGGCTTTAGTAATCTAACTTTAATTGATGCGGATAAATTTGAAACTACTAATCAAAACCGCCAGCTTCATAGTGAAAATATAGGCGAAGAAAAAGCTAAGGTTTTTGAGCGTATTTACAATGCTAAAGGTATAGTCAGTAAAATCGATGATGAGTTTTTGAAAAGTTTTAATTTGAGTGAATTTGATCTTATCATCGATGCGATCGATGATATACCTGCTAAGGTTGCTTTGGCTAATTTACTTGATTTGAAAAAGCAAATTTTTATCTCATCAACCGGTGGAGCTAGAAAGCTTGATCCAACACGTATTAAAACGACAAGCATATTTAAAACACATGGCGATGCTTTAGCTAAAAAATTCCGCTATGAACTTAGAAAATCGGGCTTTAAAGGGGATTTTGATGTGGTATTTTCAGATGAAGAAGCCCATTGTAAAGATCTTGGCTCATTTATGGGTGTAACAGCTTCTTTTGGACTTGCTCTAGCTTCTTTGGCTTTAAGGAAAGTGCTTGATAAGAAAGCTTGATATAAAAGACTTAGCTCCTTGTATCAAGCTTTTTAAGCAAAGCGTATCCATTCTTTGTAAAAATGATTATACAAAAGAACAAATTCGTGCTTGGATTAATATAAACCAAAAAGCTTGGGAAGAAAAATTTCAAAATCAACTAGGTTTTATTTATGAAGACAAAGGCCAAATTATATCTTTTATAAGTATAAATTTAGAAGAAAAAACACTCGATCTTTGCTTTACTCATACAAACTATGCTCATCAAGGTTATGGTAAAGCTTTATTAGAATTTGCTCTTAAAAACTACCCTTATAGTGAAATTTATACTTTTGCTAGTCTTAGCGCTAAAAATTTCTTTTTAAAAGCAGGATTTAAAATCATCAAAGAAAACATTGCTATAAGAGATCAACAAGAATTGAAAAATTTTTTCATGAAAAAGAAAATAAAACGATTTTAAAAAAACAAATAAAATGCATTTTATCTGCTTCTACTTTAAAATTTTTAATATCTTAATTACACTCAATAAAGGTATTATAAAAGATAATAATAAATTTTTCACTACAAAGATAAAAATTATAAATATCATCAAGCTAAGTGAAAACACAAACTGGAATTTAAAACAATATAGACAAATTGTAGGTTTTATAAAAAGTAACAAAATTTACGCTTTTGTCTTAAATATATAAATGTAAATGATTTAAAAAAGCTTTACCTAAGAGAAGAAGTAGTAAAACTATATCTAGATCAATTATAAACAAGGATTTTATATGTTAGCTTTAAGCACTCATCTTTTTTTGGCTATTTCTTTGATATTGCTTTCATTTGATAAAGTCAAAATTTCGTATATTTTTTTACTCTTTTCAGTCTTGTTGGGATATGTATTTAAAATTATAGATATAACTTTTATAGTGATTAATGTATTAGTTTTTATAACGGCTATATTGTATCAGTATAAAAAAATTTTCATATTAGAAATAGCATTATTTATCTATGCTTTAGCTTTATTTCTTCATTTTATCCCTGGTGTAAATAACATCAAAGTTTTAGATCAAGTTTATGCAAGCACAAATAGCGCACCTTTTAATCTTTACTTTAGTATTGACAAGCCACTAGGGGTTTTTATACTTTTTATACTTTTTCCTATTTTATTTAAAAACACAAACTACACCAAAGCTTCAGTGCTAAAATGGAGCTTATTGCTTTTATCTCCTATTCTTTTGCTGTGCGTGCCTTGGTATTTGGGTGTTATCAAACTAGAAATAAGCATACCATCATGGATTTTATATTTTTTATTTTCAAATCTTTTGTTAGTTGCTTTAGTAGAAGAAGCTTTTTTTAGAGGTTATCTCCAACAAAGACTTACACAATTTATTCACCCCAATCTTGCTTTATTAATCGCAAGCATAGCTTTTGGATTAGTGCATTATAAAAGCGGTGTTTTGATGATTGTATTTGCTAGTGTTGCAGGCGTGATTTATGGCTTAGCTTATAAACACTCAAAAAGCTTATGGATGAGCGTATTGTTTCACTATGGATTAAATTTAATCCATTTGATATTTTTTACCTATCCATTTTACTTAAAACATTAGCGATTATAGTTTTCTAACTAGAAAAAATAAAGGATGATAAGTCAAGGTATTTTGAAATTCTTTTTCATAGTTTTTTAAAAATGCCTTGCTTATAAAAAATTTATCACTCAAAGCATTTACTCCGCTTAATTTCAAATGCCTAAAAAGTTCCAAAGTATGATCAAATTTTAACTCTTTTAACTCTTCTTTTGTTTTTATGATCTTAAAATTTTTAGAAAGCTTTTGCCTAATTTGCTCTAAAGTTAAATACTCAAGTGATAAATTAGTGCTTTGTTTTATTTGAGTGAAATTTTTTTCTCCAAAAGTAGAAAAAAGCAAAATCCCATTTTTATTTAGCATGCTTGCAAAATTTTCTAAAAGCTCATCTATCTTTAGCCACTGCATACAAGCATTGGAAGCTATAAGATCAAATTTTTTCGTATAAAAATGATGATTTTTAAGTTCATTCATATCAAAAACACCAAATTCATCAAACTTACAAGGATTTTCAAAAGGATAAATATCATTTAAAAAATAATGCTTAAATTTAATACACTCTTGCAAAGCCTTACTAAAAACCCCTACTCCACAGCCAAACTCAAATACCGCTTTAAAATCGCTCAAATCATTCTCACTAAGCATTTTACAAAGCTCTTTAACCATGTCTTTTTGCACTGGTGTATTTGCGCTATAAGTATCTTTTGCTCTTATGAAAGTTTGCAAAGCTCTTCCCAAGTGTGGTATTTAAAAAATGCAAAATGCGGCTCATCGATAAACATTGCCTTTTCTTTGAAAAAATTTAAAACATGCTTTGGTGGAAAGATTTTATCCTCTTTGCTAATTATGGCTTTATCCCAAGTGAAATTTTCATTTAAGTTTTTAGTGCAAAACTCATATAAACTTAAAAGTTCTGCTTTTAAATACTCGTTTTTTTCAAAGTAAAATTCATCACTTAAATTCATTCTTTTTTCAAGCAAATTTGCTTTAAAATCCTCTAAAGCAAATCTTTTTATCGTAAGTTTAAAAATGGCTTTTTTAATCCCAAATTCATCATTTATAGGTAAATTTGTGCCATTTATGGCTATTTTTTTATCAAATTTCATATCTTTTAAAATTTTACTCGCCACACAAACTCCCATAGAAAAGCCAACAAGAGTGATTTTTTCAAATTTATTAAGATCAAATTCCCAACCAAAACTCGTATAATCATACACCATTAAAACATTTACATCACTTTTTAAATGCGTAAAATGGCTAAAATGCGAGCAAAACCCTGAAAAAAATAAAATCAACTCAGATGAATTTGCATTTTCATGTAAAAAATGAGTTTTCAAAATACCTCCAAAACCTTTTTTAAGTCTTTTTTCACTAAACCAGTATGCAAAGAAAAGCGAATTCTAGCTGTATTTTTAGCTACGGTTGGCTCTTTAATAGCAGGTGCAAAAATACCATTTTCTAAAAGCTTTTGTGAAATTTCACTAGCTAGTGCATTTTGCCCTAAAATAAAAGATATCACATAAGCCTCGCCTAAAACTGCACCTTTACTTGCTAAAGCATTTTTAAACCAAGTGCTTAATTCTAAAAGCTTTTTTCTTTGAGCGCTAAATTCATGCAAATGCTTAAAAACATGCAAAGTCCAAGCTACATTGATAGGCGCAATGGCAGTTGAGTATATAAAGGCCCTTGCTTTGTTGATAAAAAAATCTTTTTCATCACTTATCATACAAGCTCCCATGGAAGCTATGGCCTTACCAAAGGTAAAAACTAAAAAATCCACTTCCTTTTCCAAGCCCAAAAATCTCACATAACCCAAACCATCATCTCCAAAACAACCTATGCTATGAGCTTCATCAATGTAAATTTTGATATTTTTAAACTCTTTTTTTAAATTTATGAATTCTTTTATAGGCGCAAAATCTCCATCCATACTAAATAGCGCTTCACTTATGATGATGATATTTTCAAATTCTTTATAATGCTTCTGCACTAAGCTTTGTAAATGCTTTATATCATTGTGTTTAAATCTTATAAATTTAGCTCCGCCAAGCCTTAAACCATCAATAATACTTGCATGTACTTGCTTATCTGCTAAAAATAAAGTATTTTTAATGCTTGCTAAAGCTTGCAAACAGCTAACATTTAAGGCATAGCCATTATTAAAATGCAAGATTTTTCTGCCTAACTTAGCTTCTAAAAAGCTTTCAAATTCATCAAAAATCGCATAATTTCCACTCAAGCTTCTTGAACTTGAACTAGAAAATTCAAATTCTTTTAAATGTGTTAAAAAGTCTTGCTTTAATGCTTTTTCATTACTTAAATTTAAATAATCATTGCTCGCTAAATTCAGCAATTTTTGCTCATTATAAATAACATATTTTTCCTCATGTTTTAATGAGCGTAGAATTCTAAAATTATCTTGTTGTTTTAACTCATCTAAAATTTGTGCAATTTGCATTATTGTTTAAGCCTTGCGTAGTTTTCACAACCCTCATCGCTTTTTAAATCACAAGCCTTGCCAAAATATTCTAAAGCTTTAGAAATATCTTTTCTAACGCCTTTGCCATTTTCATACATAAAACCAAGACTATTGCATCCTTCTTTATGGTTCATATCGCAAGCTTTTCTATAAAGTTCTACAGCTTTAAAATTATTTTTACCGACAATTTGTCCTTTCTCATATAAAGCTCCAAGGTGAACACAAGCGTAAAAACTATTTAAAGAACAAGCTTTGCTATAAAATTTTTCAGCCATCAAACCATTCATTTTAACACCTTCTCCGGTTTCATATAAAATTGCAAGTCCAAAACAACCGCTACCTTCATTTAGGTCGCAAGCTCTTTTATAAAATTCCACTGCTTTAGGGTAATTTTCATATATTTTATACATAAATCCGAGAGCAGAGCAGCCTTTTTTATTTTCTATGCAATCTTTTTGATATTTTTTCATATCATCTCCATATTGCGTAGCGTTGAATGCTTTTTCAATGACAACAAGCAAATCTTTATCTTGTGTGTATGCAAAATTTAAAAATAAAATCGCTAAGATAATCAAAACTTTTTTCATACTTTATCTCCAAATTTAAGATAAAAAACTAATTATATAAATATTTTCTAAATAATCCTTTTTCATTTTAAAGCATAAATTTGAGTAAAAATTGTAGTATCATTAGTAATAAAAATCAAAGAAGTAAAAATGAATTTAAAAGAACTAGACTTAAAACACATTTGGCACCCTTGCACGCAAATGAGCGATCATGAGTTTTTACCTTTAATACCTATAAAAAAGGCTAAGGGAATGTATTTGTATGATTTTGATGAAAAATCCTACATAGACTGCATTAGCTCTTGGTGGGTAAATATCTTTGGTCATTGTAATGAATACATCAATGAAAAAACCAAAGATCAACTTCAAAATTTAGAGCATGTCTTGCTTGCAGGCTTTTCACATGAGCCTATCATAAAGCTTTCTCAAAGACTTTGCAAGCTTTTACCTTTTGATAAATGCTTTTTTGCAGACAATGGTAGTTCAGCCATAGAAGTGGCTTTAAAAATGAGCTTTCAATACCACTTAAACAATGGCTCTAAAAAGGATAAATTTTTATCGCTTAGCAATTCTTACCATGGAGAAACCCTAGGTGCATTAAGCATTGGCGATGTAGCACTTTATAAAAAAACCTATGAGCCTTTACTTTTAAAAAGTATCACAACGCCTGTACCAACAAGTAAAAACTATACAAAAGAACTCGAAATTCTAGAAAGCATTTTAAAAAATCATCATCATGAAATTTGTGCTTTTATACTTGAGCCTTTACTTCAATGTGCGGGCAATATGCATATGTACGAGCTTGGGTATTTAGATGAGGCAGTTAAACTTGCTAAAGATTATGGCGTGCAAGTGATATTTGATGAGATAGCCACAGGTTTTGGACGCACAGGGGAAATGTTTGCGCTTGATTATTGCTCACAAAGTATTGATTATATATGTCTTTCTAAAGCTATCACGGGTGGGTATTTACCACTTTCAGTGGTGCTTACTAAAGATGAAATTTATGAGAAATTTTATGATAGCTATGAGAGCCAAAAGGCCTTTTTACACTCTCACTCTTACACGGGTAATGCCCTAGCTTGTGCAGCGGCTAATGCGACTTTGGATATTTTTGAAAAAGAAAATATCATCGCAAAAAATAAAATCAAAAGTGCTTTTATAAAAACTCAATGGGAAAGTTTAAAAGAATTTGACTTTTTAGGAAATTTTAGAAATTTAGGCATGGTAAGTGCATTTGATATACAAAAAAGCAAATATCAAAGAGCAGGACTTGAAGTCTTTCAAAGAGCCTTAGAAAAAGGATTGCTTTTAAGACCACTTGGAAATACAATTTACTTCATGCCACCATATGTTATAAATGAAGATGAAATTAATTATGTCATGCAGTCTTTAAGAGAAATTTTCAAGGATTTTTGAAAGTTTTTCGCACACTTTATCATCAAATTCTATGATAGGAATTTTAGCGTAATTGCTTATAAAATCCTTGCTAAAAGTATCTTGAGTTTTTAAGATTAAAGCAAGGATTTTAATATCTCTTTGTTTTAGTGCTTCTATGCTTAAAAGCGTGTGATTGATACTTCCTAGATAGTCTTTTGCGACTAAAATCGTAGGGTGCTTAAACGCACTCATATAATCAATCATTGTTTTTTCATCATCAAGGGGCGAAAAAAGCCCGCCAGCTAGCTCGATAATGAGTTTTTCACTTTGTGGAATTTGTATATCAAAAGCTTTATAATTTAAATTCTCTAAAATCCTACCTTTGTGCGGGGAAGCAGGGGTTTTTAAAAACACACCTTCTTTGAAAATCTTAGTTTTTAGGCTAAACTCAGCTACTACCTCGCTATCTTTTGGCATACCTGCTTGAATAAGCTTAAAATAATCAAAACCCAATTCTTTACAAATTCTAGCACTTAGATAAGTTTTACCAACATCTGTGTCTATACCACTAATGTATATTTTCATTTTAAACCTATGAAAGTATTTTTAAACCCACGGTGCAAGCAATGATAAGAGCGATCAAAAGAAGCTTTAAAAAGCTTTTGCTTTCTTTATAAAAAAGCACCCCTATGATAACCCCGCCTGCAGTTCCAGCTCCTGTCCATATAGAATAAGCCACACTCATAGCAATACTTTGCATGCTAAGGCTTAAAAATCCAAATGAAAAAGCAAAACACACTATCAAAGCTAAAAGATAAAGCTTATTTTTAGTGCTTACAAGTTGTTTCATGATAATCACACCAAAAATTTCAAAAGCGGTCGCTAAAAATAAAAAAAACCATTCCATTACTTAGCTTCCTTGCTAATGATTTTAAGGCCTATGATACTTAAAAGCAAAATGGCTATTAAAGTAAGCTTGGTAATAGAGCTTGGCTCATTGAAAATAAACATCTCATTAAGCACCACTCCAACCGTGCCAATACCTACAAAAACACTATAAGCAATACTTACTTCAAGTCTTTCACAAGCTTTTAAAAAACATGTAAAAGATATACAAACTCCAATGGCTGTTAAAGCATAATGCCAAATTTCAGTAGAGTATTTTAAACCACTTACCCAAAAACACTCAACCAAACCACCTAAAATTACCATAAACCAACCAAAATTAGAGCTTATTTTTGTTCTTTCAATCATAATCTACCTTTTTTTTAAAAGTGCAAATTATAACCAAAATTACAAAATAATAAGCTCCTTGGTATTAAATTTTCTTACTTTCTACCTCTTTTAATATATCTTGAGAAATATCCCCTACTTCTTTAGTAGTTTCATTAGTAAAATTAGCTATTTTTACATTTTCTTTTGTGACATCTTCTAGTTGAATTATCGCATCATTGATTTGTGAAATACTTTGAGTTTGTTCATGCATTGATATAGAAACATCATTAACGCTTTGAACTAAAATATTTACATTAGCTTCTATCTCGCCTAAACTTCTTTCTGTCTTTTCAGCCAAATGACGCACCTCATCAGCAACCACAGCAAAACCTCTGCCATGTTCGCCCGCACGAGCAGCTTCTATGGCAGCATTTAATGCTAATAAATTTGTTTGTTCTGCTATGTCCTTGATCACATTTACTACTTCTTTAATATTTTCAGCTTGAGAAACAACCTCTGTAGTTTTACCTCCAACATTTTGCATAGAAATGTTTATTTGCTCTACTGCTTTTATGGATTTTTCCAAAGAATTTGATTGAGAATAAGTTCCATCAACAAGTTTTTGCATAAATTCTTCTAGTTTTTCACATTGTATAGTTAGTTTATGTGCAAATTTAGAAGAAGAAATCAACATCTTTTTGATTTCTGAACCTAAAACATTTGTTGTTATTTCTACACTTCCTTTTGCATTTTCAACCTGTGTTGAAAAATCTAAAGCCTTATAACTTTCAAGCACTCTATCAAGCTCGTTGATGTTTGATCCTATTTTCTCTTCTAAAATATCAAGCAATTCATTTAATACATTTTTTAACTCTATTAGTTGAGGATTTATAGGATCATTATCAATTCTAACAGATAAATCTCCAAGCTCTATCTCTTTCAACTTTTGAACACTTTCAAACACAGCCTTCTTGTCTTGTTTTAAATTCTTTTGGATATTTTTTATACCATTATTGATTTCTTTACCAATAATAGCAAATTCATCATTTCCTTTGATATTTAAATCTATATCCTTCATATCGCCTTTGTAGTTTAAACTTTCAAAAAAATCTTCTAAAGCTTCTTTAATAAATATAATTTTCTTAAGAAAATGCTCTATCATACCGCCCAAAATAACGATAATAACAAGGACAAAAATCACACCAAATATAACTTGGGTAATTAAAAGTCCGTTTAAAACCTCATCATAATCACTCAAAGCATTAGAAGAACACAAAGTTAAAGAATTTTCTCCCATAATACATACAGCTAAGCGTTCTTGACCTTTAAGTTTATACAAAATCAAATCAGTAGTTTCATTTGGAGTTACACTTGCAACATTAACAAAAATTTTTAACACTTCTTTAACTTCATTGTCTTCATAAAAATCTATATTAGCAGAAGAATGAGCTATCATTTCCTTTCTTTCATTGATTAAAAACACATTATTACTTGCAGTAGTTTTTAATCTTCCAAAAGCATTGCGTATATCATCTAGAAAAAACTCACCTGCTAAAACTCCATAAAATTTCCCATCAATAACAATCGGAATTGACACTGACAAAGCTATTTTTTTAGTTACGACATCTAAAAAAGGTTCTGAAATGCTTACCTTATTTTTATTTTTTGCATTTTGATACCACACGCGTTCTCTAGCATCAAAACCATCTTTTTCTTGATTTAAAATAAAATGTTTTCCTTTAGAATTAATATCTACATCAATTAAGCTACCATCTTTTTCATACCCAACATAAATAGCATTAAAAGAATAAAAACCAAACATCTTTTCTAAAAAAGAACCAATATATTCCTCACTTACATTTTTATGTTCAATAATATTTGCAGCGATTTTTTTAATATTCTCTATCTTAGTATTGAAGTATAAATCTGAAAAATTTTTTCCATTTTTAACACTTTCTTGCTTTCCACTTACAATACTTTGAAGAATATCCGTTTTAGACGAATAATAATTTAGTCCAACAAAAATACCAAATCCAACAACCAAAATCAAAGCTGTGAAAAATGATATTTTCTTAGCTACAATAGTTTTAAACATTAAAATACCTCCTAATTTTGCAATAAATATAAAAACATTTTAATTAATTTCTAAAAAATTTTTCAAAAATAACACCTATAAAAATAAAAAGTAGAATTTTTGTCCTAAAAATACTCATTTATTAATTAAATTTTAGTTATATTTAATTTTTATTAAATATAATAAATAATTTTAAAAAAGGAGTAAATAATGAAATTTTTAACCTGTAGTAAAAGAATTTTATTGACATTAACTAGTTTAATATTTTTACTAAGCAATAATGTCTTTGCAAAAGATTTTGAACCTATCATCGTTATACATGGTGGAACAAGTGGCTTAGGACTTACCAAAGAAGAATTTGCCAAAAGAGAAAAGGTAATGAAAGAATCTTTAAAAGCAGGTCAAAGCATACTTGAAAAAGGAGGAAGCTCGGTTGATGCAGTTATAGCCGCTATTAAAGTAATGGAAGATAGTCCTGAATTTAATGCTGGGAAAGGTGCTGTTTTTACCTCTGATGGATTTAATGAGCTTGATGCATCTATAATGGATGGAAAAAATTTAAAAGCAGGCGCAGTTGCTATGGCTAGGACGATTAAAAACCCTATAGAAGCAGCAAGACTTGTTATGGAAAAAACACCCCATACTTTAATAGCGGGCGAGGGTGCTGATAAATTAGCCAAAAAACATGGCTTAGAAATAGTAGGACAAAAATACTTTTTTACAGAGCACAGATACAAACAACTTCAAGAAGCTAAAAAAAGCAAGGAAGTTTTATTAGATAGTGATAAGGCAAAAGCTCATCTTGGTGTAAGCACCGAGCCATATTTAGGCACAGTAGGTGCAATAGCTTTAGATAAAAACGGCAACCTAGCAGCAGGTACAAGCACAGGTGGCACTACAAATAAAATGACAGGACGCATTGGGGATTCTCCTATCATAGGAGCAGGAAATTATGCAAATAATGACTCAGTAGCAATTTCTTGCACAGGAACAGGTGATATTTACATAAGAGTAGCTGCAGCTCATGAAGTTGCATCTTTGTATAAATACAAAAAACTTTCAGTGCAAAAAGCAGCCCAAGAAACTATCAAACAAGTTGCAAAACTTGGTGGTACAGGCGGAATTATTTCAATAGATAAAAATGGAAAAGTTGGTTATGCTTGGACTAAAGATAAACTTGGAATGTATCATGGACAAGCAAAAATCGGCGAAGAGCCAAAAGTATTTTGGCCGCTTGGAAATTAACGCAGTTTAACTTTTTTAATGCCTCGAAGTTTAAAAATCTTTGAGGCTCCACTTTCAAAAAACTTTTCATCTATTATTTTATCTGCATTTTGCATAGCCCAATTTAGATCAAATTTTTTTCCATGAATGTTTGCAGAAGTAGAATAAAGCCAATCAAACTTTTTTAAAAATTCCTCATGAGTGCAATCTTTCACAACGCGTATTGCTTTAGAATTAGGATATAAAAAAGTAGTTTTTTTGGATTTTCTAATAGTATTTTTAAAATGATTTGGCACTCTTGTAAGTTTTTTAAGCTCACTAAATTTAGCTGTGGTAATCAAACAATCTTGCTTTAAGGGCCTTTTTTTTAAAGTATTAAGGGCTTTTAAGTCCTTACTTAAAAACCCTGCTGTTGTATCAGTTTGAGCAAGATAAATCATGTTTTTAAGTATTCTTGTAAGCTCTTTACTTCAAGACATGATTTATTTTGTATAGCTTTGATAGCTTTAATCCCCGCATAAGCTGCTCTTAGATTTGTAAAATATGGGATTTTAAAGCGTAAAATATTTGCTCTAATTTTTTTAGTGTCGCCTTTAAAACTATGCTCATCGCTAGTATTTATAGCAAGTTGAATTTGAGAATTTTTTAATTTATCCTCTACATTCGGGCGTCCTTCAGAAATTTTATGCACAAACTCACACTCCAAGCCCGCTTCTTGTAAAACTTTATAAGTTCCACTCGTAGCAATGATTTTAAATCCTAGCTTAATATACTCATTAGCTAAATCTACTGCATATTTTTTATCTTGCTCTCTTAGTGATAAAAACACATTACCACTTTCTGGTAAGAAATTTGAAGAAGCAAGTTGGCTTTTTGCATAAGAGTTATCAAAGTCTTTACTTACCCCCATAACTTCACCGGTTGAGCGCATTTCAGGTCCAAGCTCAAGATCGCTTCCGCTAAGTTTAGCAAAAGGAAATACCACTGATTTTACACTAATATGTTTTGGCTTTTTAGCTCTTAAAATTCCGTTTTTTTCCTCTACCACTTTAAAGGTGTCATAAAATTTCAAGCTTTCTCTTAAATTTCCTTGCCACATCACGCGTGTTGCAACCTTAGCTAAAGGAATTCCTGTAGCCTTACTCACAAAAGGCACGGTTCTACTAGCTCTTGGATTTACTTCTATCATATAAAGTTTATTATCATAAATAGCAAATTGTATATTTAAAAGTCCTACTACACCTAAATTTAAAGCAATATCTTTTGTTTTTTGCTCAATCATTTCAAGCATAGCTTCATCAATATTTACAGCAGGTAAAGAGCAAGCGCTATCGCCTGAGTGAATTCCTGCTTCTTCAATATGCTCCATAATACCTGCTACATAAACTTCTTTTCCATCACTTATCGCATCTACATCAAGCTCAGTTGCATTGTCTAAGAATTGATCAATTAATACCGGAGATTTATCACTCACATCTACTGCTTCTTGCATATAAAGTCTAAGCTCACTCTCATCATGCACTACACGCATTGCACGACCACCCAAAACATAACTTGGTCTAACAAGCACAGGATAACCTATCTCATTTGCTTTTATAATCGCTTCTTCTACACTTATAGCTGTGCCATTTTTAGGTTGATTTATACCTAGATCTTCAATAAATTTAGCAAATTTCTTTCTATCTTCAGCTAAATCTATTACCCTTGCACTTGTTCCTATAATCTTTGCCCCAAAAGCACTAAGGCGTTTTGCAAATTTAAGCGGAGTTTGACCACCAAAATGCACTATCACTCCATCGGGTTTTTCTCTATCAATAACTGCTCTTAAATGCTCAAAATCAATTGGCTCAAAATACAAAATATCGCTTGTATCATAATCTGTTGAAACCGTTTCTGGGTTACAATTATACATTATAGTTTTTACGCCCATATCTTTTAGAGCAAAAGAAGCATGCACGCAAGCATAATCAAACTCAATGCCTTGTCCTATGCGGTTTGGTCCACCACCTATAATCATCACTTTTTTATCTTTTTTATCTTTACTTTCTTTTACTTGCGTAGCTTCATTTGTATTAATACTTGAGTATAAATACGGGGTCAGTGCTTCAAATTCTCCTGCACAAGTATCTACTTCACTATATTGAGCGATGATTTTGTGTTTAATTCTTGCATAATAAATATCATTTTGGCTTAACTCAAGATTATCTTTTTGATTAATTAAGCTAGCAATTTTTTTATCTGAAAAACCTAAGGTTTTAGCTTTTCTTAATAGTTGCTTATTACTTAAAATATCCATATCTATTTGATTTTCAAATTCCACTATTTCTTTGATTTGGTTTAAAAACCAAGGATCTATTTTGCAAAGCTCAAAAAGCTCTTGTGTGCTAAAACCTTCTCTAAAAGCTTGTGCTATATAAAGCAAGCGTTTTTCATTAGCTTGGCGAATTTTTGCTAAAAGCTCATTTTTATCACATTCTATAGTATCAAACCCACTTAAATTTCTCTCAAGTGAGCAAAGTGCTTTTTGAATGCTTTCTTTAAAAGTTCTCCCTATAGCCATAACCTCACCCACGCTTTTCATAGCAGTGCCAAGCTCTGTGCTTGCATTTGGGAATTTTTCAAAAGTAAAACGAGGAATTTTAGTTACGATATAATCAATTACCGGTTCAAATGAAGCAGGAGTTCCTGTGATATCATTTTTAATCTCATCTAAACTAAATCCAACTGCTAAAAGCGTAGCTACCTTAGCTATAGGATAGCCCGTAGCTTTACTAGCTAGGGCTGAAGATCTTGAAACCCTAGGATTCATTTCAATAACTATCATTCTACCATTAGTTGGATTGATAGCAAATTGCACATTTGATCCACCTGTATCTACTCCAATTTCTCTTAAAATAGCAAAAGAAGCATTACGCATCGCTTGGTATTCTTTATCAGTCAAAGTTAAAGCAGGAGCTATAGTAATAGAATCGCCTGTATGAACTCCCATAGGATCGACATTTTCAATAGAGCAAACGATAATACAATTGTCATTTTTATCTCTAATGACCTCCATTTCGTATTCTTTCCAACCAAGTAAGCTTTCTTCGATTAAAATTTCATGGATAGGGCTTAGCGCTAAAGCAGTATTTGCAAGTTCTGCAAACTCATCCATATTATACACCACGCCACTTCCTGCACCACCTAAGGTAAAAGAAGCTCTAATCATCAAAGGAAAACCAATCTCATCAACAGCTTTTAAAGCCTCTTCATAATTATACGCATACATAGATTTTGGTAAATCCATGCCGATTTTTTTCATACATTCTTTAAAAACTTGTCTGTCTTCGCCTTTTTTAATCGCTTCAGGATTTGCACCTAAAAATTTTACATCTGCAAGCTCGCCACTTTCATAAACTTCCATAGCAACATTCAAAGCAACTTGGCCACCCATAGTAGGTAAAATCGCATCGATTTTTTCTTTTTTGATAATACTTAGAATACTTTCTTTGGTAATTGGTTCTATATAAGTTGCATCAGCAAATTCAGGATCTGTCATAATCGTAGCCGGATTAGAATTGATCAAAACTACTCTATAACCTAGCTCTTTTAAAGTTTTTGCCGCTTGAGTTCCTGAGTAATCAAACTCACAAGCTTGACCTATAATGATAGGCCCACTGCCTATTAATAATATATTTTTTATATCTGTTCTTTTTGGCATGTATTTTCCTAAGCTAAATTTTTAGCCAAATTATAACAAATATAAGTTTTTTAGAAGTTGAATTTAACAAAGAATTTAGCTCTTAAAGAGCTAAATTTTATTGACGCTTACCAAAAGTTATAGCATAAGCTTCATTTCTTACATCAAATAAAGGATCTTGTGGTGGATTAACCCCTTGAGGTACATCCGAAGGAAAATATACATCAAAATTACAATCTTCATCGCTCAAGGCATTAACCTTAAAAGTCCCAACTAAACTTTCTTTGTGCTTACCACTCCATAAAGCCGTTGTTTCATTGGTAATATCATTTTTATTTGCATATACTAAATACATTTTATACTCAACCGGCTTATTAGCTTTTACACGATTTTGAAAATCTTCTTTTAAAAAATCACTACTCGCACTTTTCATTTGTGCTTCATTTAAATATGCCACACCTTCACTTGGAACTAATTTCCATCTTGCTGGTAAATAGTTTTCTCCGTTTGCTTGTTTAAAATAAAAAGTATGAATACTAAAAAATGGAGTATTTGCTACACTTTTACTAATGCCAATTTTATCAGTATATGCAGCAAAATTTCTATAAGAATCAACCTCTTGCATCATCTTGCTTATTTTTTCTTGATCGACTTTACCATTTACAGGAAGTCTCATTTCAAAAAACTGACCGAATTCTTTAGGATTTTTTGCGAAATTTATTTCTGTATTTAGCATAACCATAGTCCAAGAAGCAGAATCTTTAGGATCAGTAATTCTAATAGCCATACCTCTTGTTTTGCTTTTATCATCTTTAAAAGCTCCACCCAAAGAATATCTTACTTGGATTGGCAAACTTTTTTGTGTTAACAAAGGCACATCAACTTCTTTATTAATAGACAAAGCTGGCTCAAAAGTTCCCATAGCACAAAAGCCTTTTGCATGATTAACTTTTGCTTTTGGATTTTTAGGATCAGCATTAAGTTGATAAAAAATATCTGCTATTTTTTGTGCATCATATTCCACTTCATTTGCATAAATAGCACCACTTAAACAGCAAAAAGCTAAACAACTACTGATATATTTTTTCATTTAATCTCCTAAATTTTTAAAATTCGGAGATAATTCTAATATTTAATAGTAAATAATAATTTATATCAACTAAAATAAATAACTTTTTATTAAAAATTTTCTACCATATAAAAATAACTTGGTACTTTCATTTTTACATAAGGTTTAACATATGCATTTTGATAGGCACCTTCTTCTTCTATTTTAAAAATTTCGCCTACTGGAATTCCTGAAAAGAAAATCTCATCTAAGCCACTTGTATAAACCTTATCGCCCATTTTAAGTTCAAGCCATTTAGGAATATATTTAACTAAAACATAATCATTTCTACCATGAGCTATACCTGGTGCTTGTTCCTTACCTATATATACGGAAAAAATACACTCTTCATCACCTTGTAAAAGTCCCAAAGCTCTACCATTTTTTTCTATAACTATGCCTGCTGTATAGCCATTATAAATTAAGCCTTTAATTTTTCCTTTATAATCCACATCAAGCCAAACCTTATGATAATCGCTAATTTGAGCATAAGAAGTTGCCTTAACTAAACTAACATTAGGATAATAAAAACTTGAATTTTTATCACTTAAAATATTGTTTAATTCATTGGCAAAGTTTTTCATATAGATATTGTTTTTTTCAAGCTCAGCATTTCTTTCTCTTAATTTTTTAATTTCTTGAGCTTGATTAAAATGCTCATTAAATTTATCTTTTAAAAGATTAATGCTTTGAGAAAACTGATTAACAATAGCAATATTTAAATCTAAAACATTTCGTTTTATTATATCTCCATAATAAAACGAAACAAACACTAAAAAAGATAAAATTAAAACACTAAGAATTTTACTCTTCATTCGTTAGTTGGTGCAATAAAGAAATTTCTTCCAAAGCTTTACCTGTGCCTTTTGCTACTGCTAAAAGTGGCTCATCAGCTACATATACTGGAAGTTTTACAATTTCAGATAAATATTTATCAAGACCGCGTATTAAAGCTCCGCCTCCTGTTAAAACAACACCATTTTCAACAATATCAGCTGCAAGATCAGGCGGCATCATTTCAAGAACGATTTTTAATGCATCAGCAATTTCTTTTAAATGCTCACGCATAGCCTCTCTTACATCTTCACTTGTTAACTCTATTCTATTTAACAATCCTGTTACTTGATCGCGTCCTTTAACTACCATAGAAAGCTCTTTTGGAAGCTGAACTGCTGAGCCTATTGCGATTTTGATTTCCTCGCCCGTTCTTTCACCTATGACAAGATTGTATTTTTCTTTTACATAATTTACTATACTAGTATCAAGCTTATCACCAGCTGTTCGGATAGATTTTGAAATCACAAGACCGCCCAAAGAAGTAACACCAATTTCAGTAGTACCACCGCCAATATCTACCACCAAGCTCCCTTGAGGCTCTCTAATTGGTAAATTTGCACCAATAGCTGCTGCCATAGGCTCTTCTATCAAAAATACTTCTCTAGCACCCGCACTTAACGCACTTTCTCTAACTGCCTTTCTTTCAACTTGAGTTAAACCATAAGGAACTGAAATGATAATTCTAGGTCTTAAAAAAGATTTTCTTCTATGAGTTTTTTCTATAAAATAACGGATCATTTTTTCAGTCATATCAAAATCAGCAATCACACCATCTTTCATAGGACGGATTGCTTCGATATTACCTGGGGTTTTTCCTACCATTTCCTTAGCTTCTTTTCCAACAGCTAAAATTTTAACCCTACCATATCTTTCACGCTCTACCGCAACAACCGAAGGTTCATCAATCACTATACCTTTATCTTTTACCAAAACTAAAGTATTTGCAGTACCTAAGTCAATCCCCATATCGCTTGAAAAAAATCCAATTATTTGATCTAAAATCATTCTCAGCCTTTAACTTTTTTATTTTTTATAAATAAAGGTTTTGCACCTTCTTTGATCACTTCTTTAGTAATTACTATGCTATATCCATTATACTCTGGCAAATCAAACATCAAATCTACCATCATTTCTTCAATAATACTTCTTAAACCTCTAGCGCCTGTTTTACGCTCTAGCGAAAGCTTAGCAATCTCTCTTAGCGCTTCATCTTCAAATTTTAATTCCACATTGTCAATAGCAAAAAGTTTTTGATATTGCTTAATAATGGCATTTTTTGGCTCAGTTAAAATACGCACCATGCTTTCTTCATCAAGCTCTTCTAAAGAAGCAAGTACATGCAATCTTCCTATAAGTTCAGGAATAAGCCCAAAATGCACCAAATCATCAGGCTCTAGTCTTTGAAGTAAAGCTTCTTTTTCATCTTTTTTATCATCAGTAAAAAAGCCCATGACATTATCGCCTAATTTTCTTTTAATAATATCACTAATACCATCAAAAGCCCCGCCACACACAAATAAAATATTAGTTGTATCTATTTGTATGAAGTCTTGATTTGGGTGTTTTCTACCGCCTTTTGGTGGGATATTTACCAAAGATCCTTCGATAATTTTGAGTAAGGCTTGTTGCACGCCCTCACCACTTACATCTCTTGTAATGGAGCGATTTTCGCCCATTCTTGCGATTTTGTCTATCTCATCGATAAATATAATCCCTTTTTGTGCTCTTTGCACATCTCCATCAGCAGCTTGCAAAAGACGAGTAAGGATATTTTCAACATCTTCTCCCACATAACCTGCTTCAGTTAAAGAAGTCGCATCACAAATTGCGATAGGAACATCTAAAAATCTAGCTAAAGTCTGTGCCAGTAAAGTTTTTCCACTTCCCGTTGGGCCTACTAATAAAATATTTGATTTTGCTAATTCTGTATCATCATCTTCTAAGTCAGATCTAAAAAGCCTTTTGTAGTGATTATACACCCCTACACTAAAGATTTTTTTAGCTCTATCTTGCCCGATAACATATTTATCTAAATATGCTTTTAATTCCTTAGGAGTAATATCTTTAAAATTTTCTTTATCAACTTCTTTATTTTTTAATTCTTTTTCCTCTCCAAAGAAAATATTGCAAGCACTTTCGGCACAATACTCACATATAAAGGCATTATTATAATCATTTACTAAAATTCTTCTTTCACTTGTTTCTATTTCATTGCAAAAACTACATCTTTTAACCATGACTTTTTTCCTTATATATAGGAATTCCTCTTTTTGTTTCTAAGATAAAATTACACATTTTTTTCACATTTTCACTAGAAGTATTTTCTAGCAAACTTAAAGCATTATCTTTTAAATTTCCTTGTCTGAATAAAAATTTAAAAGCCTTACTTAAAACATCCACTTCTTCTTTATCAAAGCGTCTTCTAATGCCTACTAAATTTAAACTTCTAATGCTTGCTCGATTTCCTTCAGCTAAGCAAAATGGCACCACATCTTGAGAAAGCGCACTAGCACCTGCTATCATACACCCCTCACCTACCTTAACAAACTGATGTATTGGAGTAAGTCCACCTACCACAGTATAATCTCCAAGTTCCACATGACCTGCTAAAGTAGCATTATTTGCTAAAATAATATTATCTCCAAGCAAACAATCATGTGCAATATGAGAATAAGCCATTATAAAAGCATTATCACCTATTCTTGTAAAACCATCGCCCTTAGCTGTACCTGAATTTATAGTAACAAATTCTCTAATAACTGCATTTTTTCCTATAATAACACCTGAATTTATCTCATCTTTATAAGATATATCTTGTGGGATATCTCCAACTATGGCATAAGAAAAAACTTTAGAATTTTCACCTATGCTTACATTAGGTAAAATTCTTGCACCTTGTTTGATGATAGTATTTGCACCTATATTGGCATTTTTTCCAACATAGGCATAGGCCTCTACTACAACACCATCTGCTATAATAGCTCCATCTTCTATAACAGCACTTGGATGAATTTTGCTCATCATTTATCTACTATCATAGCTTTAAGTTCAGCTTCTGCAACCAATTGTCCATCAACAAAAGCTTTTCCTTGAAAAATCCACATATTTCCACGATTTTTCACCACACTCATCTCATAATCAAGCCTATCACCTGGACGCACTGGATTTCTAAATTTAGCATTATCAATACCTGTAAAATACACTACTTTAGTGCTTGGATCTACCTTATCATCCATACTTTCAAATGCTAAAACCCCTCCAGTTTGTGCCATACCTTCTAAAATTAACACACCCGGGTAAATTGGATGATCTGGAAAATGTCCCATAAAAACATGGTCGCTTATACTAATATTTTTATAACCTCTAACAACTTCTTTATTTTTTAATTCTACGATTTTATCTACAAGTAAAAATGGATACCTATGTGGTAAAATTTTTTGAATTTGCATTACATCTATCATAAATTTAGCCTTAAAATATATTCAAAATTCAGATTTTACAAAAAAAATATTAACAAACTAGTTAAGTTTTATAACTTCACAATCTTTTCTTTACTATCAAAATAAATTTCACTTTTTGCTATAAATTCATAAGCGCCTTTTGTGATATTTTCAACAATAATCACCGGCGAAAGATCATAAGCACCAAAATGCTTTTGCCTTATTTTGATTTCTTGCTCTATTTTTAAAGGATTTTGTAAAAAATCTTCAAAATTTTTAAATCGCATTTTGCACAAACTATTTAAATAATCAAAACTCCATAAATTAATCTCATCCTTTACGCTTTTATAGCACTTTAAATCCTCTTCTAAAATACTAAATTTAGTGTAAGAATTTTTAAAATGAGAATAAAATAAAACATGAGTTTTTATGGCTTTTTTGTTTTCTTTTATCAAAGCTCTTAGTAAGCGATAATTTAAAAATTTCTCTCTTTGAATTTCAAATTTAACACCCTTTTTTTCTAATTTTTTTACTTGATTGTAAAATTTTATCTTTTCTTCTATGCTTGAAGGTAATATTTGTTTATTTATAGGACTCATAAGCTCATCTATAAAAGCTTTTTGGCCTTTTTGTTTAGAAAGTGCATAAATACACCCACAATAATTTTGATGATAAAGCATATCTTGCTTAGCTAAGGCAAATTGTCTTTGCGTGCCTCCATTTTTTCTAAAATCAGGTGCCAAAAACTCTATACCAAATTTATCGCATTCTTTTTGTAAAGCTAATTTTAACTGCTCTAAGTCTTTTTTAGGGGATGTTAAAAGGGTTGTTGTAAGTTTTTTTTCACCAATTTTTTGAGCAAATTCAACACTTTTATGCATTCTAAAATCAAAACAAATTTGACATCTTGCGCCTTTTTCAGGCTCGTCTTCATAACCCTTTACACCCTCAAGCCATTTTTCATACTCATATTCACCTTTATAAAGTTTAATGCCTAATTTATCACAACTGCGTTTAACATCTAAAAATCTAAGTTCATGCTCACTATATGGATGAATATTTGGGTCATAAAAATACCCAATGATTTTCTCTTCAGGATAGGTTTTACTTAATTCTTGTATAAAATAATGGCTATCCACGCTACAGCAAATATGCACTAGCATAATTCTTTTAACACCTTAAAAGCATGATCTTTAGCTTTTACATTTTTATAAATTTTTAAGATTTTTCCATTTTCATCAATCACAAAAGTAGATCTTATAAGCCCTTCATACTCTTTACCATAATTTTTCTTTAAACCCCAAGCACCATAAAGTTTACAAATTTCTTTTTCACTATCGCTTAATAAAGTGTGTTTTAAATCATATTTTTTTATGAAATTTTCATGCGATTTAACACTATCTGGACTAATACCTATAATCACAGCATTTTGCTCTAAAAAATCCTCATAACTTTGACTAAATTCACAAGCTTGTGTGGTACAACCTGGGGTGTTATCTTTTGGATAAAAATACAAAATAATTTTTTTACCCAAGAAATCACTTAAAGAAATTTTAACTCCATCTTGATTTAAAAGTTCAAACACAGGAGCTTTATCACCAATTTGCAATTCTTTCATTTTTTATCTTTCAATCTTAATTTTTCTACACTTTCGCCACCAAAAGCAATATTATATGGCTCAATATCTTCTAACATAATCACTATATTTTGCTTTGGCTTGTTGTATTTTGTATGTAAAAGTTCTGTAATATCTGCTATTAACTCTTCTTTTTGTGTTTTGCTAAATTCTGGTTTAGCTAATTTGATATTTATAATTGGCATGATTTTTCCTTGTTTCAAATATAATAATTTTACTATATTCTAGTAATTATTAGTATATTTTTGATAAAATTAGTTTTATTTTCAACAAAAAGGCTTAGTTATGATTAGGGCAAAAAAAATTTGGATGGATGGAAAAATCATTGATTTTGATGATGCAAAAATTCATGTTTTAACACATTCATTACATTATGCAAATGCAGTTTTTGAAGGAACAAGAGCTTATAAAACACAAAATGGTTTAGCAATTTTTAGATTAAAAGAACACACCAAAAGACTTTTAGAGTCTGCAAAAATTACTTTAATTAATTCTCCTTTTTCTCAAGAAGAACTTGAAAATGCACAAGTTGAACTTTTAAGAGCAAATGATTTTCAAAATAACACCTATTTGCGACCATTAATCTTTTTAGGTGATGGTACTATGGGAGTTTATCATGCTAAAGCTCCTGTTAGGGTAGCTATTGCTGCTTGGGAATGGGGTGCTTATTTAGGCGAAGAAGGCTTAGAAAAAGGTATTAAGGTTAAAATTTCTTCTTTTGCTAGAAATAGTGTAAAATCTAGCTTAGGTAAAGCAAAAGCAAGTGCAAATTATTTAAATTCTCAAATGGCTAAATATGAAGCTATAGAAGCAGGATATGAGGAAGCCTTAATGCTCGATGAAGAAGGTTTTGTAGCAGAAGGAACAGGTGAGTGTTTTTTTATGATTAAAGATAATAAGCTAATCACACCACCAAATGATTTTTCATTAAAAAGTATCACTCAAGATACTGTTTTAAAAATTGCACATGATTTGGGCATAAGTGTAGTGCGTCAAAGAATTTCAAGAGATGAAGTTTATGTAGCTGATGAAGCATTTTTCACAGGAACTGCAGCAGAAATAACTCCGATAAATAATATTGATGCAAGAATTATAGGAGATGGAAAAAGAGGTGAGCTAACGACAAAGCTTCAAAATGCGTATTTTGATATAGTTTATGGACGCAATGAAAAATACGCTTCTATGCTAACTTATATTTAACAAAGGAACTAAATGCCAGCTGATTTGAATGATTATTTTAATAAAAAAAACAATCAAAACAACAATAAGCAAAATTTAAACTTCAAAACACCAGAATTTAATTTCAAAGGTTTTGGGAAATTTTCCCCATTAATTTATAGTGCAATTGCAATTATTTTAGTTTTTGCACTTTTTAAACCTTTTGCAATAGTAAATTCAGGGGAAATGGGGATCAAATCCACTACAGGTAAATACAGCCCTACCCCACTTGAACCAGGACTTCATTTTTTTATGCCTATACTGCAAAAAATCACTATCGTAGATACTAGAGTAAGACAAATCAACTATGCTTCAATCGAAGGAATAAATGAAAATTTACAAATAGGATCAGGCGTTGTTAATAAAAATAGCATTTCGGTACTTGATTCAAGAGGCTTGCCTGTATCTATTGATGTAACCGTTCAATACAGATTAAATCCTTTACAAGTTCCTCAAACTATCGCGACATGGGGGCTTAATTGGGAAAATAAAATCATAGATCCAGTAGTAAGAGATGTTGTAAGAAATGTTGTAGGTCAATACACTGCAGAAGAGCTTCCAACAAATCGTAATACTATAGCGGTGCAAATTGATCAGGGTATTAGAAAAACTATTGAAAGCCAACCAAATGAGCCAGCAGAGCTTCAAGCAGTTCAGCTTAGAGAAATTATCTTACCTATAAAAGTAAAAGAACAGATCGAAAGAGTACAAATTGCTAAACAAGAAGCTGAAAGAACTAAATATGAAGTTGAAAGAGCTAACCAAGAAGCACTTAAAAAAGCGGCTTTAGCTGAAGGGGAGGCAAATGCAACTATTATTAGTGCTAAAGGTAGAGCAAGTGCGGTAAAAATTGAAGCTGATGCACAAGCATATTCAAATAGAGAAATAGCAAAAAGTTTAAATAATCCTTTACTTGATTTAAAACAAATTGAAACCCAAAAGCAATTTAATGAAGCACTTAAAGTCAATAAAGATGCTAAAATTTTCTTAACACCAGGCGGAGCTGTGCCAAATATTTGGGTTGATAGCAAAGATAATAAAAGAACAAGTTCAGTAGCAAATTAAAAAATAAAGAAGTGATAATGAATGTTCAACATATCCGAGAGCAAATGATCTTTTATACAGCTCATTTGCACTTGATCGATTTTTTGTTAATGGCTTTAGTTGTATTCTTTTTCATTATCACTTTATTTATTGCTTTGATTGTTAGAAACAAACCTACTTTTGCTTTTATTATAATTTTTTTAGGAATTTTATGTTCACTTAGTATTGCGTATTTGGGATATTTTTTAATTGATACTAAAGTTAGATCCAGAATAGCTAGCTTAGATAATGCTCAATTTTTTGTATATGATAATTCTTTAAGTGTTGATTATAGCTTGACAAATACTTCTAAAAAAAGTTTTAAATTTTGCAAAATAAAAGTAGAAGTATTTAGAAAAAGCGATGAAAATAATACTTTTAAAAATTTAATACATTTATTAAAACCATTAAGAAGTAAATCTACCACTATCGAAAAAACAATAAGTCCCAACCAAACTATTAATCTAAAAACCAAATTTTCCGATTTTAATGAAGGTCAAGATTTTGACATTAAAATTAATTCAAAGTGTTTTTAATGGGATATTTTACTTTTTTTCATATTCTTATCATTTTTATTATGCTAGCTTCAACTTTCCTTACTTGGATTTTATTCTATTTAAAAATACAAAACAAAAAATATATAATAATTTTTTGCATAATAAGTTTTATATTAGCCTCAATCTTAACTATTTCTTTATTATTAACTATAGATCAATACACAAAAAAAGCTAGTTTGAGTAATTTTTCAACCTACAGACGCTTAGCTACAGAAAGTATTATTATAAAAGGTAGAGTAACCAACGATACTAATTTTAAAATTTCAGAATGCTTTTTAGAACTTAGAATTATTGATAATAATAAAAAGCATGAAATCAGTGGAGAAATTTTTAATCAACAAAATTTTAATAGCATAAAAAAAGCAAATCAACAACAAAGAGATGTTTCGTATAATATTAACATTGCAAATCAATTATCAGGTCATACCTACAAAGACTTTTCTTTTGAAGTGGGATTGCCACCTCATTTTCAAAGTTATAAAATTTTTAAACAATTAAAATGCAGATAAGGATTATTTAATAAAATAATCCCCATCAAAACTAATCAAAGAATATTTTCTTTCATTGCCTATGCTTGAAACTAGCTCATTAATATCTAAAAAAGTCAAACTATCTGCACCTGTATATTCTCTAACCTCTTCAATACTCTTATTAGCTGAAATTAACTCTTCAAAAGTTGGAGTGTCTATACCATAAATATCAGGAAATTTGATTTCTGGACAAGCTATAGCCAAATGAATTTTTCTAGCACCTGCTTGTCTTAAAAGTGTGATGATTTTTTTAGAAGTTGTTCCTCTTACTACACTATCATCAATCACCACTATATCTTTGCCTTCTAAAACTTTCTTCATAGGATTTAATTTCAGTTTTACTTTTAAATTTCTCATTTCTTGAGTTGGCTCTATGAAAGTTCTTCCAACATAGTGATTTCTAACTATGGCCATTTCAAGTGGAATTTTTAAATATTGCGCAAAACCTATAGCAGCACTTACTCCACTATCAGGAACAGGCACTACAAAATCTACTTTTTCTTTAAATTTTTTAGCCAAGGCTTCACCCATTTTTTTACGCACTTCATATACACTTTTACCTTCTATAATACTATCAGGTCTAGCAAAATAAATATATTCAAATGCACAAATTCTTGGATCTGTTTTATCAAAAACTTGAATGCTTTCAAACTCATCACTACCTTGAGTAAAAACTAGCATTTCACCGGGCTTTATATCGCGGATAAATTCAGCTTCTATCAAATCAAAAGCACAAGTTTCACTCGCTACAATATATCCACCATCTTTTAATTTTCCCAAAGATAAAGGTCTAACCCCATAAGGATCTCTTACCACAAAAAGTTGATTTTTACTGGCCAACATAAAGCAATATGCACCCTTACTTTGCATTAGACTTTCTATAAACCTATCTTTTAAAGTTTCTTTTTTGCTTTTTGCTATTAAATGTACAACATTTTCTGTGTCCATATTAGAATGAAAAATAGCTCCATTGTCAATTAACTCTTTTCTAACTTCTTCTTTATTAATCAAATTTCCATTATGCACTAAAGAAATATCACCCAAAGAACAAGTAGCTGCAACAGGCTGTGCATCATGCAAAGAAGAATTTCCGGCGGTAGAATAACGATTATGCCCTATAGCTATACTACCTTTTAAATCTGCTAAAATTTGAGTATTAAAAATTTGTCCTACTTCACCTTTAGCTTTATGAGTTTTGATATTTAAACCATCACTTACACTAATTCCACTTGCTTCTTGGCCACGATGTTGCATAGCAAATAAAGCATAATAAGCCACCGTGCTTGCATTTTTTGAATTAATTACTCCAACTACCGCACACATTTAAATTCCTAAACAATCGTCTATATCATATAAGCCATTTTCTTGAGAAACCAGCCATTTAGCACATCTAATAGCCCCCATAGCAAAAGTAGCTCTTGAAGTAGCACTATGATTTAATTCTATAAATTCACCATCATTATAAAATCCAACTCTATGAGAACCCACTATATCACCACCTCTTAAGCTCATCACTGCGATTTCATCTTTACTTCTTTGACCAATAATCCCATCTCTACCACTTACTCTAACCTTTTCCAAATCTAAATTCCTAGCCTTAGCGACATTTTGTGCTAAAGTCATAGCTGTACCACTTGGAGCGTCTTTTTTCTTATTATGGTGCATTTCAAGTATTTCTATATCAAAATCCCTTAAAGCTTCACTTGCTAAACATGAAAGTTTTTTTAAAATAGCTACACCCAAAGACATATTGGTAGCATAAAGAATTGGCATAGTAATGCTTGCACTTTGCATTAACTCATTTTGCTTAGCATCTAATCCTGTAGTACCTATCACTAAAGGTTTAGGATTGCTTCTTGCGTATAACAACAAATCCTCACAACCTTTCGGGGAAGAAAAATCAATTATTACATCGCATTTGTTAAAAAATTCTTCATAGCTTGATCCTTGATAAAAAAATGCACTTGCTTTAGCATCTTTTTGATCTTGTAAACAATTTTCAATTTGTTTACCCATGCGACCATTGCTCCCATGAATTCCTATACATATCATAAATTTATCCTTTATATTTGCAGTGAGAAATTGTATCACTAAGTTAATTAATACAATATTACATACCATGAGCAAAAGTTTCCAAAAAGTTTCCAAAAAACTTTAAATTTATAACACATTTTTAAAAGGAGTTTTATGAAAAGAAGAACATTTTTGAAAGGTTCAGCTTTGGGTTCTATGGTAGCATTTTTTGCTAGCTCAAATTTAAATGCGAGTTTATTAAAAGATAAAGATTTGCTAAATTTTAAAGAAATACCTGCTAGCACAGAAGATAAAGTTATCGTACCAGATGGCTACAAAGCAGATATTTTAATCTCATGGGGCGATCCTCTTTTTAGTAAAGCATCTATTTATGATGAAGAAAAAAATATCGATAAAAAAGCTGTGGAAAATGCTAAATTAACTTTTGGAGACAATAACGATGGTATGAGTTTTTTTCCTCTTTCAAAAGATAGGGCTATACTAGCTATTAATAATGAATATATAAATCCTGAAATTATATTTAAACATCAAGGTAAAAATCTTAGCTTAGAAGATATTTTATATGAACAAGCAAATTTAGGAGTGAGCATTTTTGAAATAAAAAAAGAAAAAGATCAATGGTCTGTGGTGCTTGATTCTAAATACAACCGCAGAATCGATGCAAATACAAAAATGAGCATTAGTGGTCCAGCAAAACAACAAGTACTTCAAAATGAAAATTTTATATATGGAACTTTAAATAATTGTGCCAATGGAAAAACACCTTGGGGGACTTATCTTACTTGCGAAGAAAATATAAATGATTTTTTTGGAAGTTTAGATGAAAAAATTAAATTTTCAAAAGAGCAACTTAGATTTGGATTTAAAGCTCAAAGTCAATATGGGTGGGAAAAATTTGATGAAAGATTTGATTTAAGTAAAAATCCAAACGAGGCAAATAAATTTGGATGGGTTGTAGAAATTGATCCATTTGATCCAAACAGCATACCTATAAAAAGAACAGCTCTTGGAAGATTTAAACACGAAAATGCAGAATTAATTGTAGAAGATGATGGAACTGTTGTAATTTATATGGGAGATGATGAAGCCAATGAATTTATTTATAAATTTATAAGCAAACATAAATATAAAAAAGGTCTAGATACTAGCAAAATTTTAGATGAAGGAACCTTATATGTAGCACAATTTAATGGAAAAATAGGAGATTTTAGAGGGAGTGGAAAATGGATTGAGTTAGAATATGGTAAAAATAACCTTAATAAAGAAAATGGTTTTAACTCTCAAGCAGATGTGTTAATCAATGCTAGAATTGCTGGATCTATTGTAAATGCAACTCCTATGGATAGATGCGAATGGATAGCAAGCCATAAAGAAAGTGGCTCAAAAGAAGTATTTGCTACCTTAACAAACAATAAAAAAAATAATAACCCAAATCCAGCAAACCCGAGAACAAAAAATATTTACGGACAAATAATTAAATGGGAGCATAAAAATTCTCATAAAGATGATGAATTTACTTGGGAAATTTTTGCACTTGCAGGAAACCCTGATAATCAAACAAGTTTAAATAAAGGCTCAAACAACATTACAAGTAATAATAAATTTAATTCCCCCGATGGATTAAGTTTTGATAGAGATGGTCGCCTTTGGATACAAACTGATGGAAACTATTCTAATCAAGAAGAATTTGAAGGCATGGGAAATAATTGTATGTTAGCAGCTAATCCAAAAACAGGGGAAATAAAAAGATTTTTAACAGGACCAATAGCTTGCGAAATAACAGGAATTACTTTTAGTCAAGATTATAAAACTATGTTTGTTGGAATTCAACATCCAGGAGAGAAATTAAAAGGCAGTCAATTTCCTTATGGAAAAACACCAAGATCAAGTATAATAGCAATAAGTAAAATTGATGGCGGAGTTATTGGAAGTTAATCAATTTACACTAGAAATTCTAGTGTAAATTTTCAATATAAGCTAAAGCGCTAAGCGCTGCAACCGCTCCATCACCTGCTGCACATATTACTTGTTTTGGAGCATCTTTTCTTAAATCACCTGCTGCAAATAACCCTGCTATATTAGTTTGCATTTTAAGATCAACGCTAACTTGACCACCTTCTTCCATAGCACATAAAAACTCACCATTGTCTTGTTTTAAGATTTCATTTCTTACATTTAATCCAACAAAGGTAAAGATTCCAGGCACATCAAGCTCTCTTTTAGAACCATCATTAAATGCTATTTTAATTTTATTAACACCCATATTATCACCGCAAACCTCATCAACAACCGCATTTGTGATCAATTCTATTTTGTCATTATTTTTTACTTTTTCAACTGTTGAAGGTGCTGCTCTAAACTCATCTCTTCTGTGGATTAAATACACTTTTGAACAAATATTAGCTAGATACAAAGCTTCTTCTAAAGCAGTATCTCCCCCACCTAAAACAGCCACTTCTTTATTTTTATAAAAAAAGCCATCGCAAGTTGCACAAGTACTCACACCTTTACCAAAAAATTCATCCTCGCCTTTAAAACCAGCACGACGCGGAGTAGAGCCTGTGCAAACAATAACTGCTTTTGCCTGTTCGTTTTTACCGCCTTCCAATTTTATATTAAAACTTCCATCAGAATTTTTACTAATTTGCTCAACACCTACCATCTCATGTTTTAAACCAAAACGCATACATTGTTCATTCCAAGGAGCCATAAAAGAAATTCCATCTAAAACTTGAGCAACTCCAGGATAATTTTCTATCTCTGAACTCGAAGTAATCTGCCCACCAGGCATACCTTTTTCAAACATTACAACATTTTTTAATCCGCCTCTTGTAGCATATAAACCTGCGCTCAAACCTGCAGGTCCACCACCTATAATAGCTAAATCTAACATGATATTTTCCTTATAGTTTTATTTATAAGTATTATACAAATTTTTCTTTAATTATAAATAATAAAAATTATTAAATAGTAAAAAATATAAAGAAAAGCCACAAAAAGTGGCTTAAGATTATAAAAGTGAGTTTAGTTTATCTGCTAAAGCTTGTTTTGATTGAGCACCAACTAGTTGATCAACCACTTCACCATCTTTAAAAAAAATGATAGTTGGGATAGATCTTACACCAAATTGTGCAGCCAAATCACCTTGCTCATCTGTATTTACTTTACAAATTTTAGCTTTACCATCAAAATCATTTGCAAGCTCATCAATTACCGGTGCAAGCATTCTGCAAGGTCCGCACCATGGAGCCCAAAAATCTACTAAAGCTACACCTTCTTTTGCTTGTGCAAAATTTTCTGTAGTTAAATCAATATATTTTCCCATTTTTTTCTCCTTTGTTTTTTCAAATTCTATTAAAATAGAATAAACATTCCCTTAATAACTAATGTTCTCTAAAAGTTTTATATCATCTTTATATACGCAAAGTAAATCTAGTTGATAATTTTCATCATTTTTATGTTTCATAAAGTAATATTCTATAGTCTTAATAATTTTATTATATTTTTTATTATCCAATCTATATTCTACCTCATAATCACCTTGCGTACTTTTAACTTCAATAAAATGTAAAATTTTATCTTTTTTAGCAATAATATCAATTTCTCCAAATTTAGAATGAAAATTCCTTTTTAAAATTTCAAATCCTTGTATTTTTAAAAATTCACACGCTAACTCTTCTCCTTTTTTACCAAAAAGATATTCAAATAATGCCATTACTCTTCTATTCTCATCATAAAAACATCATCTTTTACAAATTCCTGTTCTCTAAGCTTTTGAGTTAAAATTTGTATATTTTTTTCATAAGTTTGATGAGTGATGAAAAATAAAGTGCTATAATCTTGCTTTTCTTTTTTAGGTTTTTGCAAGAAAGTATCGATTGAAATTTGATGTTCGCTCATTAATTGTGTGATTTTTGATAAAACTCCTATTTTATCTAATACCTTTAATCTTAAGTAATATCTTGTATAAATTTCATCTTTACTTAAAAGTTTATAAGAAGTATCATTTAAATACCCAAAAATAGCACTATTTTTTTCTTTTCTTGCTATATCGATTAAATCAGCTATAACAGCACTTGCAGTTGCCCTGCCACCTGCTCCTGGGCCATAATATAAACTTTCACCCAATACATCTCCATCAATACTAATAGCATTCATTACCCCATCAACTTTTGCTAGTATTTTATCTTTGCTAAGCATGGTAGGATGAACTCTTAATTCTATTTTTTCATCTTTAATCTTAGCAATACCCAAATGTTTTATGGTATATTCAAATTCTTTTGCAAAATAAATATCCTCATTACTTACTTTGCTAACACCCTCAATCAAAATATCTTCAGGTTTTACTCTTAATCCATAGGCAATATTTGCTAAAATCAAAAGTTTATGCGCTGCATCAAAACCCTCTATATCAAAAGTGGGATTAGCTTCAGCATATCCTAAATCTTGTGCTTTTTTTAACACCTCTTGGAATTTGGTATTATCTTCGGTCATTTTACTTAAAATATAATTGCTTGTGCCATTTAAAATACCTTTAATAGAAACAATATTATTAGCACTCAAGCCCTCTTTTAAAATTTTAATAATAGGAATTCCACCCGCCACACTCGCCTCATAACCAAAAGCTGTATCTTGTGCTAATTTTTCAAGCTCATAACGATGATAAGCAAGCAAAGCTTTATTAGCAGTTACCACTGCTTTTTTTCTTTTTAAAATTTTTGAAATTATCTCAAAGGGTAAATCAATACCACCCATTAACTCCACAAATACATCAATATCTTCACGCTCTAAAACCTCATCAATATCATTTACCACAGGAATTAATGCATTTGGTTTTGGATTTCTTGCCAAAGCAATTACTGGAATAATTTCTTCATCACATCTTGCTTTGATTAAATCTTGATTTTTTAGCAAAGTTTCTACAACAGCACTTCCTACCGTACCATATCCCAAAATTGCGATTTTCATTTTATTCTCTTAAATATTTTTTTATATTTCTTGCTGCTTGACGAATGCGATTTTCATTTTCTATTAAAGCTATTCTAACATACTCATTACCCGCTTCACCAAAACCAACTCCAGGACTTACCGCTACATTTGCTTTTTGCAAAAGCTGTTTAGAAAATTCCATACTTCCAAGGTGAGCTTTACTTTGAGGGAGTTTTGCCCAAACAAACATACTTGCATTTGGTTTTTTCAGCTCCCATCCTGCCTGAAAAAATGAATCAAGCAAGACTTCTAATCTTTTTGCATAAGTTGCCTTAATCTCTTCAACACAAGTTTGATCTCCATCTAAAGCTATAGTAGCAGCAACTTGTATAGGAGTATACATACCATAATCAAACCAAGACTTGATTTTTTTCAAAGCCGCAATTAAGCGTTTATTACCCACTACAAAACCTACACGCCAACCTGCCATATTGTAAGACTTTGAAAGTGTATAAGTTTCTACCGCTACATCTTTAGCACCTTCAACTTCAAAAATAGAAGGGGTTTTATAAGAACCAAAAGTCAAATCTGCATAAGCAATATCAGAAATAATATAAAATCTTTCTTTTTTTGCCATTGCAACTAATCTCTCATAAAAACTTCTTTCCACAGTGACTGTTGTAGGATTGTGCGGAAAATTTACTACTACATATTTTGGACGCGGAATACTTTCATGTAGTGTTTTTTGTAAATTTTCAAAAAAAGTATTTTCATTTAATTCATAATTTTCATTAAAATCAAAATTCATAGTTGCTACATTACCACCTGCTATGATAAAAGCTTGAGTGTGTATAGGGTAAGCGGGTGTAGGTACAATAGCTACATCTCCTGGATTAATAACGGCTCTTGCTAAATTTACAAAGCCTTCTTTAGAGCCCATCGTTGCAACTACTTCACTTTCAGGATCTAAATCAACATCGTATTTTCTTTTATACCAATTACAAATTGCAAGTCTTAGTTTATAAATTCCACTCGAAGCAGAATAACCAGAAGTTTTTTCTTTATTTGCACTTTCACAAAGTTTATCTATAATGTGTTGAGGAGTTTTACCATCAGGATTTCCCATAGAAAAATCTATTATATCCTCCCCTGCTCTTCTTGCTGCCATTTTAATCGCATTAACTTCAGCAAAAACATAATTTGGAAGTCTTTCTATGGTATTAAAATGAATTTCTTCAAACATTTTCCATCCTTTTTAGCGTCTTAAGTAAATTTTTAAACCCCTTTTTATGTTATCAAGGCTAAACATATCGCCAATGATAGCATATTTTGCACCCAATGGTATATTTACATTTACTTCATTTTGTTTGTGTGTGTTTTCTATACCTTGAATAAAATTTAAATTTTTATCTAAAAATTGAATTTTACAAAACCAAGAATCAAGATTGTGCGCGCTAAGCTCTATACTTTTTGCTCCTTGTAAATCAACAATATATTCCCTTAAAGGCTTATTTAATTGAGTGATGGTATTTAGTGGAATTTGAGTATTAACTTTAGGTTTTGCTTTTGAAAAATCTAGCTCATACTCATAATTTAATTCTGAAATTTTAGAAATATCTTTAATAAAAACAGAGCTTGATAACAAGGCTTTATAGAAAACTCCTGGATCAAGCATATATTGAGAATCTACAGCTAACTTATAGGTGATATAATTTTCCCTTAAAGTTAATTCAGTTGGTATAAAATACACATAGCCTAATTCATTTAAAGTATCATTAATAGTTTTAAAAAATAAAACAGAATCAGCTTGAGCTTTAAAACTAAAAGTTAGAGTTTTTGGCTCATTTAATATAAAATTTGCCAAAGAATTAGTTTTTAAAATTTGAGAAATAGTGTAAATATCTACGTTTCCGCGTTCATCTTTATAATCATTCCTTGCAAACAAAAGCTCTAATTTCGCATCTTTAGAATTATCATTAACAATATGTTTTGCAACTTCTAAAGCACTTAGTGCAAAAGCGTTAAGAGTAAAAAAAATGGAAAATATTAAAATTCTTACCATAATTTTCCTCTATTTTCTTTGATAAATTCAGCTTTTGTAATTTGTTTGATTTTACCATCTTTAATCATTAAAAATTTAGACACACCGTTTTTAAACTCTAAAGTATTATTATTTTCATCGTTTAAGCTAAAAGCAGCGTGGCCTGTGGTAATTAACATATCTTTATCCAAAGGTAAAACATAATCATTTTTAATAGTTAAAGAGCTCTTTCTAAAAGTTTTTAAATCCACCATACCAAGCCAAAGCTCTGCACTTGGTTTTATAATGCTTTCATTGAGTAAAATCATATTTTCTTCAGGCATATTTGAGCTAACATTATCTTCTAATGTTTTTTCTGTATTATTGTTCTCGCTTATTGGTTCTAAAATAGTCGCGTTTGTTTCATTATTTTCCATAGCATCATCAGCAAAAAAATTAAGAACTGGTGTTTCATTTTCATCAACTTTTTCTTCTAAAACAACCTGCTCTTGATTTAATACATTGGTGGTATTTTCATCTAAAGTAGAACTTTGAAAAAATCTTGAAACACCCCAGGCCAAAGCTACTATCAAAAGTACTACTACTATAATCACAATATACCATACACTTGAGCTTTCTTTGGTATATGAGTTCATTCTAGGTGAAATATGCACATGATTTTTTTTCTCAATACCATTTTCTTCTAAATAGACATGATATTCTTCTAAAAAATTAGAAAAGTCAAGCTCATACTCTCTTTGTAAAATTTTAATAAAGCCATTTACATTAAAGCGAGATAAAGACTTAAAATCTTTCTTAATGATATATTCAAGACAAGCTATTTCTATTTGTGTTCTTTTTTGAACTTCTAACAAATTTAAATCTTCTAATTTTTTCCAACTATCCATTTTTCATCCTATCGCAAAGTATTGCAAATGCTGCACTAACATTTAAACTATCAAAATCATTGTGCATTTTTATACCTACGCACTCATCGCATTTTTTAAGTACCTTTGGCGCTATACCAAAACCTTCACTTCCCATAATCAAAACTTTTTTATCTTTGGCCTTGATAGTATGTATATCACTACCTCCGCTTGCACTAGCATAGATATAAAAACCTTTTTGTTTTAACTCATTTATCATGCTTAAAATATCATCATTTAAGACTATTTTCATATCTAAAGCTGCTCCACTACTTGCACGAATAACTCCATCCATAGCCACGCTTTTAGCTACCAAAATAACCCCATCAGCACCTAAAGCATAAGCACTACGCACGATAGCACCTATATTTCCAACATCGCTAATATTATATAAAATAACTATAAAATCTTTTTCTTTTAAACTCTCAAAAGAGCTAAATTCAAATTCATCAATTTCCATTAAAAAACCTTGATGATTTCCACCTCTTGCCAAACTTTGTGCGGCTTTAAAATCGAGTTTTTTAATTTTTTTTGATGCCCTTGTTATTTTTGTAAAATCAGCTTTTTCACATTCTTTCGCTAAATAAATTTCTTTAATTTTTTCTTCATGCTTTTCTAAGATATAAAAAAACACTTGCTTACCATAAACTATCATTTTTAAATAATAACCAAATTCAACTTAAAAGCAGTTTTTGATAATTTTCTTTTGGAGATTTTGCATTGATTTTCGAAAGAAGTTTTGCCTTTGCCTTTAAAGATAAATCAAGCTCATAAATATCTTGCTCACACAAGGTATTTTGATGAAATTGCTTTTCTTTAGCATTTACCACTACACACCACTCACCGCGTAAATCCATTGTTTTTAATTTTTCCAAAACCTCTAAAGCTTCTGCTCTAAATTTAGTTTCAAATTTCTTTGTTGCTTCTTTTATGATAAAAATTTCTCTTAAAGGATCAATTTTACTAATTTCTTCTACTAAATTAAGTATTCTAGTGGGTGCTTCATAAACTATACTAGGATAAGGATTAAGCATTAAATTTTCAATATCTTTTTGTCTTTGAGGATTTTTATTGGCCAAAAAACCCATAAAAATAAATTCTTTTTTACAAAATGCGCTTGAAACCAATGCAAGCAAAGCGGCATTTGATCCTGCTAAGACTTCATAGTCAATATTGTTTTTAATAGCATATTCGATTAAAAATTGCCCCGGATCGCTAATACCTGGCATACCTGCATCACTTAAATATGCAATATCTTGTTCAAAAAAATTACCATCTATTTTTGCTAAAAAATCTTTTTCATTATGAGTATGTAAGGCTAGATATTTATCAGGTTTTATTTCTAAATTAAATTTTTCATTAAGAAGATGAATTAAAGATTTGCAAACTCTTGTATCTTCACATAAAAAGAGCTTGCATTTTTGTAAAATTTCTAAAGAATGAAAAGAAATATCGTTTAAATTTCCTATAGGTGTAGGAATAAAATATAACATTATTGCATTGCGTATTTTTTCTTAAATTTCTCTACACGACCCGCAGCATCTACGATTTTTTCACTACCTGTAAAGAATGGGTGGCAGCTTGAACAAATATCAACTTTAATTTCTGATTTATTTGACTTAGTAGTAAAAGAATTTCCACAAGCACAACTAACTTTACACTCTACATATTCTGGGTGAATTTCTTTCTTCATTGTTTATCCTTTTTCAAAACATTAAGGCGTAATTATATAGATTTTTATATAAAAAATAGCTAAATTTAAGCATGCTTTTAAATTATAAATTTTGAAGCAACCCCTATAAGTGCTGTTTGTGCTTTAAGTATATAGTTGGCTTGTAATTTTGCTCTTTTTATATTTATTTCTCTTTCTTTTTGCGAAAATCCGCCTTCAGTGCCAACCAAAAATACATACCTACCGGGATCAAAATTCATCAAATCTTCACCTTCAAAATCTATCAAAACAATATTTTCATAAGCTTGCTGAAATTTTTTAAAATCATCAAAACTTTCAAGTTCCATTAAAGAAGCACGACCGCATTGCTGGGATGATTCTATAAGAATTTTTTCCATTCTTTTAAAATCTAATTTAAAATTTTTTTGCGAGTATTCCATATACACAAAAGAAAGTTTTGCTACTCCAAGTTCATTTAAAAAAGGTAAAGTTTTTTCTATAACCTTTGGATCAATCACCGCTAAAGCTAAATGTATATATGTTTTTAATTCTTGTTTTTCTTCTTTTTTATCAAGTAAATTTAATATGCAAGAGCGTCTAGAAAGCTCTATGCATTCATAAGTGTAAGCATAAAAATCTTTCAAATTCTTTAATATAATTTTATCACTCACTTTAATTCTTCGAGCCTTTAAATGTAAAAAGGCTTCATTTTCTAGCTCTAAACTTGCAGTACCACTTTGTGGGTGATATAAAAATTGCATTAAAAATAAAACCTCTTAAGTAAATAAGGTACAAAAAGTAAGAATATGCCTAAACACAAAATAAAAAAACTTAAAAATCTAAATTTAGCATAGCGTTTAAACAATCTTGCTTTTTTAAATAAAACAAATTGATAAATAGCCAAAGCAAAAATCAAAATCCAACAAAACCACATAGAAAGCACATAGAAATTAAATTCAAAATGCTTTAAAGCCCATAACAAACTTCCAGTAAAAAGTGTAATTGCTAAAAACAAATAATAAATTGGCAAAAATAGACGAATTCTTTTTATAAAGATAAATTCTTGTGAGAAGTTACTTTGAGTCAAATACAAATAAAACAACATTAAAAAACCATTTGTATATAAACTATACACATGCAATGCTAAAAAAAATTCATAACTTTGATCCATTATTGTCCTTGTGTATTATTTTCATCTTGTATATCATCATCAACAGGTATAGGAAGTGTTTCATCATCTATAATGACATTAGAATCACTTTGTTCAATCTGAACTTGCTCAGTTTGTATTTCTTTTTTTATATTTTTATTCTCTTGATTTGAACAAGCCATAAAAAGCAATATTGGCACAATCAATAAAATCTTTTTCATTACACCTCCTTTTGATTGATAAAAACAAAATTTACATCTTGAAGTTTTTCAAAAAAATCTTTATTTTTCCATTCATCTCTTATAGCTTGCGAAAAGTCAATATCTGCCAAATCAATCTTTGGTAAAAATTCACTATAAGCATCTTCTCTAAAACCTTGTGCATAACCTGTTCTTGTTTCATGTACAATAATGCTTTTTAAACTAACACCTTGCTCACCATTGACCATCTTAGTCTTTAAAAGCAAAGTATCAATCAGTACAAAAAATATGCGTACAAAATTTTCCGCACTTACATTCACAGGTAAACTCACCCATCTTTGTGAATGTTTTTTCATATCTTCTAAATAAACTTTATCATCATCTTTAAAAAGCGTAATAGCATGATCAAAACTATCAATAATTTGTTTTATCTCATCTTTTAACAAGCCAAAATCATACACCATTCCAGCATTGTCAAGGTATTTACTCTCAAGTAAAATTTCTACCTTATAAGAGTGACCGTGTATGCTTGTTTTACATCGCTTGGAGCTACAAAATCTAACAATATGAGCATTTTCAAATTCAAACATTTTTCTAATAATCATACGCCTTCTTTATCTCCCCAAATTCTAATATGCAATCTATCAGAGTAATTATATCCATTTTTTATACAAAATTCAGCAACACTTAAGGCATTTTTAGAAATTTCTTCTTCATTTGACCCCATAGGCATACAAAACACCTCATTTTCACAAACTTGTAAAATTTCATTGATTTCTTCTAAGGCTTTATTTTCTTGTAAAAAATCCTTATCTAAAACAAATTTGTAAAAGCTATCCTTAGCGTAGTATTTAAAAGCTTTTAAGGCTTTTTCATTAATCCTTTTTTCTTTTTTAACCCCACTATTGCTAAGCTTTACTCCTAAAGCAAAATAACATTTTTTATACAAAGGATATTTTTCAAAATCAATTTCAATGCTTGCATTTGTTTCAAAATGCACCATAAAATCATTTTCTAAAAGTAAATTAATAAAACACAAAAAATCTTTATTTTGATAATTTAACAAAGGCTCACCGCCCGTAATTACAACTATAACTTTGCGTGAATTTACTAGCTTCAAAACCTCATCAAAAAGCTTTGCTGAAGTATATGTTTTATAACAAGTTTTAAATTCTTTAGTAAAAACAGCTCTTATAGTATCACAGCCCAAAAGTATTTTAGAATCTTTTTCTTTTTTTACTCCAAAGCCTGCGCAGTTAAAATTACACCCGGCAAATCTTACAAATATAGCCAAATTTCCACTATATTTTCCCTCACCTTGCAAGCTTAAAAAAGTTTCAACAACTTCCATTATCCACCTGTTTGATAAAAGGCTCTTGTGGAACTTTGATTGGCTTCATTTTCTGCCCATCTATTTTTTTCTGATTTATTTTTTATCACGGTTTTTAAAACTTCACAAGCACCTGCTATGTCTTTATTGCGTATAGCTTTTTTAATGCTTAAAGCCTCATCATAATATAAACAAGGTATTAAAAGCCCTTCGGCTGAAAGCCTTATACGGTTACAACTATCACAAAAATCATGGCTATGTGGATCAATAATGCCAAACTCATACCCATCTTCAAGTCCATAAATAGTCGCAGGTGCATTTGGACTTTTTTGTCCTTGTTTAAAAGAATACTTTTGAGCAATGATATTTAAAATTTCTGTTGATTTTAAGCCTTTTAAATCTCCATAAGCATGATAATTTTCCATAAATTCTATAAAGCGAATTTGGCTTTTGCGTGCTTTGGCAAATTCTAAAAGATCGATAAATTCACTATCATTAATCCCTTTAAGAGCTACGGTGTTAAATTTAATATTAAAACCTAATTCTAAAGCCTCATTAATACCATTTAACACATCTTTGAGTATGTTTTTTTGAGCTAATTTAAAGGCCACTTCTTCTTTTAAAGTATCCAAAGAGATGTTAATTCTTTTTAAGCCCGCTTGTTTTAAATCCTTTGCTTGTTGTTTTAATAAAGAAGCATTAGTAGTAAGCGCTAGATCTATATCTTGCTTATACTCACTAATCATAGCAATAAATTTATGCAAATCTTTTCTTACTAAAGGCTCACCACCTGTAATACGAATTTTCTTAACTCCTTCATCAATGCAAACTTTAACAAACATAAAAAGTTCTTCAAATGATAAAAGATTTTCCTTAGCACTCCATTCAAATGGAGTTTTTGGCATACAATAAAGGCAACGAAAATTACATCTTTGTGTTACTGAAATTCTTAAATAATCAATCACTCTTCCATAGCTATCTACTAACATCAAAGGCCTTTATAATAATTTATTAAATTTTAAAATAAGCTCAACCCTGCCCATACCTATACGCAAATCTTTGGCAATTTGCTCTATGGATTTTTTTTGATTAAAAAGTTCGATAACTTTTTGCTCTTCATTATCATAGCTTGGGCTTAATTTTGTAATACTTTGGGTTTTTTGTTCTAAATTTAATAAACGATTTTTTTGCTCACTTTGAAATTCTTCAATTACTTCTTCCACTTCTTTTAAAGCACTTAAAATAGGAATAATATTTTGATTGATTTTTTGTTCTAGCACCTGCAAAAGCTCTTCTTTTAATTCTTCTCTTATGGCTTCAGTGTCTATTTCTTCTTTTTCTTGCTCTTGCTCATCTAAACTTTCTTTTTTTAAATAATGATATTGTTTATTTAAATCTTCTATCATTTTACCAAGCTCATTAATCTTAACAATACTTTCTTTTTCTTTAATCATCATATAAGCAAACATAGCAAAAATTAATAAAGCTACAACTAGCCACAATAATAAATCACTATCCATTTTCTTGCTCCTTTAAAATTTTAATCATTGCTCTTTGCATATTTGCTACAAAATTATCATACACGAGCTCATCTTCTGCTTTTATTTGCGTGATTTTTGCTTCATTCTCATTTAATGCTTTAAAAAAAATACTAATTTTTTGACCATTTAAATTAAATCTAGCATAATAATCTTCATCTTGCATTAAACACCTATCTTTAAATTGAATATGTGTAAAATTTACCCCAATCACAAAAGATTTATATTTTAAATTAACAAATAATTTTGTTTTATTAATATCATTTTTTATCAAATACAATTCTTGCTTTAAATCCATAAGCAAATCAAAAATCAACTGCTCACCCTCGCTAAATTCTACCCTTGAAGCAAGCTTTTTCCATTTGCTTAAATTGACATAATTATTACTTGAAACATATTCTTGCAAAAACTCTTCATATCTTTCTTTGCTCTCTTCAAACTCTAATTCCAAAGAACTTTTAAAAAATTTCATCTCCATAAAAGATCAACCCATATAAAAATAAAAAACACTATACTTAAATACCCATTTAAAGTAAAAAATGCTTTGTCAATTTTTGCAAAATTCTTTCTAACAATGCGGTGCTCAAAAAATAAAATAACAGCACTAACAATCACACCTAAAAATGCAATATTTCCTGTTGGAGCTACCCAAACAAATAAAAACCAAAAAAGCACTGCTAAAACATGACAAAATGCTGAGATGAACAAGGTCGCTTCAAGCCCAAATTTAGCAGGTATAGAGTGCAAGCCCGTCTTTTTATCATACTCCATATCTTGCAAAGCATAAAGTAAATCAAAACCAGCTGTCCAAAAAGTAACACCCAAACACAAAATAACACTATAAATTTCAATACTTCCCAAAACCACAATACTGCCTGCAATAGGAGCAAGTCCTAAGCAAAATCCTAATACTAAATGGGCTAGGGATGAAAATCTTTTAAAGGCTGAATAAATAGCTAAAATAAACAATACCGGCAAAGAAAGAGCAAAGGCTAGTTTGTTGATAAAATAACTTGCCAAAACAAAAATAATAGCATTTAAAATAATAAAAAGCAAAATGCTAGTTTTACCTATACGACCATCGATATTAGGTCTATTTGCACATCTTGGGTTGTTTTTATCAATGTCCTCATCCATCAAACGATTGATTGCCATTGCAAAATTTCTTGCACTTACCGCGCAAATAACACCTAAAAACAAAGCTTTAAAACCAAACCAAGTGCTATCATTTAAAATAACAGAAGCTACAATCATAGAAACAAACAAAAATGGTAAAGCAAAAATAGAATGCTTAAAAACAATCAAATCCAAAATATCTTTTAATTTTTCTTTTAATAAAGGCATTTTTTCTCTTTATAATATATTTTTGTTATGATTTTACTAAAATAATTTTAAATTTAGGATATTTTTACGATGTTTTTTGAATTTGCTCTTATTGGAACTACTGCAAGTGGCAAAACAGAACTTGCTAACAAACTAGCTTATGAATTTAATGCAAGTATTTTAAGCCTTGATAGTCTTTGCGTGTATAAACAAATCAACATCGCTTCAGCCAAAACAGAGCAAAAAACCTTAGATGAGCTTGATTATTTTGGCATAAATTTATTAAATGTCAATGAGCATTTTAACATCGCTTTGTTTTTTGAAGAATATAAAAAAGCAAAAGCTTTTGCACAAAAAAACGATCAAATGCTTATCATCACAGGTGGAACTAGTTTTTATTTAAAAGCTTTAATGGATGGCTTGAGTGAAAATTTCAAAGAAAGTCAAAGCACGCTAAGTAATGATGAAATTTATCATTTAATGATAAAAACTGATCCACATGCCAAAATAGAAAAAAACGACACCTATCGCTTAAAAAAATGGCTTGGAATTTATGAGCAAACTAATAAAATCCCAAGCGAAGTTTTAAAAGAAACAAAACAAGAAGCTTTAATTAAAAAACTTGATATTTTTGAAATTTCTTGGCAAAAAGATCTTTTGGAAAAACGCATTATTAAACGCACTAAAAATATGCTTGATGAGGGTTTAATAGATGAAGCTAAAATGCTATATAGTAACTACGATCATCATTTAAAAGCACTAAATTCCATAGGCTTAAAAGAATGTAAAGATTTTTTAGATAAAAAAATAAATTTAAACGAGCTTGAAGAACTCATCATCATTCACACAAGACAACTTGCCAAAAGACAAAGAACTTTTAATAAAAAATTCAACAAAGAAATTTTAGATTTTCAAAACGCTTATGAAAATTTAAAAGCTTATATTTTAAAAAAACATCAAGGCTGAGTGTTTAAGACATTTAATTTATCTTTACATAAATTTTGCCAATTGCTTGTCGTGTTAATATCTATACAATTTTGCAAACTTTGCTTTTGATTTTGCATATCTTTTAAATCTTCATAAATATTACTTTGCATATAAAAAGCTCTTGCGCGCTCATCATCTTTTAAAGGATTAGCAAGCAAATCTTTAAACAAAGTTAAGGCTTGTTGAGCTTGATTGTTTTGTTTTAAGGCTTTGATATAGATAAATTCTAAATCCGGACTAAAAAGATTTACTCCTTTTAAATTTTGATAATCAATAGCCTTTGGAGCATAAGTTAAAATACTTGTTAGAAAATTATTTTTTTCACAATAACGCAAAAACTCATAATATAATTCCACCATACGATAATTCATAGGAAATTGCTCTAGTTTTTGCAAAGTTCTTATCATAGCATTATAATCTTGCAATTTAAGTTCAGCAAAAAATTTAATATAATTTGCTTCAAATTTTTCATCATCGCTAATAATAGTTCTTGTATTTAAAATATCATTAATTGTTTTTACAACAAAACGATAACGCTTATCTTTAAGCGCTAAATCTGCACTTTGGAGTTTATAAAAAATAATATCATCATTTTCATTTTCCACTATATATTTTTTAGCTTCTTCTATACGAGTAGTACGCTTAAAGCATTCAAGCATTTGTTTTTTATTTTGTATTTTATTTCCCACATCATAGACCTTAAAATCATCATATATTTTAACAGCAGCTAAGCACTCATCATTTTTTAAATTTTGTTCTAAAACTAAAATAGCAGCTTGTTCTAAAAGATTTTTGATTTCTTTGTTGGAATATTTTTCTATGTCTTTTTGATAACTTACAACTTTTTCATAATTTTTTTCTTGAAAATATAATCTCACATTATCAAATAAAGCCATACTAGAAATTTCTCCAGCATACTTTTGCATGATCTCTTCATATCTTTGATGTAAAAAACTTGCATTATTATCTTTTAAATATAAGAAATTTTTATCTTGAGCTTCTTTTATTAAACTCACATATTCACCCAAAGGAAAATCTTCTGTGTAAAGATCTAAATACTTTTGAGCTTTAGTATGTTCATTTGCATTTAACAAAGCCAAAGAAAGATCTTTTAATACTCTTTCATATTCTTTATCGACTTTAGTCAAATGCGTAAAAATATACTCATAAATTTTAGAACTTAAATCATAAATTCTATGATTACTAAAAGCCTTAGCTAAGGATAAAGAATTTTCTAAATCACTCATAAAAAATTCAGGATTTGACTCTAAAATTTTACTTGCTAACTCTTTGGCTTCTTTTGTATTTTGCGCTTCTAAATAATTTTTAGACAAAAATAAAGCAGCCCTACTAGCTAAATCTGCATTCGGAGTAGAATAGTATACATCTTGATAAATATTATTTGCTATATTTTTTTTACCCAAATGATATAAATAATCTGCATAATCAAGTAAAGCAATTATGGTATATTTATCATCTTTATGCTCAGTACTTAAAGTATCAATAATATAATCAACATTAGACCTTTGAGATAAGCCCATATAAACTCTCATCATGATATACATTACTTCCGTATAATCTTTATCATTAATATAAGTTCTCACCCATCTTTTAGCATCATCTAGCATTTGCTCTAAAATTTGCTGATCTTTATCAAGCTCATAAGTGTAAAGCTTATTTTGCGCTCTTAATTTATAAAGCTCAAATTCATTCATAAATACACTACCTTGATAACGCTTAATAGCATTAACAGCATCTCGTAAAACTTGATCGTATTTTTTGGCTTCATATTCTTGTTTGATATTAAAATATGCATTAAAATCTGCACTTTTTGAAGTTTCCATAGGATTAGAATTTAAATCCAATGCTCCAATATAAGGCATTAATGCATCATCAAAATAAATATCAAAATCAAGTCCATCGCTAGGTTTATAATACCTTAAATCCTTAGTAAAAATAAACACAAAATGTTTAGAAGTATCTCCATTTTGACTTTGAATTTCTTTAGCATTAAAAATATCTTGAGAATAATTAAACATTTTAGCTAAAATTTTAGGATATATTTTAATTGTCAAAAAAGTTTGGTGTTTTTCAAAATAAATTGTAAAATCATCAAATTCTTTATTTTGAAATTGCATATTACTAACGCCCAAAACATTACACTCAAAATGAGTTTTTTCAAATTCAAAAATACTCTTGCAAGTAAAATCTTTATTATCTTTTAAATGCAAAAGTGTAAAGGGACGATTTTGTTCTTCCCCTTTATTAACAATAACCTCAAAAGAAAATATATAATTTATGCTTAATAATAATAAAAATAAAATCCTTATCATGAGCGTGATTATAGCAATATTATTTCACAAAAGCAAAAACGCACATGATAAGCTTCCGATAAAACATAAACTTAAAATAATCTTTTGCTTAATATCTAAATTTATACTCTTTATAGATTGACTTTTTTTAAAAAAGATATAAATTAAAATTTTCAAATAAGCATAAAGCATGATCATGGAACTTAAAGCTATAGCAAATATAAGCACATAATAGCCTGAATTTAAAATAGAAGCTAAAATTAAAATTTTACCCCAAAAAATCCCAAAAGGTGGAATTCCTGCTATACATAAAATAAACATAGCTAATATTATAGATAATACGGGTCTTTGATCAAATAAGCCAGAAAAACTTTCAAATGAGCTTTTTTGAAATAAACTTAAGATTAAAAAAATTCCATAGTTTGCAAAAGCAAAAGAAACCCAATAAACGAACAAGGCAAAAATTGAAAGCAGGTAAGAAGTTCCATCTCCTTGAGAACTCACACTCATACTAGAAACAATAACAGCCAATATAAAAGAAGAATGAGTAATAGAGCTATATGCAAGCATTTTTTTTGCATCTTTTTGAATTAAAGCTACTATGCTTACAGCAAGCATAGAAAAAATTGCTAACGATGCGACTATATATTCAAATTTTACTCCACCGCCTAAAGCAGAAAAAATTCTTAAAACTACTATTATCATAGCAATTTTTGGAACAATAGATATGAAAGCTATAAAATTTGTATGAACTCCACAATATACATCTTTTAGCCAAAAATGAAAAGGAGCGATAGAAAGTTTTACTCCAACAATAACCAAAAACATTACTCCAGCACATAATAATATAGGATCTGAAATATATTCAGAATGCAATAAATTATCCAAATCCAAAGACTTTGTTTTTAAATACACAAAAGCACAAGCAAAAACAAAAAATCCAGCCCCTACTGCAGCTAAGGCAAAATATTTTATGCTAGAACTAATAGCATTATGAGTTCCTCTTAATGCTATTAATGTATAAAGAGCTAAAGAAGATCCTTCTAAAGCTAGGAAAATCACAATCAAATTAGTACTTGAAACCATTAATATTAAGGAAGCAACCATAAACAAAAATAAAGAAAAAAATTCTGCTCTTTGTTCATCTTTGTCTATAAGCAAATAAAGCATAGAAAAAAACAAAATAATTATTTGCGCAAAAATTGCATAATTATCGCTTACAAATAAACCAAAAAAAGCATGAGAATTATCTAAAACAAAACCATTATAAAGCAATAAAAAACACAAAGTACTAAGCAAAGCTATAACACTTGCTCCTATATAAAAATTTCTAGAAAGTTTTTTAAATGCACTCAATAAAAGTAATGCAATAGCCCAAAAAAGCAATGACAACACAGGAAATAATAATACAAAATTTAATTTTTCTAAACTAAAACCACTCATTAAAAACCTCTTATACTATCTATGATTTTTTGATTTTCTATGGCGATATTTCTTGTTTGCATAACTTCAAGAATACTATTTACATTAGAAGCAATTTGATCTAGCATAGCACTTGGAGCTACCCCTAAATAAATCACTAATGCACTTAAAATACTTAAAACAAAAATTTCACCTTTTTTAAGCATAAATTTACTGTACACTTCTTCTTCGCAAGTAGTAAAAAACATATTTCTATAAATATTTAGCATATAAATAGCTCCTAAAACGATTACACCGCCCGCAAATAATGCATACCATAAATTTACACTTGCCACACCTTGCAAGATCAAAAACTCACCTACAAAGGAAATAGTCAAAGGCAATGAAATAGATGAAAACAACAATACTGCAAAGAAAAAGCTAAATAATGGGGCTGTTTTAGCTAAATTTTTATAAAAGTCTAAATCAAAAGTATGATATCTTTTGTAAAGCATATAAGCGGCTAAAAATAAGCCACCTGTTACTATACCATGTGCAAACATATAAAATACAGAACCACTAACCCCATTATAAGTAAAAGTTACGATACCTAAAATTACCACACCCAAATGCGAAATTGAGCTATAAGCAATTAATTCTTTTAAATCCTTGGCTTTAAAAGCAATTAAGGCTGCATATAAAATTCCAACTATACATAAAATAGCAAGTAAAGAATAATAATGATTCAAAGTATCAGGCGCTAAAGGCAAAATAAATCTTAAAAACCCAAAAGGTGCCATTTTAAAGCTTACAAGCATTACAGATACTAAAGTCGGACTTTTGGTATAAACCTTTGGAGCCCAAGTATGAAAAGGAAATAAAGGACTTTTAATCGCAAAAGCAATAAAAAATCCTACAAATATTAGATTTTGTGCATTCTCAGGTATAAAAAATTCACTCTTATACCAAGCTAACAAATCAAAACTCCAATATCCAAAACTTTGATAATACAAAAATCCCACATAAATAATAGCTAAAAGCATAAGCATAGAACCGCAAAATGCATAAATGAAAAATTTAATCCCTGCCTTATAATTATCTGAATATCTACCTATTAAATAAATAAGCGGTATAAGAGAAAACTCCCAAAATACATAAAACAATAAAGCATCCAATGAAGCAAAAAGTCCTACAATGCAAAATTGTAATAAAAATATACTTATTACAACACTTTTATCTTGAATATCCAAACATATAAAAGATAAAAAAATCATAATAGAACAAAGTAATATTAAATAAAGCGCTATAGCATCTACACCTATGTGAAAATTAACTATCAAAGAATTTAAACTAAATTCATAAGCCATGCCACCATCGTAGTTAAATAACAAAAAAACATTAAAAACTAAAATCAAAAAACTAACTAAAACAGCAAAGGACTTGCTATCTTCTTTTTGTAAAAATAAAGCTATAAAAGCCGCAAAAAATGGAAATAACATTAATAAACCAAGCATATTACACCGCCAAAGCTAAACAAAATAAACACACAAAAGCCAAAACTACAATCCTTAAAGCCAAAGAATAATCCTTACCCATACTAAGAACCCTAGCAAATGTTTTAAGGAAAAATGCAATACTATCTACCAAAGCATCTAAAATTTCTTTATCAGCTTTTCTTAAAAATTCACAAAATAAAGCATACTTACTAACAATAAATTGATGATAAAATTTTGGTATGTAGTATTCATTAAACAAAAGTTTGTAAATACTTGTTTTAGAAAGTGATGGTTTAAACCAATTTTTCCAATAAGCTATGATAGCTAAAAGCACTCCAAGTACCGCAGAAACACTTGCAAGTATCATAACTAAAGAATTTTGACCATCAATAAAAGCTAAATTTTTACTTACAAAATCCATAAAGCTATGCTCAAAAAATCCTGCTATAATAGCAAGTAAAGCCAAAGGACTCATCGCAAGCAAAGCTATTTTACTAGCTTCATGGGGATGTTCTTCATGTCTTTTTGGAGTAAAAAATACAAGCATTAAAAGTCTAAAGCTATAAAAAGCTGTCATAAAAGCTGCTATTAAAAGTACTAAAAAAATTCCATGATGATGGCTTATAAAAGAAAATCCTAAAATTAAATCTTTAGAGAAAAATCCTGCAAAAGGATAAATTCCTGCTAAAGCTAAAGAACCTATAAGCATTAAAATAGCACTAAAACGCATACTTTTATAAAGTCCACCCATTTTACTAATGTCAAGCTTATCATTCATAGCATGCATAACATTACCTGCACCTAAGAATAATAAAGATTTAAAAAATGCATGAGTTGCAAGATGAAATAAAGCTATTGCATAAGCTCCAAGACCTGCTGCTACAAACATATACCCAAGTTGAGAAAGCGTCGAATATGCAATAATTCTTTTTAAATCTTTAGCCACCATGGCCATAGAAGCAGCAAAAAGTGCTACAAAAGCTCCAAGTATAGCGATAAAATACCCTACTTCAGGAACTTGTAAATAAAGCTCCCCTGCGCGAATTACCAAATAAACTCCCGCAGTAACCATAGTAGCAGCATGGATTAGAGCTGAAACTGGCGTAGGTCCTGCCATAGCATCAGCAAGCCAAGTATGGAAAGGAAATTGTGCTGATTTACCCATAGCACCTACAAAAAGTAAAAGTGCTATTAAAATCAAAATCACATCATTTTCATGCCCTAAAGATAAAAGGGTAAAAAATTCATCATATTTTAAAGAGTTAAATTCTATATAAATTAAGAAAATTCCTAAAAGCAAAGCCAAATCTGCAATTCTATTCATGATAAATGCTTCATTAGCAGCAAAAGTGTATTTTTCATTATGATACCAAAAACCTATCAAAAGCCATGAGCAAAGTCCAACACCTTCCCAACCTATGAAAAGTCCTAAGAAATTATCACTCATAATCAAAAACATCATAGAAAAAACAAAAAGCCCCAAATAGCTAAAATAGCGATTAAACCCTTCATCATGCTCCATATAAAATATACTATATAAATGCACAAAAGTCGCTACTATACTTACCACATTCATCATAATCAAAGCAATAGAGTCTATTTTAAAACCAAAACTAACATCTACTAAAGATATCCAAGTGCCAAGTTCAAAATTAAAATGTACTCCATTATTTAATAAAATAATTGAGGCAAGAGCTGAAAAAGCTATAAATAAAGAAGCTAAATAACCTAAAATAATTTTCTTGGTACTAAAAGCAAAAATACCTAAAATAGCAGCTGAAGCCAAAGGAGAAAAAAGTGCAATTAAAGCTAAATTTTGCATTTTATCTCTCCTTTTTCAGCTAAAGAGCTAAGCTCTAGTGTTCCTGTTTTTCTATACCATAAAACACAAAGCGCTATCCCAACAGCTACTTCACAAGCTGCAACTCCCATTACAAATAAAGCAAAAATTTGACCTTCTATGTCTTTATGAGAAGCTCCTGCTGTAACTAAAGCCAAATTAGCAGCATTTAATAAAATTTCACTTGAAATAAAAAGCATAATTAAATTTTGGCGTTTTATGATACCTATTAGACCAATGATAAACATCAAAATAGCCACAATGTAGTATTTTTCTAACATCATTGTTCGTCCTTTTTTACATTTTTTTGAGTAAGTGCTATAGCACAAATTAAAGCTATTAAAAGTAAAATTGCCATAAATTCAAAAGCAAGCATATATTTTGTAAATAGAGCAAAGCCTATTTGCTGAGTAGAATCAAGACTATAAACTTCACTAGTTTCATTTAAACCAAACTCATATCCCATAATAATACTAACTAATAAAACAGCACTAAAAATCACAGCAAAAATGAAGATTCTTTTACCTTTTAAACTTTCTTTTACTTTTATAGAAGCATCAAAAAACATCATAGCAAAACTATAAAGACCTAAAATAGCTCCACTGTAAACAATTATTTGAATTGCTCCAATAAATTCAGCATTAAGTAAAAAATAAAATCCACTTAAAAAAACCATAGCCACAGCCAAAGAACTGATAGCATAAAGCACGCTAGTGCTTAAAACACTAATTAAAAAAAATCCCAACACCAAAACACTTAATAAACAAAAAGCTATCGTTTCAAACATTTTCTTCCTTTGGAGCATCTTGCTGTCTTTGCAAATCTATCTCATAATAATTTGGAGTTTTCTTTACTAAATCATCAGCATCTTTTCTTAAACTACCACTTCCTTCAAACACCACTTGATTTTTAAGCTCATCGATAGGGGTTAAAAAATCTTCCTTTTGACCAAAATAAGATCTTTGCTCTGCGGCATTTTCATATTCTTTACCATGCACAATGGCAAGTTCAGGACAAACATCAGCACAAAATCCACAATAAATACAACGCCCTAAATTAATACTATAATTTTCGACCTTTTTGCGTCCATCTTCACTTAAACTCGTTTCCATTCTTATACAATTACTAATGCAAATTTTTTCACACAAGCCACAACCAATACAACATTCATTTTCACTTTCAATAAAACGCATCAAACGATGAACTGCACGATATCTATCATCTAAAGCAACTTTTTCCATAGGATATTTAATCGTTGCACTATTGTTTTTTTTAAACATTTCTCTTAATACGACAAATAAACCTACAAAAAGCTCCGTATTTAAAGAACGCTTGATTACTTGTATGAATTTTTCATAAGTATTTTGAGGATTTTTACGCTCAAAATCTACTTTAAAATAACCTTTTTTCATTGTTTTTTCCTATATCACAAGCACTAAAGCACTAATTAATAAATTTAAAACCGCTAAAGGTATTAAAATCAAATAACACATTCTCATTACTTGATCAGGACGCAGTTGCGGAAAAGCACCTCTAGCCCAAAAATACCAAAAGAACACAAAAGACACTTTCAAAAGCATCATAATAGCCCCTGGTATAATCCAAAAATCATTAAATCCACCCAAAAATAAAAGCGATATCATAATCGCTCCGGTAATCATGGCTGTATATTCTCCGATAAAAAACATACCCCATCTAAGTCCGCTATATTCAGTGCCATAACCTGAAACAAGTTCGGTTTCGTTTTCACTTAAACAAAGTGGGGTTCTATTAGTTTCTATAAAAATAGCTATCACAAATAAAATAAAAGCTAAAGGTTGTTTAAAAATAAGCCAAGAAAGTATGCCATCACTTTGATAGTTATTAATATCTACTAAAGACAAAGATCCAACAAGCATTACAACACACACCAAAGAAAGCCCTGCAACGCTCTCATAAGAGATAATAGAAACAAGCCCTCTTGCCCCGCCTAGCAGCGACCATTTATTATTACTTGCTAAACCTCCTAAAAAAATCGCATAAAAACTAACTCCACCCATACCTACAACAAAAAGCAAGGCTACATTAATATCAGCGATAATAGGACGAATCACTCTACCAAATAAAGTAAATTCAGGAAAAATAGGTATAGCTGCAATTGCTACAAAAGCACAAATTGCTGCAATCAATGGAGCAATTAAAAATACCACTTTTTGAGCATAAGTTGGCACTATATCCTCTTTAGTAAAAAGTTTAATCATATCAGCAACTACCTGAAGCAATCCAAAAGGACCTACCATATCAGGCCCTAAACGACGATGAAATAAAGCCAAAGCCTTTCTTTCAAGATAAGTTGCCAAGCCTGCTAAAGTAGCAAAAATAGCTATAACAAGCACACATTTTATAATTGTTTCTACAATAAAAAAAGTAATATCACTCATATTTTAGCTCCTGCTTTTTCAAGCCAAACTTTTACATATCGAGTATTATCAAATAAAGATTTATAATCAATCTTACTATCATAATCCCCTAAATACGCACCATTTTCTAAAGATTCATCACATTTTACACTTATAGCAATTTGAGTTTTTTCATTTTTTAAAATAACACTATCATCTTGGTTTAAATCAAATTTTTGCATTAAATCAGACGATAAAAATAAAGCTCCAACCTCATTAAAAGCTCTATTACTAAGTTTTGAAAACTGATGAATGCTATTTGCATGATATAAAGTTAAATTTCCTTCATTTTGCTCTTTAACTTCTTGAATGCTTAATGTTTTTTCAAACTCAAAATGGGAAAAATCAAGCTCATAACCTCTATGATTTACCCCACCATTATCATAATGATTTTCTAACTCATCAAAGTCAATTACCCTAAAGCCTTTATTTTGTGGTAAAAATTTAGTATAGTTGATCGTAAATTCTTCATCAAAACCTAAGGCATTTGCCAAATCATTTAAAAAATAACCTTTAAATTCTAAAGCCGCATTTGTAGGAACTAATCTTTTATCATAATTTACAAAGCTACCTTCTTGTTGATTTAAACTAGAACTTGCAAGATCAAAATGCCCATCATAAGAAAAAGTAAAATCGCCTTTTTCGTTATAACCTAATGTTTTTCCTGCTTGAAAATCTTGACTTAAATCACAAATTAAACTCACACCTAAGGTATTAGTACAAGTTGGATTTAAAAAGACTTTAAATTCAGTATATTTTTGCACCAAAGCACAAAGTTTTGCTAGCTTAACACTTTGCTCATCATAGTAAAAATCACTTCCTATAATAAGTGTAAATTTTTGCTTTTTTGCGAGTAAAGTTTCTAAAATATCCTCATCTATGCCAAGATTTTTCGCATAATTTGATCTTTGCACCTCTATGCTTTTTTTAATTTTTTTAGGCACAAGTTTTTTAACTTCTTCTATAATAGTTTCGCCGTTTTCATTTTGCTTTTCTATCTTTTCAACAACTTCTTCATTAATAGTTTCTTCTATTTCTTTTGTATCTTGATAATACGCATTTTCTAATGTGTTTTTAAAATCCTGCGGAAACTCTTTGGCAAATTTTTGCAAGATAAATAATAAAATACTTTCATTATCTTTAATATTATGATCAATCTGCAAGAAATTTTTAGAATATTTATCCACGCCTTTATCTTTTATAGGGTGAAAATATAGCCCTGCACCTTTATTCATTACCAAAGCGTTATTAACTTTATATCCTAGCGTTGGCGCATCATAGCGTAAAAACGAACCTACGATGATTAAAAAATCACTTTGAGTGATATCGTCTGTATTTGCATTATACATTGCATTTGCATTTTGATAAAAACAAGCTAGGAAATCTTGGAATTTTTTAGCTTCATGATTTATAAGATTAAGATTAAATTTTTTACTTAAATTTTGCAAGATTAAAGCTTCTTCATTAGTAATAAAACTATTAAATAAAATATTTTTTATTTCATTATTTTTTATCATATTTACTAATTTTTCAAAGGCTTTTTCGTCTTTACCTTGAACTTCATTTTGGGTATTAAAACCATATCTTGCAGCTTTATTTAGCGTAGCAAAAGCAAAATCATTACTCACTCTATAAATTTTTTCTTTTTGATTATTAATACTAGTTTGTTTAATATCATAATACATCAACTCACAATCACTTGAATGGGGATTACTAGCTGGAATTTTCTTTAACTCCCAAGCATTAGATGTATATTGAAAAGCCGAACCCACCAAAGCTCCCGTTGGACATACACTTGTACATTCTCCGCAAAAAGAACAATCAAGCATATCGCCACTACTCGGTACAATTAAACTCTTTTGAAATTTAGTCCAAATAGCTAATGCATCTTTACTCATACTTTCTTTAAAGCTTGCATCGGGCGCGCTTGCCCCTCTTGGAGTAGTTTTTAAAGCACTTTCTCCTATTTTATCTTTGCAAACTGTGATACATCTTTCACACACGATACATAAAGCTGGATCATAATTAATCTCGCCCCATTTTTTATGCTCTTTATGGGTATCTTTAATCCAATAATTTTGCACATTTACTCTTGCTTTGTGTGTAAAGTTTTGAAGCTCACACTCACCGGATTTATCACATACCCCACATTGTAAAGGGTGGTTGATGCAATATGCTTGCATGATAGCATTACGCTCATCCCATAAATTTGATAAATCACTCTCTACTACCATACCTTCTTTAACTTTAGTATTGCAAGAATAAACCTTTTTACCATCAGCTTCTACCATACACATACGACAAGCAAGTGTTGGAGAACAACCATTTAAATAACAAATTGCAGGAATGAAAATATCATTTTTTCTTGCGACATTTAAGATATACTCACCCTCATTTGCCTCACATTCTATACCATTAATGATAACTTTCATTTTATAACCTTAACTTGAGCTTTTGAAAAAGCAAAATCAGCGCTTTCATAATCAAACAAAGCCACCGTGCCTTTCAAATCATGATTGATTTTTACTATAGTTATAAATTCTTGAGTGTTTATTTTTAAATTAATTTTATCCTCATCCTTAACCTTAGCAATTAAAGCAAAGGAAGAAGAGCAATGCAAATTTTTGTCTCCCAAAGGTGCTTGCATGATAATAGTTCCATCAAAATTATCAAGTTCTAAAAGCTCACTAAAAGAATTTTGTATTGATAAATTTTCTTCATTTTCATTAGAGCAAATTAGCAAAAGATTAAATTTATGACAAAGTTTTTCTAAAAAATACTTAATATTTTCAAAATCTTTATGTTGATATAAATTTTCATCAAAAATAATACATTTTGCTTCTTTTAAAAACTCCAAAATCTCTAAAGCTTCTTCTTCACCAAAGCAAGATTCAGCACTTAAATACCCCTCATCAAATTCGTTAAATTCAGTCTCCAAGCTCATCTTACAAAGCAAAGCAAGCACGAAAGGCACACTTGCAATCTCACATTTATAAAAGTTTGCTTTTAAATTTTTATCCTCTAAACAAGAAATATTATAATTTTTACTTTTGTTAAGCTTAGCGCAAAGTGAAGGATTTTTTAAAGAAAGCAAATCCACAAAACACAAAGCATTTAAGCCTTCTTGATATTTTGCTAATTTCATTGTCCCACCTTTTTAAAAACTATAGTCCAATCTACTTGATTAAATTTTAAAGAATTTAAAAGTTCACAATTTTGCTCTTTTATGAAAGCAAAACTTTTTTCTACATTAGAAAAATCTCCTATTTCAAATAAAACTACTAAAACTTCACCCATGTAAGAATTTTGAATGATTTGTTCTAAATCCTTAAACAAATCTTGACTTTTTCTTAAATCCACGCGTCTCATCGGTCTATCTCGCCTAAAACTATATTAATACTTCCTAAAATTGCCACTGCATCAGCCAAATATGATCCAACAAGCATTTCTTCTAAAAATGCACAATGAAAAAAGCTTGGGGTTCTAGCTCTTAATCTATATGGCCTACCGCTACCATCTGAGTGGATAAAAAATCCAAGTTCGCCTTTTGGACTTTCAGTTGGCACATACACCTCTCCTTTTGGTGGTTTTAGACCTTGGGTTACTAGGACAAAATGTTGCATAAGAGAATAATTTTGCGTCATGATTTGCTCTTTTGAAGCACTTACATACTCAGGATGATTGCATAAAATTTCAGGCGGAGTATCTTGATAAAGCTTAGCACATTGAACTAAAATTTTTAAACTTTCTCTAAATTCTTGCATATAAACCTTATATCTTGCATAAGAATCACCCATTTTGGCCACAGGCACGCCAAAATCTACCTCATCATAAAGCAAATAAGGCTCTTCTTTTCTAATATCATAAGCAATACCACTTCCTCTTAGCATAACCCCACTACAACCCCAACTTAGCGCTTGTTCTTTGCTTACAACTCCTACATTTTCAGTTCTTGCGCGCCAAATTCTATTATCATCAAGCAAAGCTTCATAATCTTTTATATCATTTGGAAATTTATTACAAAATACCAAAAGTTCATCTAAAAAACCTTCAGGTAAATCAAGCATTACCCCGCCTATTCTCATAGATGAATGCGTAAGTCTTGCCCCGCAATATTTTTCTATTAGATCAAGCACATACTCACGCTCTCTAAAGCAGTATAAAAATACTGTCATCGCACCAATATCAAGCGCATGTGTAGCAAGCCATAACAAATGCGAAGCAATACGGTTTAACTCAAGTAAAATCATCCTTATCACACTTGCTCTGCGTGGAATTTCCAAACCACAAAGTTTTTCCACAGCAGCTACATAGGCATAATTATTTGCACTAGCTGCGATATAATCCATTCTATCAGTAGTTGGGATAAACTCTTGATAGATCATATTTTCAGCCATTTTTTCCATACCACGATGCATATAACCTATACAAGGAGCAGCCTTGGTGATTTCTTCTCCATCAAGCTCTAAAATAAGGCGTAAATTTCCATGAGCACTTGGATGTTGAGGGCCAAGATTTACTATCATGGTGCCATCTTCACGCTCAAAGCTTATATTTTCATAATAAGGTTTTAATTTAGTAGAAATTTGCATTTTATCTTCTCTTATCTAAAATTTTTACTTGCGTTCTTTTGGCTTTTTTAACAAAAGGCACGCCACCTTCTTCTTGATATTCTTGTAGGTATTTATCCTCTCTTGGAGCTTCGCCTTTACCAACCTCATGATAAATTCTACTAAAGTTTAGCGTGTCTTTTTCATCTACAAAACCTGGATCTCTATTTTCCTCACCTACAACCTCGCGGTATTCTTTTCCAAAAATTTTATCTATCTCATACCACTTAGCAAATTCATCACCATGCAAAGGATAGCTTTTTAAAAAAGGATGTCCATACCAATCATCAGGCATTAAAAGTCTTTTTAAATTTGGATGATTGATGATGAAAATTCCAAACATATCATATATTTCTCTCTCACACCAATTAGCACCTTTAAAAACCCTTATAACACTTTGAAGCCTTTCTTTTAAACCAACGAAAGTTTTTATTCTCACTCTTAAATTTTTCTCCATATTTAAAAGCTGATAATATACTTCAAAACCCTGTTTTTGAGCGACAAAATCAATCGCACTTGCATCAGTAAAACAGCTATAACCTAAATTCTTGAGCTTATCAAGAATAGCAACATTATCATCTTTGTTTATCTCAATCACCCAAAAATCAAGCTCTATAAAAGAATTTTTTAACTCAAATTCTTGACTTAAAATTTGATGATCACTCTCAAAAGCACTACTCTCTGTACTTAGTTTTTTAGTTGCAGGTGCATGGTAAAATCTATCTTCATAATAATTTTTTAGCTGAGCATTTTTTTTATCGCTATATTTTCTCATCATATAAGCCTTTTTGGAGCTATTTTTCTGCTTGCTTTTTCTTTACGAATTCTTTTTTGTAAAATCATCAAAGCAAATTGAAAAGTTTCAGGGCGTGGGGCACAACCTGGCACATAAATATCAACAGGAATGATTCTATCTACCCCTTGAACAGTAGAATAAGTATTAAACATACCACCGGTATTTGCACAAGAACCCATAGAAATAACCCATTTAGGATCAGGCATTTGATCATAAAGTCTTCTTGTAAATTCAGCATGTTTTTTACTTAAAGTACCCGCTATAATCATTACTTCAGATTGTCTTGGACTTGCTCTAAAAATTGTTCCAAATCTATCAAAATCATATCTTGCACCACCTGCTGCCATCATTTCAATAGCACAACAGGCAAGTCCATAAGATAGTGCCCATAAAGAATTACTTCTACCCCATTGCACTAACTTATCAACCGTAGTTAAAACAACTGGTGCATTACTCATTTTTTGATACTCTGCCATGCAAATGCTCCTTTTTTATAAGCATATAAAAAGCCTACTGCAAGTAATAAAATAAAAACAAACACTTCCACTAAGGCAAATAAAGATAAGCCATATTTTGAAAGTTCTGCGGTTAAATCTTTAAAAATCACCGCCCAAGGAAATAAAAACACCACTTCAATATCAAGCAAAATAAAAATCAATGCAAAAACAAAAAATTGAGAATTGATTTTATTTGCTTGTTTAGAAGCCATAGGCCCGCACTCATAAATTCCTAGTCCAAGTTTTTTTCTATTATGAGAGGCTAGCTTAGAGCCTATTTTAGAAGAAATATACACCAAAGTAAAAAATATAACACTTGCAATAACAAGCATTGCAAAGATGCCAAAGTATTGATGCTCTATAGTTGCGTGCGTCATAATAAACCTTTTATTTAAGCATAATTAAATTTATTTTACTTCAATTTAGCTATATAAAAACTTATTATCAAAAAAATAAATTTTTATGTATTTCAAAATGAAACAGTTTTTATCTTTATTATAAATACATTTTTTTATGGCAAATATCTTGTAAGATTTTTTCCTGATGAGAAATAAAAATATAAGTAATATCGTATTTTTTTTGAAAAGCATATAAATAATTTAGAATTTTACAAGCAGTTGGTATATCAAGTGCTGCTGTGATTTCATCTAAAATAAGCAATTTTGGTTTTAAAAGCAAAGCTCTAATCAAACCTAATCTTTGGCTTTGACCGCCACTTAATTTAGAAGGTTTTAAATTTAAAATATCTTTTTCAAGCTCAAAAGCATCAAAAAGTTTAAAAAGCTCTCCAAAATCGGGCTTAAGTTTAAAATTTTCATACACATCAATCAAAAGTCTTTTGGTATTTTTGTAAGGATTTAAAGCTAGCTTTTGATCTTGGAAAATATATTGAATTTTTTGGCGTAATTTTCTTTGAGCGTTAAAATCTAAATTTAATATATTTTCATTTTCAAACAAAACCTCTCCAGTATTTGCACATTCAAGCATACAAAGAATTTTAGCTAAAGTGCTTTTACCACTACCACTTTCCCCACAAAGCAATAAATTTTCATTTTGATTTAAAGAAAAACTCACATCTTTAAAAACAAAAATTTCCTCTTCCTTTAAATACCAATGTTTTTTAAATTTATAAGATTTGCTTAAATTTTTAACTTCTAAAAACATTCTCATTCTCAAAATAATTTAACAATTCTTTAGCAAAAACACCTTTTGGATTGCTTAAAAACTCTTTCACGGGCATTTGATAAATCAAAGTTTTATCTTCTATGATAGCCACCTCATCACAAAGCTCTTTAGCTAAATTTATATCATGAGTAATGAAAATGAGATTTTTAAATTGTGTTTTTAACTCTTTTAAAATAGCGATGATTTTTTCTTCATTAGCTCTATCAAGTGAGCTTGTAATCTCATCACACAATAAATACTTAGCCTCGCTTAGTAAAGCTAGAGCTATTTGAATGCGTCTTGCCATACCACCACTTAACTGATATATAAAAGAATGCCACAAAAGATCATGATTTTTAAGCCCTAAACACTCAAAATAATAAAAGGCTCTTTCTTTAATCTCTTTTGTGCTTAAATTAGTATGAGTTTTTAAAACTATATTAAAATAACTCCCTATATCAACAAGAGGATAAAAACTCCCATAAACATCTTGAAAAAGTAAATTTACCTTAGTTCTTAAAATATTTAGCTCTTTTTCTTTTAAAATTAAAATATCTTTTTGATCTATCTGAAATTTTTGTGCATTGAGTTTATAGTGTTTATCAAAAAGCTTAATCATGCTTTTTAAAAGCAAGCTTTTTCCCGCTCCACTTTTACCCATGATACCCAAAGCTTTACCATCTTCTAAATTAAGATTTATATCTTTTAATAAGATCTTATCTTTAAAGCTAAGATTTAAATTTGCAATTTCTATCATGCTTTAATCTCTTCTTGTAAGTCATTACCCAAAGCAAGCAAAGGTAGGATAAGCATAAGTATAAAGGCCACTGGAAAAACTATCATCCACCAAAATCCTAAAAACACAGCCTTACTTGCTTCATTTAACATATTTCCTAAACTTGGAGTCCAAAGCTCTACACCCAAGCCAAAAAAGCTTAAAGTAGCTTCACTTGTAATAGCATGAGCGATATTTAAAACAAAAAGCACAAAAAGCAAATTCCAACAAGCAGGTAAAAGCTCGCTAAATAAAGCTTTCATCTTACTAGAGCCTAGAATAATAGCATTTTGATAAAACTCAAGTTTTTGAAATTTATTAAGCTGAGTATCAAGTACTTTTGCCACAAAAGCAAAATGCCCCAAAGCGATGATAAAAATCATACTCCACAAAGATCCCGCCAAAAAGCTTTGAAAAAACATAATCACAAGCAAAGAAGGTAAAGCCAAAAGCATATCAAGCACTCTAGCGAAAAAAGCATAAGCAAAAAATCTTGTTAAAAACACATAAACACAAGCAAAAAGCACGCTAAAAAATGCTGCCATTACCCCTACAAATAAAGAAACACGCAAGGCATATAAAATACGCGTAAAAATATCTCTACCAAGTAAATCTGTGCCAAAAATATGACTTAAATTTGGGGCTATTTTAGCCTTGCTTAAATCCACTAAATTAGGATCATAAGAACTTATTAAAGGTACAAAAAGCGCTAAAATAAAACTTAGCAAAATCATCATCACATAAAACTTACGCATTAGCAAACCTTGGATTAATCATCTTGCAAATTATCTCTACGATCAAATTTACAAGCACTACCACTAAAATGCTAAAAATTACCACAGCTAGCACCACAGGATAGTCTTTAAACAATATACTTTTAATCACTAAATTTCCAACACCCTCATAAGAAAACACACTTTCTACTATATAAGTTCCCATTAAAAAACTCACAAAGGAAGCACCAAAATACGCGAGTATAGAAGCAAAAGCATCTTTTAATACAAAATGCAAATAAATTCTTTTTTTACTAAGCCCTCTTGCAAAAGCACTTTCTATAAAGCCCTGATTTAAACTATCAATCAAACTTGTCCTTATAAAACGCACAAAAACAGCTAAATGTGAAAGCACTAAAGCACATACTGGTAAAAACAAATGCCACAAACGATTAAATACATCATCTTCAAAGCCAATATCAGCAATAGCCGAACTTGGAAAAAGCTTAAAAAATACAGCAAAAACTAAAATAAGCATTAGCGATAAAGAAAAAGTAGGCAATGCAAAAAAACTCATCGTTGAAAAGGTAATAATTTTATCCAAAAAACTATCTTTATAAAGAACGCAAAAAAGTGCCAAAACCAAAGACAACACAAAAAGTATAAAAAAAGCCAAACTTCCTAGTATGATGGTATAGGGAAGTTTTTCTTTTAAAATTTCACTAACCTTTTCTCCGCTGATTAAAGAGTAGGAAAAGTCGCCTTTCATGGCATTAAAAAGCCAATTTTCATACTGCTCTAATAAAGGCCTGTCTAAATTTAAATTATGCTCAATTTCTTCTTTTATTTTAAGGCTAGTTCCTTGAGGCACACTAGCAAAAACCACACTTCCTTTAGCATGATAAATCATCGCAAAACATAAAAAACTTGCAAAAATCATCAAAAAAAACGCCCATAAAAGGCGTTTAAAAATGAGTTTTAGCACTAATTTTTGCTCCACTCATAAGCATTCCAAGTAAAACCTACCCCATGATGACCTAAAATATGAGGTTTTATACCTTGGATATTTTTAGCAAAAACTAAAGGATAATCGATATAAGCTATAAATAAAAATGCAGGATCTTTATATAAAGCGTCAATAAATTCTTTATAGTATTTTTTTCTTTCATTTACATCAAGTGAATTTCTAGCTTTTATCAAAGCTTCATCAACTTTAGCATTTTGATAATGACCAAAATTCCATCCACTAGAGTTTAAAGCACTATCTTGAGAGCTTTCAAAAACTCTAAAAGTATGAAAATCAGGATCATAAGGACTACCCCAACCTACCAAAAAGCTGTCAATCTTAGTATAGTCAAAACTTCCACTCGGCTTAGCAACTGCCTTTGCCTTAATGCCAAGCTTTAAAAACTCACTTTGTAAGATATTTACCAAAGCTATTCTTAGTGGATCTTCACTCATAGCATACATTTCAAAGCTAAATTCTTTGCCATTTTTTTCTAAAATTCCATTTTTGTTTTTCACAAAGCCTGCTTTTGCTAAAAGCTCATTTGCTTTTTTTACATCATAAGTATAAGTTGCAAATTCTTTAGGATTTGCCCATGATTTTTCCAAAGGATGATTTGCTACTTTTCCAAAAGAATGCAAAAGAGAATCCACAATAGCTTTTTTATCGATAGCGTAATTTAGTGCTAAACGCACATTTTGATCTTTTAAAAACTCATGATTAAAATTAAACATCAAAGCACGATAATCAGCCGAAGGCTCTATAAGCATTTTAAAGTTTTTATCATTTGCAAAATTTGAAGCTAGAGCAAAATCGACTAAAGCTACATCAATAGAACCATTTTTAAGCTCAATAGCGCTAATACTTGGATCTTTAATATGTTTTAGTATGAGTTTTGGTGTTTTTACTTTAGCTAAATGATAATTTTCATTTGCTTCTAAGATCATGTATTGACCTTTTTTCCATTGTTTTAGCTTATATGGTCCTGTTCCTATAGGCATTTGATTAAATTTAGTAGTATTTAAATTTTCTTTTTCAAGTAAATGTTTTGGTAAAATTCCCACACTCAAAGCGTCTAAAAATGCAGGAAAAGGCTTTGAAAGTGTGATAATCAAATGATAATCATCGATGATTTTTACTTCTTTAACTGCGTCAAAATTTACCTTTGAGGGTGAATTTAACTTCTCATCTTTTAAAGCATTTATACTAAATTCCACATCTTTGGCACTAAATTTAGTCCCATCATGCCACAATATATCATCTCTTAAAGTAAATTCATAAACAAGCCCATCTTTACTAACTTTCCAAGATCTAGCAAGATCAGGCGCTAAGCTCATATTTTCATCAAAGCGTGTAAGTCCTGAAAACACAAGAGCAATTGCCACATCATGATCTTCACTAAAAAGCGGATTTATACGCCCTGGCTCATTTTCCACTGCTATAACGATCGTATCTTTTGGCGTAATAGCAAAAAGATTTAAAGCACAAAAAAACATTAAAAAAAATCTCAACATAAAAGGCCTTTCTTATAAGAATAAAGTGTAATTATAACGCTTTTTAATCATAAGCTTTGGTAAAAATTTCATTTTTATCATCAAATAAAAGTTGCAAATACCTCTCATATTGCTTTAGTATATCTACGATGATTTCTTGCTCGTTTAAATACTCTATATTATAACCATTACGCGAATCAGCAAAGAAAGTTTGTGGTTCAAAGATAAATTCTTTAGAATAAGTTGGCATAAATTTATCATCGATTATGCTTTGGCTTGCTTGTTTTTTTACCACTTGCACTCCATAGATAAAATCTTTTGCAAATTCTTTTTTTATAATCAAACTTATACTTGATTTTTCTTGAACGATCTGTGTTTTCAAGCCGTAGTTTTTTAGACTTTGGCTGAGTGATTCCATAGCATTTTTAACTTTGGTATTTAAGAAATTTTGTATGTCTTGTTCTTTGCTTTGTTTTAAAATTCTAGCAAGTCTTTCTTGCCAAAATTCTCCTGTAAAATACACACTACTTTGACTAAGCTTAGTTAAAGAGTAATTCACATCTACAATTAAGCCTTTAAGCAATGAAAAACACATCAAACAAAGCAAAAATGCAAAAGGTAAAGCCACTATCATAGTGATACTTAAAATCGCCCCCAAGCCACCTGAATACAGCAAAGAAGTAGCTAAAAGCGCAAGCACAAAACCCCAAAGGATATTTTGCCATTTGTATGGCTCATGAGCGCCACCACTACTTAAAGAATTTAACACAAATATCCCACTATCTGCTGAAGTGATGAAAAACAAAGCTAAAACCAAAAGCGCAAGCAAAGAACTAAAATAAGAAAAAGAAAAATTTTGTAAAAAATAAAAAAGCAAACTTTCAGGCGCTGAAGTAAAAGGACTTAAAATATCATTGAAATTTAAAGCACTATTGCCAAAAATGCTAAACCAAAGTATATTAAAACTAGTAGGCACTACAAGCACGCCAAAAATAAATTCCCTTATCGTTCTACCACGAGAAATCTTAGCAATGAAAAAGCCCACAAAAGGCGCCCAACTAAGCCACCAAGCCCAATAATAAATAGTCCAATTATTAAACCATTCTATATGTTCTTTTTCATAATAATAAGTCTTAAAGCTCAAAGAAATTAAATTTTGCAAATAATTTCCAATATTAGAGCTAAATTGTGAAAGAATTTGGATGGTATTTGTTGAAAAAAGCACAAAAAGCATTAAACACACTGCAAAAACTAAATTTGCTTCACTTAAAATTTTTAAACCCTTTGTTAAGCCACTAATCGATGAGAGCGTGGCCAAAGAAATAATGATGATTATAATCACGCTTTGTTCTAAAAAGCTTTGTCCGTTTAAAATACCCAAATTTAAAAAGCCCGCATTTAGTTGAGATGCACTATAACCAAGTGTGGTACTAATGCCAAAAACCGTGACAATTAAAGCAAGCATATCAACTAAATTTCCCCAAAAACCATAAATTTTATCTTTAAGCAAAGGGTAAAAAGCACTACGCAAACTAAGAGGCATTTTATATCTAAAACCAAAATACGCCATAGCCAAAGCACACACCCCATAAATAGCCCATGGGTGAATTCCCCAGTGAAAGATAGTATGTAGCATCGCTTCTTCATCGCTTGTTTGTAAGGCTTTTTTATGTATGAGAGGTTCAGCCACACCAAAATACATAAGCCCCACGCCCATACCCGTAGCAAAAAGCATAGCAAGCCAAGAAGTAAATTTAAAATGAGGTTTTTCATCATCATCGCCGAGTTTAATATCGCCAAATTTTGAAAGTGCGAGTGCTAGCATAAAACACACAAAAAAGCTCACACTTAATATATAAAACCATGAAAAATTTGCAAAAATTCCACTTTTTATATGATTGATAAAATCATTTGTAAGTTTAGGCAAGAAAATGCAACTAAGGCTTAAAACAACTATAATACTAATACTTGGTAAAAATACTGCCTTTTTAAAACTTGTTTTTAACATGATTTTCCTTTTTATAGTTTTAAAATTTAAGTTAATACCTTTTTTACTATGTCAAAAAATATCTTAAATATAACTAAAATCAATAAAATAGCAAAGGTTGATAAAAATATAATTTAATTAATGTTTTAAAAACCAAGAAGTTAATTTTTGATTTGAAGGTGATTTTAGAATTTGCACTAAGTGCAAATTCTAAATAAATCAATAAAGTATAATATGAACCTTTTGAGATCCATGAACTCCAAAAACAGTGATAAGTTCAATATCTGCAGTTCTTGATGGCCCTGCTATAAACAAAATATTGCTAGGTAAAATTTCATTTTCTTCTTTTACTAAATTCAATGCTTGGCTAATGCTTTTTACAATATTTTCTTTTTTTAATAAGACAATACAAAGCATAGGAGCCAAAGAAAGCATTCTTGGTTGAGTTTTATCAGACAAAACTAAAGCAACACCATGTGAGCTTACTCCAACTCTTGCTTGGATGATAGAAAAATCACTATGAAAAACTTCTTTTCGTATTTTTTCAATCTCTTGATTAAAACAAGTCTTTTTTTCGGCTTCAATTTTATTTATATCTAAATTTAAATTATCAGGATAAATAAGACTTTTATAGCCATAACTTTTAACAATTTGATTGATTTTTTCTTCTAATTTTTCTAACGAGCTTTCTTCTACTATGTATTTATTTGCACTCATTTTTTCTTTTAACTCACTATACATATCATCACTTGTTTTGATATGCTCTATAGGATCTATAGTCGGAATTTTTTCAAAAGATAAATGTGTATTTTTAATCTTATCCAAAATAGCTTTTTTGCTTTGTGAAGAAATTTCATTTATTCTACTCACACTTTACTCCTTGCATATTTTCAAGTTCTTTATAAAGATCAAGTTTTATTTGTGGAAATTCCTTATAAGCACTCCATTTTTTAACTACTGGTAAAGAATTTTTTCCTTTTTGCAAAAGCCAATTAAAATTATGTAAATTTGCTAAAGTATTTTTCCAAATAATAGGACTTGTAGCTACTTTTTCAAAAATCTTAAATGCCATAGCTTCAGCAGTATTTGGAGTGATATTATCAAAACTTCCTTGACCTACTTTTGCTGCTCTTAATTTGCGTATTAAATCCGCAAGAGGAATTCTTACCGGACAAACTTCAGAACATCTTCCACAAAGCGAGCAAAAAGTAAGAATATCACCATTTTCTTGCATACCAAAAAGATTAGGACTTATGACTTCTCCAATCGGCCCTGGATATACACTTTGATAAGTATGGCCGCCTATTTTATCATACACAGGACAAAAATTCATACAAGCCCCACATCTTATACAACGCAAAGCTTCATAATAATCTTCATCATTTAGCATTTTGCTTCTATTATGATCAAAAAGAATAATATGCACTTCTTTTGGGCCATCTAAATCTCCATTTTTTCTAGGTCCTGTAATGATATTGTTATAAGTTGGTATAAATTGACCCGTAGCTGATGGAGTAAGTAAAGACACCATAGTGGCAGCATCTTCAAAGCTTTCCATAACTTTTTCTATACCACAAAGTGCTACATGTATATCACTTGCTGTGGTGCACATCCTACCATTTCCCTCATTTTCTATAAGCCAAAAAGCGCCTTCTTTAGACATAGCAAAATTTACTCCGCTAAGTCCCATTTTAAGCCCTTCAAATTCATCTCTTAAATGCTTTCTTGCAATAGAATTTAGCTTTTCTGGCTCACTTTCTAAATTAGAGACTAATTTTTCTTGAAAAATTTTACCAATTTCATAGCGGTTCTTATGTACCGCTGGAACTACAATATGCACGGGAGTTTCATCATTTAACTGCAATATAAGTTCGCCTAAATCTGTTTCTATGGCTTTTAAGCCTTTGGATTCTAGGTAGTGGTTTAAACCTATTTCCTCACTAGCCATAGATTTACCTTTTAGAATTTTACCGATGTTTTTTTCTACCATTAATTCATATATAATCTCACAGGCATCCTCATCAGAACTCGCCCAATGGACATTTATGCCATTTTTAGTGGCATTTTGTTCAAATTCTAAAAGCCTATCGTGTAAAGTTGATAAAGCATTGTTTTTAGCTTGCTTAGCTTTAGATCTTAGTCCTTGCCAATCATTAAATTTCTCATCTATAACTTTTAAACGATTTTTTTGCAAAGTATGCATGGCAGATCTTAAATTCTCTCGCATTTGCTTATCATGAATTTTCACATCCACAATTTGTTCATGTGTCATTTTCATATCGCAACTCCTTCAAGACGCTTGTTTAAAAAATCATACAAATGAATTCCCTTTATATCAAGCCCCATTTTACTCATCGTGCCTGCAATATTCATCAAACACCCACCATCAGAACTTAATACATATTTTACACCTGTATTTTGGATATCTTTGATTTTTTCTTGTGCCATAGAATTTGAAATTTGAGGCTCTTTCACAGAAAAAGTTCCTCCAAAACCACAGCATTCTTCTTCAAATTCTAGAGGAATTAATTCCACATTTTTGAGTTTTTTTAGCAGATTTTTGCTCGCTTGTATGCTTTTTTGAATTCTTAATGCATGGCAGTTAGAGTGCCAAGTGACTTTTATAGGTTCGCCTTTGTCTTCATAATCAACCTTTAAAACCTCATCTAAATACTGACTAAGATCAATCACTCTAGAGCTAAATTCCTTTACCAAGTTAAAATGCTCATCATCTTTGAAAAGCTCTAAATAATCATGACTCATCATCCCCGCACAAGAACCGCTTGGCACTACTATAGGATAATCTTGAGTAAAAAGTTTTATATTATGCAAAGCTATATTTTTACTTTCTTTAAAATACCCTGAATTAAATGAGGGTTGAGAGCAGCAAGTTTGCTGCTTTTTAAATATAACCTCAACTCCCTCTCTTCTTAAAAGTCTAACCGCGTTTAAAACACTTTCTTGCATTATCGCACTACCTAAACAAGTAGCAAATAAATACACTTTTTTCATCATCAATCCTTATTTTAAAAGCACTGCTTCAGGGATGATCCCGTGAAAGAAAAATGCTATAACAAAAGTCCAAATTCCTATTAGAATTATAAAACCTATTGAGTATTTTAAAGTAAATCTAAACAATTCAGATTCTTTTCCTACAAGTCCAACTGCCGCACAAGCTACCGCTATACTTTGAGGAGATATCATTTTACCCACAACTCCACCAACAGAATTTGCTGCTAAAAATAAAGTTTCTGAAATTCCTAACTTTTGAGCACTAACTTGCTGTAATGTCCCAAAAAGCAAATTTGAACTAGTATCAGAACCTGTTAAAAACACACCTATCCATCCTATGATAGGAGAAAAAAATGCATAAGCATCGCCTGTATTTGAAAAAGCAAGTCCTAAAGTAGTACTCATACCGCTATTTTTAGCTATAAAGGCAAAAGCAACTACTAAGCCTATAGTTAAGCATGGAGTGGCCATTTCTTTTAAAGTTTCCCAAAAACACTCGGTAGCTTCGTTGATTTTTATTTTCAACACAACAATGCTCATTAAAGCAGCCACTAAAATAGCAGTTCCTGCTTGTGCTACTAAATCTATAGTATGTGATGGAATCATTGTTTTTGTGATTTGTGGATTAACTATATCAGGACTTATGATAGCTCCTAAGGCTTCATTAAATTTCAAAGTAAATTGCATAAAATTTAATATTCCATCTTTAGCAAATAAAGCCTTAAACCAAGGTTGAGTCCATATAATAATGCAAATAATCAAAAGTATAAAAGGAATCCAAGCTAAAAATACTTTTTTAAATTCTAGCTTTTGTGAGTTTTCAAAGTCTTTTACATCATCTAATCTAAAAATATTTTTTGGCTTCCAAAATTTTAAAAATATCGTAGTAACAGACAAAGAAACAACCGCTGAAATAATATCTGGAAGTTCTGCACCTAAATGATTTGAACTCCAAAATTGTGTAGCAGTAAAAGAAATGGCTGCGACAAAAATAGCAGGAAAGGTTTCTTTAACCCCTTTTAAACCATCCATTAAAAATACTATAAAAAATGGTATAGTCAAGCTAAGAGGCACAAGCATTCTACCCACCATAGCTGAAACACCGTGCTGTTCTATACCTGCTAGATTACTCATCGCTATAATAGGAATTCCAACTGCTCCAAAAGCTACCGGAGCGGTATTGGCTATGAGACAAAGTCCTGCGGCATATAATGGTCTAAGCCCAAGTCCTACAAGTAATGCAGCGGTAATAGCCACTGGCCCTCCAAAACCTATAGCACCTTCTAAAAAAGAACCAAAACAAAATCCAATCAAAATCACTTGAATTCTATGATCTGGAGTGATACTCATAACACTTTGTTTTATCACTTCAAACGAGCCTGATTTGATAGAAAGTTTATATAAAAATATGGCCGCGATGATGATCCAAGCTATAGGCCAAATACCATTTGCAAAACCTTGTATAAAGCTAGCACCTAATAAAGAAAACGGCATATCATAAGCAAACAATGCCACAACACTTGATAAAATAAGAGTTAAAAAGCCTGCTTGATAACCTTTGAGTTTGAAAACTACAAGAGAAAGCAAAAAGCACAAAATAGGCAAAAAAGCCACCAAAGCACTTAAAAGTATGTTGTCAAATGGATTATATATTTGTTGCCACATATTTTTCCTTTTGATAAAAATTTCCAATATCTAGCTTAACAAATATTTTTATTTTTGTGTATTTTTGTTAGAAAAAATTAACTATATGAGTATAAGAGTAACATTTCGTATAAAAATTCTCTTTTAATAAAAACAAAAATTTACACTTTACAAATGAAATATAAAGTATTGTTTATATTTGAAACAAAATATAAATATAATAAAAATATTTATATCAAAAGTATTTTTAAATCAAATTTTTCATCACACTTTAAAGCTAAAAGCATGATTTTGCTTTTAGCTTGGCACTATGGAGTTTTTGCGTGCGGTTTTTTGGAGTGAGAATATCACTAAAGCTACAAGTATAAAATACACCACTGATAAACTAAGCAGTAAAGGATAAGTAGCGTTGGTATCTTTTTCTAAAAAGCTTCCAAACACAGGAAGCATTAAACTAGGTTTTGCAAGTAGTGCAAAAATGCAAACTATATAAGAAACACCAATGATGATTTTTCTTATAATTTCTTGTTTATCATCAAGTAAAATAAATTTCAATGCAAAAAATACAAAAAGACTTATAATAGCAATATGTGTATACAAAGCTACCAAATCTAAAAAATTAAAAATCACATAAAAAAAGCTACCAAAAATATATAAATTAGTAAAAATATTGAAAGAAAGTATCGATAAAACTATAAATAATAAAATCAATACATAAACAAAATTGTTTTTTACAAATTCATCTAGCTTGCCACTTTCTTTGTTTATATTTAAACCAAAGATATTATAAGTCGTTTTATTGTGTTCTTTAAAGATATAACTTTCATTAGTATCTACTTGAACGATGTGATATTTTGCATTATTTTCTATGCTAGGTTGTTTAAATTTATCAAGCACAAAAGAAAAAATACTAAAAAGCATGATGATTATAAGTAGATTATGAAACACCTTTAGCAAGTCTGTATGATGATCACAAAGTTTACGATAAAAAACAAGTTGCCATTTGTCTATCCATTCTTTAGAAAATATCTTGGGCTTTTTCTCTTCTAGTTCTATCTCTTTACAATAAAGCTCGTATTTATGAAACTTTGAAGCTTCTAAAAGATTATTATCTTTTATTAATGCATTTTTAAAAACCCTAAAAGAATCTCTAAAATCATTTGCAAATTTATCTAAAGATTTTTTATCTTTTTCATTTTTATCTTTATTAAAATATTCATGCTCTTGTTTGATTTGTTTTTCCAAATCATCAAATGTAAAATTTAAAGTTATATTTAAAGCATTAAAATTATCTTTCAAAATTATTTGAGAAAAATTTGGAGCCTTATCAAAAATTACTCCATAAAAACAAGCTATTTTTTCAAATTCACACTCGTGAAAATCAGCATAACTATAAAATTTAGAATTGTTAAAATAGGCATTATCTTTAAAACAAGTATTTGAAAAATTTAATTTTGCTTTATTATCCTTATCTTGTTCATATCCAAATTCACTGTCCACAAAATAAGATCTATTTTCAAATTTGTTTTTCCACAAATTTATATTTTTTATAGCACAGTTTTTTATAAAAAGATATCCTTTAATTTTGTTTTCTTGTAATTCTAAGGATGTAATTTTTATATCGTTTTGTTTATCATAGCAATTTATAAAAACCAAATGTTCTAAAAATTGATTCTGATGTATTTGTAAACTATCATAAAACACGCATTCATTAAAAGTTAAATTTTTTTTAAAAATATTTTTCATAAAACTAGCTGGTGGTTTTTTTAATTTTGATATTCTTCTATTTTTTATTTTCTTCTTGCCTTTAGGTTGTTTTTTTGAATTTACAACTGCATCATGGATTACTATTTTTGGATTTCTTGCGCGTTTTAAAAAACAATTGTAAAAATATATATATTTGCTAACCTCATGAGTATCACATAAATCACTTGAAGATAAATTAATATGATAATTATAAAAAATCAAATTACACGGTATATTAGTAATTTCATCACATGATAGGTAAATATTTGCTCTTTCTTTTATATTGCAAACTATATACCATTCTTCATCATCGGGAAACAGTTCATCTTTTTGCTTAAAGCTTTCCTCTTTCGATTTTATTGTTTCTACTATTTCTAGTGTTTTTATATCACTTGGGGTGTGTATATTGTCCTTTTCTATTTTTAGAATCTTAGATAAATCTTCTTTAATTTTATCTTCTTTAATTTTATCTTCTTTAATTTTATCTTCATCAACTTCATTCTTACCATTCTGATGTGTTTTTTTACAACATTTATTTAAAACATTAATTATTTTTTCAAATATTTCTTTTATCATTTTATCTTCCTATATTTCAGCTTGGCACTATGGAGTTTTTGCGTGCAGTTTTTTGGAGTGAGAAAAGAACCAAAAACATTAAGATAGTATAAGTAAATGTCATTACCATTACTAACGGATCTTCAATTTTTATTTTATCGTTTAAAACTTTACCTATAAGTGGATTTAAAACAATAGGATAATACACAATAACTATAATAAAATTTATATAACTTAATATAACACAATAATATCTTAAATACAAAGAGTCAATACAAATCACTAAAAAAAATATACCCAAAAAAACAACTATTTTAATCAAAGGAACAAATAAGCCGAAATTTATCACAAAAAGCATTAACTGCATCACAGCAAAAATAATAGCAATCAATAAAAATTTGCCTACTTTAAATTTAATTTTTTTAAAAATAACACTTCTTTTTTGTTTGTCACTATAATACAATGAAGCCATGAATATAATTATTGGAGTAAGAAACAATAAAAGCAAACAAGATAAAGGAAAAATCTTAGCAGCTGCAACAATTTTATCATCACCATAAAAACTAAATGACTTTAAAAAAGAAAAAATATTAATTTCTTTTATCTCTAAAAAATCAATATTTGTAAAATTAAATATACATATAAAATATACTGCTATCAATATAAAACAATTATTTATCACTTTAAGCAAATCTGTATGATGATCGCTAAGTTTTCTATAAAACAACAACAAACACCAATCGACTTTTTGTTTAAGACGCAAAGATAACTTATCAAAAACTTCATCTCTTTCATATTTTGAGAGTATATCATTTGAATTTAATTCTATTTCTTTACAATAAAGCTCATATTTATGAAAATTTGAAGCTTCTAAAAGATTATTATCTTTTATTAATGCATTTTTAAAAACCCTAAAAGAATCTCTAAAATCATTTGCAAATTTATCTAAAGATTTTTGATATTGTTCATTTTTGTCTTCATTAAATTTTTCATATTCTTGATTTATTTTTTCTTGCAAATTATCAAAAATAAAATTTAAATTTGTATTTACGGCATTTAAATTTCCCTTAAAAATTACTTGAGAAAAATTTGGAGTTTTGTCAAAAGTTACTCCGTAAAAACTAGCTATTTTATTAAATTCACATGCGTGAAAATCAGCATAACTATAAAAAATAGAGTTGTCAAAATAAATATCATTTTGGAAATTTGCATTTGATAAATTTATCTTAGACTCTTTAGACTTTTTATCTCCAAAGCAAATATATTTAAAATAACATTTGTTTTTAAACTCGTTTTCGTATAAATTGATATTTTCTATAAAGGAATCTTGCACAGAAAGAATCCCATTAAAATTATTTCTAAATAATTCCAAATTTGAAATCTTCGTATTGAGAATAAATTCAATGTTACTTAAAAAAGTATTATTTTGCATATGTATGGTATTTATAGTGCAATTTTTAAATAAAAAAGTGAAATTTTGATTTGTCTTTGTAGAATATATATAAACATATTTTTTAAATAAAACATGTTCAAAAATAAAGTCATTTTTGATATTGACTTGAGAAATAGTGAAATGTTCATCAAAATGACAGCCTAAAAAATGTATTGATTTATCATAATATTGATTATCTAAATGGGCTTTATTATTAATCGAAAGTTGATTTTTTATCAATCCATTTATAAACATAAAATTAAATTTTTTTAATAACTCAGGATTTAAAATTATGCCGGATTCAAAATTACTAACTATGAATCTTTTCGCATAAAAATCATAAGTAATATGAGTTTTATGCAATTTTAACTCTCTAGAAATAAAATTTTGAGATTGTATTATATCTAAATAAATATTTTTACATATAGTAATAGGGTGTTTAAATATATTTCTATGATTATAATATTCAAAAGACATATAAAAATCTGCTCTAAATCTTTCATTTTGTCTTTGAGTTATTATATTTTCCAATTGGCATAGTAATTCATCTATAAAGAAAATTAAAGGCTTAAAACTAATCATGCTACGATCCTAAATTAATTCTGATTATTCTCTATAATTTTTATTTCTTCTTCGTTTAGGTTGTAAAGTTTATAAACGATAGAGTTTATTTTGTCTTCTTGGGCTTTGGTGTTTGCGTTTTTATCTTGCTCTTTTAAATTTAAAATCTCATCAACTAAACTTATAAGCTCGTTTGCTAGTTTTTCATTTTTAGAATTTATTTTTGGTATAGGAAGTCTTTCTAAAAATGCTTTTTTGTATCTAAATCCATTTTCACCTAAGTTTCCACCGGCATAAAATGTTTTAAATATAAAAGCCACAAAATCATTGTTTAAAAAAGCAATGAGATATTTTAGATTTTCCCCTGTTAAAATAAAACTTGTTGCTTCTGCGTAAAAATTTAACTTTGTATCTAAATAAAATTGCGGACTTCTCACAATTTCACTATATATTATTTTTTCCTTTTCAAACTGCGATAAATAATCTTTATTTGGATTGTTATCTAACTCAAGCCAATGATGTTGTCCTAAATATGGTTTTTGATCCGTTATGGGCTTATTAGTACATTGTCCCCTAGCTTGAAGTTTTTTCTTATATTGCTTTAAATGATTATATATAGCAGGATATTCTTTTTCTAAAATTTTATAACTTCCAAATTCAAAAACTATAATCCACAAATTCGCCCACTCATAACTATATCTTTTTATATCTCTACCGCGTAACATTTTGCGTATGAGTTTGGCGGTGCGTTCTTTTTCGGCTTCATCTTTGCATTTAGCTAGAATTTCATCTCTTTTTTCAGTAGTGATGATAAAGGCTTCATTATAGCCCGTTTTTATGCCATAGTTTATATTAAGCCCATGCCAGTCTTTAAGTGGAGTGCCGTGCTTTTCTATCTTTGCTTTTAGTGCATTTGTGCTTTCATCGTTAAAAGTAAAGCTTTCTTTGCTTAAAGAATTTTGTGCGATTTTGTTAAAATTTAAAATGCTTTCTATGTTAAAGTCGTTTTCTTTTAAAAGCTCGGTGTTTGGGGCTAGGTACTTAAAGCTATTATCTTTAGTTTTTGCTTTTTCAAAGCTTAGTATGGAAGTATCTACCGTGGCACTATCAAAGACTTTTATACCATTTAGATCGATGTATTCTAAAAGTGTGGTATTTTTGAGTAAAAACTCTCTTAAAGCTTCTCCATAACCTGCTCTTGTGTATTTGTTTGAAGTGATGAAAGACAAAACACCATTTTGCTTTAGCACATTAAACCCAAGCTCATAAAAGTAAGTATAAATGTCGCTAGTGCCTTTATAGACTTTATAGTTTTTGGCTAAATTTGGCTTTAGTTCTTTGATGTCTTCTTGTCTGATGTAAGGTGGGTTACCGATGATGAGATCAAACCCTTTAAAATTCCCGCCCTCATCAAGCACTTCGCTAAATTCAAAACGCCATTCAAAAGGATTTGCACTTTCTAAGTCAAATATACTCTCATAAAGCTTTTTAAGCTTTTTAAATTCTTTCTTAGCCTCACTTTCATCAAAATCAAATTCAAACATATTTTTAGAGAAAAATGCTCTAAAATTCTCATCTTTTTCATCTTGTGCTAAAAAATCGCCGTATTTTTTAGAGTATTCATTAGCGCCGTTGGTAAGTTGCTTGATCTCTTTGGCAAATTTGTCTTTTAAGCAGAAATTTTTAAAAGACTCTTTGAGGTTTTTGATCTCTTTTGCGATGAGAGTTTTATCGGTGTAAAAGCCTTCTTTGTAGTCTTTGACTATGCGTTTGTATTTATCCATGCGTTCTTTGATGTTGGGGTAGTGAGAAAGGCTTTTGTGAATTTCAAAATAACTTATAAGCGAATTCCCACATTTTATGTTGATATCGATGTTTGGTAGAGTTTTAAGATCATGATAGTTTGTATCATCAAAGCTTTCATAAAAGCTGTGTTTTAAAAGCTCTATCCAAAGCCTTAGTTTAGTGATCTCACATGAGTTTGGGTTGATATCTACTCCAAAAAGGTTGTTTTCTATGATGTCTTTTTTACGCTCGAAAAGTTCTTTTTGACAAAGGTGGGTTTTGTCTTTGTCAAAATCAGGGCGTTTATACTCTAAAAACTGGCCTTTGTGATTTTGCACTAAAATTTCATCATTTTGCACGCTTAGGTAAAAATCCTCTTCAAACAAACCAAGCTCATAATGCACCATAAACATGGCATTTAAAGCTGAAACTAAAAAATGCCCACTTCCCACCGCAGGATCGCAAATGCGTATGGAATTTAGCAAGACTAGTTTTTGCTCTTGAGGGATTTTTTCTTGGCGTAGCTGGGTTCTTAGCTCGTTTAGCTTGGTGGCATTTAGCTTAAAAATATGGTTAAACTTATCAAGCACGACTTTTTCTATACTTGCTTTACACATATATGAAGTGATAAAGCTTGGGGTGTAAAAACTGCCTTCTTTGTAGCCATTTAGCTTTTCAAAGACATTTCCTAAAACACTTGAGTTGATGAGTTCTTTTTGCTTGATGAGTTCTTCGCTTTGCTCATCTGCTCCAAAGTCAAAGCTGTCTAAAAACTCAAACAAATACTCAAGCAAACCTACTTTGCCTTTTTTGCTTTTACCTTTGTCATCTTTTAACTGCGTGTGTGGGTGGTACTCTAGCAAAGCGTCATTTTCTAAAGTAGCGATTTCTAGTGTGGTTTTTTCGATGGCTTGTTTTTCAAAAAGCGATGAATTTAAATAAGGCAAATAGCTAAATTTACTCTGCGTCCTTGTGTGTTTTTCTTTAGCTAAGATATCAAAGAAAAGGTGTGAAAGGGTAGTAAAATTTGGAATTTTTTCATAGTTTAGAAATTTAAGGGTTTTATCATCGTTAAATCTAACCAAATTAGACTCAATAAGCTTTAAAAATAAAATGCGGTTTAGCCAAAGTATGATGAATTTTAGCACCTCTTCAAAATCATGCTTTGGAAGCTTGCTCGCTATGAGATGATAAAGCGTGCCTTGAGCTTGTTTGCTTTGCTCACTTTGTGTGATGATGAATTTAGAAAGCTGTTTGCTCTCGCTTAAACCTAGGATGTATAAAAGCTCTTTATAGAATGCGTTGTTTAATGAGTTTGCGTCATTTGGACTAAATTCATTTAGCAAAAAGTCTTTATGAAAGGTTTTAAAAATGCTTGCTAGGTTTTTGAAATTTGACTTTTGCTTGTCTTTTAAAAAGGCTAAATCGATAAAAAAGCCTTTTAAGCTTTCTTTGGAATTTTCTATAAGTTTGCTTGCTTCTTTGTAAAATTCATCGGTGTTGCCTTTAAAAAGTGAATTTGGACTTTGAAATTCTTCAAAAAGCTTTTTAAAGCTTGTGTTTTTATAAAAAAGTTCTTCAAATTCACTAGCTTTGAAAATGTAGAATTTATAAAAGTCTGTGATGATGATAAATTTCAAGCTAAAGCTATGTTCTCTGTTTCTAAAATAATACAAAATAGCCTCATGCAAGGCTTTAGAATTTGGCTTTGTATGGGTGATGAATTCTTTTGAGTTGGGCTTTTTAGCTTCGATGAGAACTTCTAAGTCTTTGCTAAACTCATCTTTAGCAATGGCTAAATCAATCTCGCTTTTGCCTTTTTGCTTGGTTTTGATGTGGGTTTTGAAATTTAGAGTGGTTAAAAATGGACTAAGTGTGTTAGCTACAAGATAATCTTCATTTTCACTTTGTGAGCTTTCAAGCCTTTCTAGATACTGCATTAAAGCCTTGCTAAAAGTGTCAAATTCATTTTGTGTGATTTGCTTTTTGCGGTAGTAGGGGTTGAAAAAATCTTTTTCATTTAACAAAGTAAAGTGCATTTTTAACCTTTATAAAGAATATTTTATATTTTACTAAAATTTACTTTAAAGGATTGAAAAGACTTTATGAAAATATAAAAACAAATAAATTAAAAATTAATAAAAAATTATTAGATAATATTTATTATTGCATTTTTTATATTTTTATACTAAGAAAATTTTAATACTAAAGTTATACAATAAGTTTATATTAAAAATATCAAGGAGGCAAAATGGGAAAAATTTTAGTTTTCTGTTTAGCGCTTGTTTCTTTTGTTTGCGCTAAAAATGAATTTTTTACAAGTGAAGTAAACTCACTTTACTTAAGCAAAAATGACACAAAAGCTGTTGGTAGATTGCTACCCACAAATCCTTTTGAAGTATTAAAAACTGATGGAAATAAAGTTTTAATCAAGATCACAGGCTATGTTAATCCTGCTTCGCCTTCTGTGCTTTATTACAACGATAGTCAAAGAATCATAGTTGCTGCATTTTCTAAAAATACAAAACTTGATTTTAAAACTTATACTAAAAGCAAAAATGGAAAATGGGATAAAGCTACCATAGAAGTTTGGACTGACAAGAAAGATTTTGCAAAAAGCAACAAAGAAATGTTTATAAAAGCTAAAGAGCTTTATATGAATAATTGCGGAATTTGTCATAGCGTTCATAAAGAAAGTGAATTTAGTGCTAATGGCTGGCCTGCTACTTTTAGATCAATGGTAAATAGAACAGGAATTGATAAAAAAGATCATTGGCTAGTGATACAGTATTTGCAAAAAAATGCAAAAGATTTTAAGGAGGTAAAATAAAATGGGACTTGATAGAAGAAAATTTTTAAAAATCGGAGCAGGGTTAAGCGTGTTGCCTTTAGCTCCTAGTTTAGCCATGAGTAAAAATATAGAAGTTTCTCAAATAAATTCTGGTTTAGTAAAAAATGGAAGTGTGATAACAGCAGCACATTGGGGAATTTTAAAACTTACCATTAAAGATGGTGTGGTAATTAAAAGTGAGCCATGGGAAAAAGTAACACAAATTGACAATCCTTTACAACACTATACAGCAGATATGATCTACAAATCGCGCGTGAAATATCCTTATGTTAGAAAAAGCTATCTTGAAAATCCCGACAGTCCAAAACCTGAACTTAGAGGAAAAGATGAATTTGTGCGTGTAAGTTATGATGAGGCTATAAAACTTATAGCAAAAGAACTTAAAAAAACAAGAGAGCAAAAAGGAACTCAAGCTATATTTGGTGGAAGCTACGGATGGAAATCTAGTGGAAATATGCAAAATTGTAGAATATTGCTCCATAGATTTTTAAATGTCACAGGTGGTTTTGTAGGGACTACCGGAGATTACTCAACCGGAGCTTCTCAAATAATAATGCCTTATGTTGTAGGCTCTATTGAAGTATATGAACAGCAAACTTCATGGGAAAACATTTTAGAACATTCTAAAATAGTAGTTATTTGGGGTGCTAATCCTATCGCTACTTTAAGAATAGCTTGGACTTCAAACGATCAAAGAGGTCTTGCTTACTTTGAAAAATTAAAAAATAGTAAAATCAAGGTTATTTGTATAGATCCTATAAAAACCGAAACTGCTAAATTTTTAAATGCACAATGGATCTCTCCAAAACCAAATACAGATGTTGCTATGATGATAGGCATGGCTAGTCATTTGATCGAAAAAAATAAAGTCAATTATGAATTTTTAGAAAATTATACAAGTGGATTTGATAAGTTCAAAGCTTATTTAGATGGCAAGAATGATGGTATTAAAAAAGATACAAAATGGGCAAGTAAAATTTGTGGAATTGATGAAAAAATCATCAAAACACTAGCTGAAAGTTTTTATGATAACCCTACTATGATCATGAGTGGTTGGGGCATGCAAAGAGCTCATCATGGCGAGCAACCTCATTGGATGTTAATAACCCTAGCTTCAATGCTTGGTCAAATTGGCACTAAAGGTGGTGGATTTGGCTTAAGTTATCACTATAGTAATGGCGGTGTTCCATCATGCAAAGGTGGTGTTATAGGAGGTATTACAGCAGGAGCTGTGGGAATTTGGGAAAATGGTAAATTTAAAGGTATGCCAAAAAATGGAGAATCTCAAGGTGGTGCTGAATGGCTACAAAATACTGCTAGTTATTCTTTTCCTGTAGCTAGAATAGCTGATGCTTTATTAAATCCTGGGAAAGTTATAGACAATAATGGTTCTAAAATAACCTATCCTGATATTGACTTTATTTATTGGGCAGGTGGAAATCCATTAGTTCATCATCAAAATACAAACACTAACATCAAAGCATGGCAAAAACCAAGAACTATAGTTGTAAATGAAATTTATTGGACTCCAACTGCCAAAATGGCAGATATTGTAATGCCTACCACAAGTTCTTATGAACGAGATGATATTACCATGAGTGGAGATTATTCTAATATGAATATAGCTCCAATGAAACAAGCAGTATTACCAATAGGCGAAAGCAAAGATGACTATGAAATTTTTGCTGATATTTGTAAAGTGTATGGAGATGATGTATTTAATGCTTATACCGAAAATGGTAAAAAAGCAAAAGATTTTATTAAAGAATACTACAATAGCGCTTTAAAACAAACTCAAGCTTATGGGGATGTATTTGAGCCAAAAATGCCAAGTTTTGAAGAATTTTGGGCCAAAAATGAGCCTATAACTTTTTCTCCAACTATAGAAAGTATGGAATGGGTGAGATTTTCTGAATTTATTGAAGATCCTATCTTAAATGCTCTAGGTACTGAATCAGGTTTGATAGAAATTTACTCAAAAACTATCGAAAAGTATAACTATAAAGACTGCAAAGCACATCCAATGTGGATGGAGCCGATAGAATGGCTAGGAAATGCTACCAAGGAAACACCTTTTCATCTACTAACTAATCATCCAACAGATAGGCTTCACTCTCAAATGTGTCATACCTTATTGCGTGAAAAATATGCAGTAAATGATAGAGAACCTATCTTAATCAATCCTATTGATGCTAAAAAACTTGGAATCAAAGATGGTGATATTGTAAGAGTTTTCAATAAAAGAGGTCAAGTTCTCGCAGGTGCTGTGGTAACTAAAGATATTATGCCAAATGTTGTAAGATTATGCGAAGGTGGCTGGTATGATCCAAATGATGAAGGAATGTGCAAATACGGAAATGTAAATGTCTTAACTATTGATATGCCAACTTCTGAATTAGCAAACGGAAACATTTCTCATACAGGCTTAGTAAATATAGAAAAATATAAGGGATTGCCGCCTAAAATAACAGCATTTACAGCTCCAAAAGGCGCTGTATAACATTCTCTTTCTTAGAAGATAATTTCTTCTAAGA